>JAHYYS010000020.1 GCA_019424865.1 bacterium
CCGCTGAAGGCGAGCTTCCCGCCGAGGGCGAGCCTCCCGCCGAGGGCGAGACCCCCGCTGAAGGCGAGCTTCCCGCCGAGGGCGAGCCTCCCGCCGAGGGCGAGACCCCGGCTGAGGGCGAGACCCCCGCCGAGGATGCGGAGGACAGCGAGCCCCAGGCCCCCGCTGAGCCCCAGGAATCCGCCGCCAGCGTCCAGGCCACCTTCGCGGTGGAGCACTTCTCCACCTTCACGGTAACCTGGAAGGTGCTGGAGCTCCCGGAGCCGGAGCTTATCTGCACCCTGACTGAGCACACCCACATCGAGGAGTGCTATGACCCGGAGAGCGGCGAGCTGATTTGCACCCTGGCCGAGCACACCCACACCGGGGAGTGCTTCACCCAGGTGGAGCTTCCCGAGGTAGAGGTGCCCATGGACGGCTTCCTCTGCGGCCTGGAGGAGCACACCCACATCGACGAGTGCTATGACCCGGAGAGCGGCGAGCTTATCTGCACCCTGACCGAGCACACCCACGGCGAGAGCTGCCTGCCCGTGGAGGGGACCGGCGCGGCCGTGTTCCTGGGCGAGGGCCGCTTCCAGTACGAGGATGACCGGATGAGCCTCACCGTCCACCTGGTGGGCGGCGAGGAGCTGGAGAATCTGGCCCTCCAGGTGGTGCCGCTGGACGAGGACAGCGAGGCCTACCAGACCCTGGCCGGCCACGCCGGCAGCCAGGGCGGCACGGAGCTGTATGACCTGCTGGCCTTTGAGTACGCCTTTACCCAGGACGGAGCGCCTCTGGACGTCTCCGCCTATGAGATTACCAGTGAAGTGACCCTGAAGAGCACCGTCATGGCCGCTCCCGCCGCCCAGGCGATGCAGGACGCGGAGGAGGCCGTGGACGAGAGCGAGGTGGGCGTCTACCTCTCCGTGTTCCAGTATGACCAGGAGACCGTGGGCGAGCCCATCGAGGAAGAGCCCATCGAGGAAGAGCCCATCGAGGAAGAGCCTGTTGAGGAGCAGCCCGCCGGGGAAGAGCCTTCCCAGGAGCCCCTTGAGGAGGCGGGAGCTGAGGAGGAGCCCGCCGTCCAGCCCATGATGCGCATGGCCCGCATGAGCCTGGCCTCCGTCGATACCGGCGCCGAGGCCGGGGCCGATACCGGCGACGGGACCGAGGCCGGGACCGATACCGGGGACGGGACCGATACCGAAGCCGTGAGCGACGGCGTCACCCAGCTGGCCGCCCAGTTCCACCAGGCCGACCAGGCCGCCGGGGCCAAGACCCTCACCTTCACCATGAAGGGCGGCACGCAGGTGGCCCTCACCACCTCTCTCAACGCAGACCCCGAGTTTACGGTCCAGTACTGGGCCAATGTGGCGGTGGTGAACCCGGATGGGAGCGACGAAAAGCTGGAAGTCATCGACACCAGTGACGGCGGCGACGGCAACGGAGGAAATATCCCGAAGAATGGCGATAAGTACCCAAAGTTGACCCATCTTGCGCTGAACAGCGACGGTACTATCATAGAAAAAGACGAGCTGATGGAGGTCTATTCCAGCAAGGAATTCACCTTCCTCAAGTATCCCGGCCTGACCTTTGTGAACCGCCTGAAGGACAACGACGGCTACACGCTGAAGGAGCTCTGGGTCCTCCTGGAGGGAAGGGCCCCCGACAGCACCAACAGGGACGACTGGATGATATACGGTGAGGATGAGCTGGAAAGCGTCGCCTTTACCAACAATCCGAACAGCGCAGTCGGCAACGCCATCCTGATCGACAATCAGACCGTCATCCGGCTGGTGTTTGACCAGAACCCGGGCACCTATACCAATGGCGTCAACCTCTTTGACTATGAGATCGCGACGACGACAGGCGGCGATGGTGACTGGGATACTGCCTACGCAGGCATCAACGATCATAGCCATTACAGGGAGGGTTCGGGAGCAAAGTATTCTTTCGGCAACTCCATTGCCGGAGTACAGGCCGGTTGGGATGAGTGGACGGATCTTGATCGAAAGCCCAATGCCATCAACATGGGAAACGGCAGCAAGTCCGGAAATGCAAATTACGGAACAGATACCTACAAGAGACTTACTTTCGGGATGGCTACCGGGATAACCGCGGAAGGCGACATTGAGTTTGCGGACGGCATCAACGGCCCCTGGGACCTCTTTACAACCGAGGAACGCGTAGGGAAAGAGATTGCAACAGATGGTCAATTGACCTTCAATCGGGTAGGCGACACCTATACCCTTACCAGCGTCCGCGGCGAGATGGACGGCACTCCAATTGGCGTTAACAACCTGGACGAATTCACCCACCCGGGGAATTATGACATTTGGACCAACAACTTCTGGCCGCTGGACAGCACCTATATTCACATGCCGAATTTCGGCGACGGAAAGGATGACCCGAAGTTCTGGGGTTATATCATGCATGGCCGAGATAAATGGCAATCTTACACCGATAATAACCAGGCCTTCCCTCCATCCGACGACGGTGAGGACCACAACAGCTACTTCGGCATGAAGTACGCGGTCAGCTTCAAGCTGACGGCGGACTACGTGGGCCCCCTGGACTACTACTTCTTCGGCGACGACGACATGTGGGTGTTCCTCACCGACGAGGATGGAACACAAACCCTGGTGTGCGACATCGGCGGCGTCCACTCCTCCGTGGGCCAGTACGTGAACCTGTGGGACTACATCGACAAGGACGCCCATGACCGCCAGACCAAGACCTACACCCTCACCTTCTTCTACACCGAGCGCGGCGCCTCCGGCTCCAGCTGCTACATGCGCTTCACCCTCCCCTCCGTCACCTCCGCCACCGTGACCCAGGAGTCCGGCGACCTGAGGGTCAGCAAGGAGGTGGACGGCGTCGAGGGCGAGGTGTACAGCCAGGAGTTTGAGTTCACGCTGAAGCTGAGCGGTCCAGGCTCTGAGAACCTCTATCCCACCTATACCCGCTATGACGAAGGCGGCATGGTGGTGGCAGACGGCGTCATCGATAAGGACGGGAAATTCACCCTCCAGGACGGGCAGTATATCGTCATTTCCAATCTGCCTCTTGGAATTGAATACACTGTGACGGAAACGCCCTGTGACGGTTTCACCACCACTGTAAACGACAAACCCGGTTTGGAGGCAACGGGCAAAATAAACAAAGACGGCGCAACCGTCACCGTCGAATATGTCAACTCCACCGGTCCACGGCTGCCCAGCACGGGCGGCCCGGGCGTGGCGTATATGATGACCCTTGGAAGCATGTTGACTTTGGGCGCGGGAGCCCTTCTGCTCCTCCGGCGGCGCCGGAAGGAGGTGTCCGCCCGCTGAGGAGCCCCCGGGTCCCTCCCCACCCTTCCCAGCGCGAGATACAAAAACAAATTTTTCTTGCAAAAGTGTTTGAAAGGAGCTACAATCTATGAAAAAGAAGCTATTCTCTCTGGTCATGGCCGCTGCGATGCTCATGACAATGGCCGTCCCCGCCTTCGCCACCGGCGGACAGACCGGCGGCGACAACAGCATCACCATCACCAACAGCCCCGTTTACACCAAAACCGATGGTACAGAGGTGGGCGCCGATTACAGCGGCTACCTGCTCATGACCCTGGTTCAGAGCGGCGATAACCATGCCTACACCGTGAACCCCAAGTACACCGACATCCTGCTGACGGTGATCAACGAGAACAACGCAGAAGGTGCTGATCTCGCCGTGGCGGATTCCACCAACCGCGTCCCCACCGCTGCGGAGAACAACGCCATCGTGAGCTGGATTTCCACCAATGTGGGAGAGGGCAAACTTATGAGCGCCCGCGACTTCACCAACGCCGTTTACGCGGAGATCCTTGACCTGAACAGCATCGCCGCCGACAAGACCGCCAAAGATGATGACGCCGACGGCACCGTCGTCCTGGACAAAATCGCCCACGGCTACTGGCTGATCGCGGACACCACCACCGGGATTCCTGAGGGCGCCACCGCTGACCGCACCAGCACCCTGGTCATCCTGGACACCAGCACTGTTACCGTGACCGCCAAGAACAAAGATATGACGATCACGAAGAACATTACCAATACCGAGCCCACCAACGTCTCCGACCACAACATTGGCGATACCGTCAACTACACCATCGTCGCCACCATCGACCCCAATATGGCCCAGTATGACCCCGATACTTATGTGTACAAAATCACTGATATCCTCTCCAAGGGCGTGGTTTACGATTTGGACCCCGACAACGATGCACTCGAGCCTTTCGACATCAATAACGTGGGGCAGGTAGAGGCCATGATGGGCCTCACGATCAGGCTTGACAATGACGGCAACGGCACGATTGACGCTGGCGAGGGCCAGGACATCAGCGAATACTTCACTGTGGAGCTCCTCAAGGATCCTGATCTGAATGACGGCTTCACCTTCACCATTACCGGCAACACCAGCGGCGACCATATTTGGGCCTCCTCCGGCATGTCCGGCAATGTGATCGTGAACTACAAGGCCATCGTGAACAAGTTCGCTGTTGTCGGCGGCACCGGCAACCCCAACGAAGTGGACCTGGAGTTCTCCAACAACCCCAACACCGATAGCACCGGCGAGACCCCCAAGGACATTGTCACCTCCTTCACCTATCAGCTGAATGTCACCAAGGTGGATGGAAAGGATGAGAATGTTAAGCTGAAGGACGCCCGCTTCGCCCTGTACCGCCTGGTAAACGGCACCGAGAAGGAGTACGTCACGATCGACGCCGATAACAAGGTTTCCGGCTGGCAGGACACTCTGCCCACCGTGACGATCAATCAGGGCACTGCTGAGGAAAAGACCGTCAACGGCAACATCGTGACCGATGTAAATGGCAAGATGTCCGTGATCGGCCTGGACGCCGGCACCTACTACCTCACCGAGTGCGTGGCCCCCGACGGCTACAACCTGCTGGACAAGGACGTGAAGATCAAGATCACCGCTGTATACAGCGATGACGGCAAGACCATTACCGATCTGACCGTTACTGTGGACGATGTGAAAACCACTGATGGAGATGTGGCAAGCGGCGAGCTGGAAGTCATCGTGGAGAACTTCAGCGGCATCGAGCTGCCCAGCACCGGCGGCATCGGCACCACCATCTTCTACACCCTGGGCGGCCTGCTGGCCGTGGGCGCTGTGGTCCTGCTGGTGACCAAGAAGCGCGTGCACGACATGGAGGGCTGAGCCCAACCCGCAAATGAATTCCCGCGCCGCGGATAACGCGCGCGCTGTCCGGCCCCGCGCCCCCTCCCCCACGGCGGGGAGGGGGGCGGCGGTACGGCGGTGAGGAGAGACCTATGAGAAAAGTCAGCAAATCCACCCTTGTTTTAATCCTTGTCTTTGTCGTGGGCCTCTCCTTGCTGCTGTATCCCAGCATCAGCGACTACTGGAACTCCCTTGTACAGTCCAGGGCCATCGCCAGCTATATAGAGTCGGTAAGCAACCTGAACAACGAGGAATATGACGCCATCCTGGAGGAGGCCAGGGCCTACAACGCCTCCCTGGTGGGGGACAAAACCCGGTTCAGCCCCACTGAGGAGGAGACGGCGGAATACCTTACCCTCCTGGGCTCCACCGGCGGCGCCGTAGGCTATATCGAGGTCCCGGTTATCAGCCTGTCCCTCCCCATCTACCTGGGCACCAGCGAGACCGTGCTTCAGGTGGGGGCGGGCACCATGGAGGGCTCCTCCCTCCCCATCGGCGGCGAGAGTACCCATGCTGTCCTCACCGGGCACCGGGGCCTGCCTTCTGCCACGCTGTTCACCAACCTGGACCGCATGGTCCAGGGCGACATGTTCCATGTGCACATCCTTAACGAAACCTGCACCTACGAGGTGGACCAGATCCTCATCGTGGAGCCCGCCGAAATGGACGCCCTGGAGATCGCGGAGGGGGAGGACTACTGCACGCTGGTGACCTGCACCCCCTACGGCATCAACTCCCACCGCATGCTCATCCGGGGACACCGGATTGAGACCCCGGAGGACGCCCTGTATACCCAGGTGTCCCCCGACGCGCTGCAGATCGATCCCCTGCTCATCGCCCCGCTGGTGGCGGCCCCCCTGCTGGTGCTGCTGCTGGCGTGGATGCTGGGCAGCGGCAGAAAACATTCCAAACCCAACCGGAAGCAAGCTAAGAAAGGTGGTAATCCTGGTGACGACGATCAGAACACGGATCGCTAGTCTGCTGGCGGCGGCGCTGTGCGTCTCCCTGCTGGCGGCCCCCGCCGGGGCCTATGCGAGGGTGGATGTGGACCGGGACGTGTCCCTCACCCTGAACTTTTATGATGAGGAGCGCCAGTATGCCTTTGAGGGCATGGAGGTGCGGATCTACAAGGTGCTGAACATGTCCGACGCGGTGCGCTTCAGCCCTGACGACGACGGCCCCTTTGACAAGTATTTTGACGGCTCCGGCCCGGAGCAGATCACCGTCCCCTCGGTGGAGGAGAGCGAGGTGCAGGTGTCCCGGGACGACTTTGACTCCCAGGAGGCCTATCAGGCCGCCTGGGACGCCGAGTGGGCCCGGCTTTGGCAGGAGGAGTGGACCGGACTGGCCTCCACCCTGCTGAACTACCTGTCCGCCGACGAGACTATCCTGCCCACCGCGCAGGGCGTGGTGCAGCTGGAAAACGAGGGCACCGACCAGGAGACCGGACAGGTGGTGCTGGAAAAGGATACCCAGGGCAAACCCCTGGAGGTGGGCATGTACCTGGTGGTGCCTGAGCGCATTGAGGACGGCAATTACACCTACACCCCCATGTCCTATCTGGTGACCCTGCCCAACCTGGTGGAGGAGCAGTGGTACTACGCGGCTGAGATCCGGGGCGACAAGTTCGACCGGGACCGTCACGGCGACGGCGGCGGAACCGTCAACCGCAACGTGATGAAGGTGTGGGAGGACGCCGAAGGGGTGGACCGCCCCACCTCGGTGACGGTGCGGCTGCTCCGGAACGGCGAGGTGTATGAGGAGGTAACCCTCAGCGAGGCCAACGACTGGCAGCACAGCTGGCGCGGCCTGTCCAACCGCTACCAATGGACGCTGGTGGAGGTGGATGTGCCCGTGGACTACACCGTGGAGATTACTCAGGAGGGCAACACCTTTGTGGTGACCAACACCGCCCCGGAGGATATCCCCGATGAGCCCCCGCCCCTGGATGACGGCGGCGATGAGGAGGAAATCCCCGAGGACCCTGTGCCTCTGGCCCCCGGCTTGCCCCAGACGGGCACTCTGTGGCTGCCGGTGCAGATTCTGACCATTGCGGGCATTCTGCTGTTCTCCCTGGGCTGGATGGACATGAAGCGCCAGAAACGGAACGGCGATGAGGCGTAGACGGTTTCAAATCCTGCTGGCCGCCGGGGCGCTGTGCCTGGCTGGGGCGCTGGGGCTGGCGGGATACAATATCTGGGATGAGCAGCGGGCCACCGTCTCGGCCAGCGAGGCGGTGGAGGTGCTGGTCCGGGAGATCCCGGACCGGCCGGAGAAGGAGCAGCCGCTGGCTCCGGAGCCCCAGCCCATGATGACCAGCGTGGAGCTGGACGACCGGTACTATGTGGGGCTGCTGGAAATCCCCGATTTGGAGCTCACCCTGCCCATTCAGCGGGAGTGGAGCGATGCGCTGCTCCACTACTCCCCCTGCGTCTACCAGGGGACGCTGGCAGACGGCCTGATTATTGCCGGGCACAATTACCGCTCCCACTTTGCCCACCTGAACCAGCTGGCGGCGGGGGCGGAGGTGCGCTTCCGGGATTTGGACGGCAACGTGTGGACCTACACCGTGGCCGGGACGGAAATTATCGACGGGAACGACGTGGAGCGCATGGAGGCGGGGGACTGGGATTTGACCCTGTTCACCTGTACATACGGGGGACAGGAGCGGTTTACCGTGCGATGCGCCCTTGCGGCTGGACTTTGATTTGGAAACGGCGGCGCGCCGGCCCATACAGGACCGGCGCGCCGGCTTGTCAGTCTGACAGCAAAAAAGCCCGGAGCCGACAAAGACTCCGGGCAGAGGGAAATTAACAGGAGGCGGATACGCTCTGACCCAGGTGCACCAGGGTGAGGGCCTCGTCCAGCAGGCCGACCAATTCCAGCGCGCTGCGGAAGCTGGACTCCAGCTTGGCATCTGTCCAGACCAGGTTGCCCTGCCAGCTGGCATTCTGCCGGAACAGGACGTTGACACTGAAGCTGGCCAGAGGGGTGCAGTCGTCCGCAGAGGGGAGCGGATCCGGCTCCGGCTCGCGGGGGGCGGCCTGGAAGGTCCGCTGCCGCATACTCCGCTGGGGCGCATTTAGACGATCCATCAGACTCTCCATGCGGAAGAGAAGCTGCATCAGATTAGAAAAGGGCAGCGTGAGATTCAAGGCGGGACAATAGAGAGCACCGGAAATATTTTTATCCTCATACCCTGTGACAGCGATGACATAAGTACTCCGGCTGCAGGGCACAAATCGAGCGGATACGTACTTCATAGAGCATCCCTCACTTTCCGGCAGATAGCCTGTAACCTATACTTACAGCATACGCCGAAAAGGTTTCAGGATTGTTACAGGAAAGCAAATTTTTCATAAAGAGACGCCAATTCAAAAATGAGGCAAAGGTATGCAAACTGAAAACTTGCGGTGTGAGGCCTTCTGTGATATAATATGCTATATTATACAAAAAAGTGTATGATCCTCAGTGTGCGGCGCGTCGAGGGGGGAGAACAGAGTGGAGAAGCGGGAAACCCTGAAGGTCCGGTTATTTGGGCGATTTGAGATACAGCATGGCGAGGGCGCGGAGGCCCGCGTTTTAACCGAGCGGGACAGCACATCCAAGCTGCTGTGGACTTTTTTGGAATATCTGGTGGTATTTCATAAGCGCGGGGTGACCCAGGAGGAGCTGATCGAGGCCCTGTGGGGCGATCTGGGCGGCAGCAGCAATCCCACCAACACGCTGAAAACGCTGCTCCACCGCAGCCGGCTGGCGCTGGAGCGGCTGGGCCTTCCCGACGGCAAACAGGCGCTGCACTATCGCCGCGGCCTTTATACCTGGAGTCCGGACGTACATCTGGAGCTGGATATGGAGCGGTTTGACCAGCTGTGCGAACAGGCCGGGACGGATCAGCTGGAGCCGGTTTTCCAGGCGATCCAGCTGTATCAGGGCGACTTCCTCCCCAATGCAATGGGAAGCCCCTGGGCGGTATCCCTGCGGACCTATTACCACGCCAAGTTTCTTAAAGCGTGCCGGGAGACGGCGTCCTATCTGCTGCAGCTGGGGCGCAGTGAGGAGGCGGCGCACCTGTGCCAGCATGCCACGGTCATCGACCCCTATGAAGAGGCCTGCCATCTGCTGCTGATGCAGGCGCTGATTGCAGTGGGCGAACAGCAGGCGGCCATCCAGCACTATACCCATGTGACGAAGCTGTTTATGGATCAGCTGGGGGTGAGCCCCTCGGCAGAAATGACCGCCCTGTATCGCAAGCTGGTCAAGGCTGGGGCCGAGGTGGAGATGAACCTGGATGTGGTGCGGGAGCAGCTGCAGGAGCTCCATCCGGACAGAGGGGCCTTTTTTTGCGAATACGGTGTATTTCAGAATATTTACCGGCTGGAGGCCCGCAACGCCGTGCGCAGCGGGCGGGTGGTGCAGCTGGCAATGCTGACCGTTTTGGACCAAAACGGAAATCGTTTGGATTCCAAACGATGCTCTGCAGCTATGAAACAGCTGCAGAATATTATTCAGACACACCTGCGCGCGGGCGACGCCTTTACGCGCTTCAGCGCTCCGCAGTTTTTGATTTTGCTGCCTGCTGCAACGTATGAAAACGGGATTACAGTTCTTCAGCGGATTTTGGACGCCTATGAGGAAACTGTGGTGGGAAAGTCTGTACATGTGGAATACAGTCTGCTGCCGGTCCAGCCGGTACAGGAGATGGAGCCGCTGCCGACCGGATTTGTATCCATAAAGCAGAGAGCGCCGGAGAAGAATTGCCCCTGCGGCGGCTGACAGGACGCCGGACAGGCAGCGGGCAGAGCGTTTGGACAGCACCGAGGGGAAGGGCCGGGAACACTGTGCGGAAGGCGGGGAAATGAAAACCATATGAGGAAAAAACAGTAAGTCACTGTGGAGGGATTCCGCAGTGACTTTTTATATGGGATAAGGAAGAGTGGGCCCGCCGCAAGGAAGCATCACCCTGGGGCAACGAGGATACACAGCAGCTGATCGATATCCTGTCCCAGTATAACGTGAAGGCCACCTTTTTCGTGGTGGGGGAGTGGGTGGACAAATATCCGGAGTCTGTCAAGGCCCTCCACGATGCGGGACATGAGGTGATGAACCACTCCAACACCCATGCCCACTATCCCCAGCTGTCTGCCCAGGAGATTACCGACGACCTGACCGCCTGCAACGACAAAATTGAGGCGGTCACCGGCGTGCGTCCCACCCTGGTGCGGCTCCCCTATGGAGACTATGACGACAAGTCCATCAATGCCGTCCGTGCCATCGGCATGGAGCCCATTCAGTGGGATGTGGACAGCCTGGACTGGAAGGAGATCTCCGCGGGGGAGATTGTGCAGCGGGTCACCTCCAGGGTGCAGCCGGGCTCCATTGTGCTGTTCCACAACGCCGCGCTGCATACGCCGGAGGCGCTGCCCCAGATTTTGCAGACGCTGCTTCAGGAGGGCTATACCTTTGTCCCCATCTCGCAGATTATCCTGTCCGGGGACTATACCATTGACCATACGGGCCGGCAGTGTCCCGCAGGCGGGAGCCCACAGACCGAGGGCGGCTGAGGGACAGGATGGCCGTAAGCATGTTCAAAAAGCGGGCCGTCACGTGATGCAGCGTGACGGCCCGCCTGCTGGAGCTGGGAATGCCGGAGCAGGTGGCGGACGACCTGGCCCCCCAGGACCTGGCCCAGATGGAGGGGGCCCTCAGCGTGACCACACATGTGTCCCAGCACCCCTTTCACGAGGGGCGGCCGGAGTACTACATGGTTGGAACTGAGAGGCGCTACAATACCGTCTATGACGTAAAAGAGCTGCGGATGAGCAACATCGCCGTGGAGCTGCCCGGCGGGCACTGGCGGATCCTGCACCACTTTCTGTGGCAGGCGGACCCGGGGCTGCGGACCACCGAGTGCATCAAGCTTTGGACCACCGCCAAGAGCATGAAGGGGTGGCGGATGGAGGGGGAGATCACCGGCCGGCTGCTCTATGACTGGCAGGGGACCACCTATACCGGGGACTATTACCAGATTATCACGGGGCACTACACCTACGATTCCCTATTCTGGGGCGAGACGGAGAGCGCCGACCCCTTTGCCCTGTTTTCCCTGCCACGGCAGGGGGAGCGGTGCCGGGGCTATCTGACCTATGGTGTGGAGGAGGGGCAGATAAGGAAGATCCTGGACTCCTGGAGCCACTATACCCACCAGGTCAAATGGCTGAATTACCCCGCCATAACCGCCCAGGAGCGCGGTGTGTTTGGGATTCGGAACAGCTTCGACCCCTTCCGGACCGTTGAGACAGCCGTTCAATTCTACCCCTGGGACGAGACAGAGAAGGGAACCTATCAGGAGTGGTAACCGGCCGGGGAGGCGGCTTTCACGTTTCCGGCGGTGCCGGCCGCCGTCTTTCCAGGGAGGCCTCCTCCCATTCCCGCTGGGCGGCCAATTGCTCCGGGGTGTGGAACCAGTGCTCCCCGCCCTCCAGCACGGTGAGCCGGGCGTCGTGCCGCCGGACATATTCGTCCACCGTCCGGCGGGGCGTCATATGGTCCCCGCTGCCATAGAGAATGCAGACGGGGCAGGTCCAGCGGTGAACCGGATGCGCCCGTACCCAGCACAGGTAGTTCCAGGATAAGGTCTGACCGAAGGAGGTGGGGATTTCCCCCTGTTCCCGCAGCTGCTCCTCCGTCACCCCGGCCCAGCCCATCATGGTCAAAATCAGCCCCTCCATGTCCAGAATGGGAGAGACCAGCAGGGCGCGCTCCGGCGCGGCAAAGGCCAGCATGGCAAAATAGGCCCCGATGCTGTTGGCCCGGAGCCCGGTCGTTTTCCAGCGGCGCTCCGCCCAATCCAGCGCCGCCCGGATGTCCGGCACCGCCGTCCAGGGGGCCAGCGCTTCGCCCCGGTCCCGGCGCGCCCCGTGGCCGGGCAGGTCGATGGACAGTACCTGGAAGCCCCTGGGGCAGACCACCTGGGCGAAGGCCTCCGCCTCCTCCTTGTGCCCCATCTGGCCGTGGAGAAACAGATAGCCCCGCTCCGCGGGCTCCCCATATAAAACTGCGGGGATTGTGCCAATTTGAAGGGAATGGCATTTCATGGCGCCGCCTCCTGTTCATGCAATGTCTCAGCCATCCGCGCCAGCCCCGTCCCCAGCCCCTCAAAGCCCGCGCACCGGCTGGGACGGGTGTTGACGGCGTGGTCCAGCAGAGGCTGTGCCGGACTGTCGGTATCCAGGCACAGGTCCAGCGACAGCACATCCGCCCAGGCCCGGTTGAGAAAGGCCACCTCCCGGTGGCCGTGGGTGCGGGTGAGGGAGGCGGCCCCGGCCCGGCGCAGGTATTCCTCCCCCTGGGCCGGAGAAAAACCGGCGGCGGCGAGGCTCTCCAGAAGCCCCGCCCGGAACAGACCGGGGAGATCCGCCCACTGGAGGGGCGGCACATCATAGCGGACGAAGGTGTACCGGCTGCGGCAGTGGACGGCCAGCAGACTTTTGCGCCCCCGCAGATCGATGACATGGAGGTCCCAGCAGAAGCGCCGGTCGGGCTGCGTGCCGCGGGCCGGCGTTTTGCACCGCAAAAACCGCTGGAGGGGAAAGGTCAGACCCAGCTCCATCATGTTGCCTCGTGGGGGATGGAGATCTTCTCCACCCGGAGTCTCCCGTCCTCCGCCTGCGCCATCATCATGGTGATCTCCTGGTGGAACCGCCGGGGGCCGCAGGAGCCGGGGTTGAGCCAGAGCAGGCCGTCTTTCTCCTCCTGCACGTACCTGTGGGAGTGTCCGAACACCACCACATCCACGCCGGAGAGGTCCGCCGGGACCTCCTTTTTATTGTGCACCAGGAAAAAGGTCACGCCGCCCAAAGTGACGGTGAGGTCGTGGGGGAGCTGCTCCGCCCACTCCTTGTCGTTGTTGCCCCGGACAACATAGAGGGGCGCGTACTCCTCCAGCCGGTCCACAATGCTCGGTTGATTGATGTCTCCGCCGTGGAGAATGGCGTCTGCAGTTTTCAGATGCTCCAGGACCTGGGGCCGGAGCAGGCCGTGGGTGTCAGAGAGAATGGCGAGCCGCACGGATGGTCCCTCCTTTTCCGGTTAGATTAAAATGCCCTCGCAGTGGTCGAGCTCGTGCTGGATGATCTGGGCCGTCCAGCCGGTGAAGGTTTTCAGCCGCTCTTGGAACTTCTCGTTCTGCCAGCGGACCTTGATGGACTTCCACCGCCTGGCCGGACGGGTGCCGGTGAGAGACAAACAGCCCTCCTCCGTCTGATAGGGCCCGGATTTGCGGACGATCTCCGGGTTGAACATGACCATATAGGTCCCCTCGTTGTCAAAGGCGATGATGCGCTTGTTCACGCCGATCATGTTGGCCGCCATGCCCACGCAGCCGGCCCTGTGGTGCTCCAGCGTCTCCAGCAGGTCGGCTGCGATGGACAGGTCGGCCGGTGCGGCGGGCTCCGCCTTCTGGGAAAGAAATGCCTCGTCCTTGCAGATGTCTCGAATCATGGTTTGCTCTCCTTATGCTCCAAAGTAACTGCTGCGGGACTCCGGGCCGTTTTGGCCCCACATGCATTATACACAGCCGCCCGGAACAGGACAAGCCCCGGACGGACCGCAGAGACAATTCCTGGATGGACGCTGCGGCCGCTTCTCCGGGGATTTGGGCCTGAGAATCCGCCGAAACGCGCGTCAGTCCCCCGGCAAAAGCTGGGGGACTGACGCATATAGGGTCCCGTTATTTCTTTTCCACCGGGAGCCAGACCTCGCAGTAGTAGTCCTGGTCCTGGGTTCCCTGTTCAAATTTGCTGGCGTCGCTGTACAGCTCCACATTGATGCCGGCGGCAATCTTGTAGTCGGGGTTTGTGGGCAGCCACTGGGAGAAAATCTGCTGGTTCAGCCCCTGGAGGGCCTGGGGCATCCTTCCCGTGCAGGGAAACACCGCCCAGGTGTGGGCCGGAATGGTGCGGGTGGTGAAGCCGTCGGGAATCTCCCTGGCGGGGTCATAGTTGTCGGCGATGAGATACTCAAACTCGCTGCCGCCCATGCTCTCGTCCAGGTTGATGCCGTACATGCCGCAGATCACCCTGCCGCCCCCTGTGGCGAAATGCTCCGCCCAGAACCGGGGGACTTCCGCGGCGCCGTCCTCGTACTTGAAGGTCTTTGCCCGGCAGAGCACCGTAAAGGCATCTTTTTTCATAATTCTGCAATCCATGTTTTGACCACCTTCCAATGTCACTTTGATCCGCAGCGGAGCAAAGGAACGGACCGCGCCTCCGCTTTTTCGCAGTGCGGCAGGTGTGAGGCCATGGAATCGGGTAAAGGCTTTGGTGAAGCTGTCCGGCGAGTCGTAGCCGAATTCCAGCGCGATGTCGATGATCTTCCGGTCCGTCGTGAGGACCTCCAGCCCGGCGGCGGAGAGCCGGCGCTGGCGGATGTAGTCGCCCACCGTCATGCCGCACAGCATGGCAAAGCCCTTCTGAAAGTAAAAGGGGGACAGGGCCGCCTGCTGCGCGATCTCCCGGATGGTCAGCTCCTCCCGGAGATGTTCCTCGATATACTGGATCGCCTGATGAATGCTTGTTACCCAATCCATTGGTCACACCGTCCTTCTGGATTCAGCATACCGGAAATCCGCGGCCCCGGCCCGATTTTCCGTGCTTTGTTTTGTCGGCCCGCTGTGCCGCCTCCTGCGCGGTCCGGCTCCCTGGACTGCACCTGCGCTGACGCCCCCTGGGGAAGGAACACAGCCGAAGCATACCATAGGACAAGCAGTGATGCAAGGCTTTCCCTTCCCACTATACCCCGGTTCGGGGCTCAGCCCCGGAGTGCCCCGGCCTGCATCCGGCTGCTTATGTTTCCGACAGGAAAGAGGTTCGGGCCTCCCGCTTGGCGCGGTTCCGGTCATAGGTCTTGCGGCTGGGCGTCACCCGGGTTACCGGCGAGAGGCCGTACCAGCTGCCCCGCCGGGCAGCGTGATATGCCCGCTGGGCGCGCTTGCTCTGCTTGTTCAGCTGAACAGACTGTTTCATAGTGCGCTTACCTCCTGAAAATATGAAAGTTTCATTACATTTTTCCAAAATCTATTGCTTTTTCTCTGGAGTTCCATTATCCTAACATTCCCGATTGAAAAATTGACTGATGGAGGCGATTTTTATGCAGCAAAAGATATTTCCGGTGATTGACCCTGTGGCCACCGGAGCCAACATCGTCCGCCTGCGCACGGAGCGGGGCCTGTCCGTCCGGGACCTCCAGGTCTACTTCGGGTTTGAGGAGCCCCAGGCCATTTACAAGTGGCAGAAGGGGAAGAGCCTCCCCTCCGTCGACAACCTGTACGCGCTGGGCGCCCTGCTGGAGGTGCCCATAGAGGAGATCCTGGTTTCTGCAAGTCCGAAATGGAATAAAAAAGTTTGTGAGCAGCAGGCAGATGCCTGCTGCTCACCGCATTTTGGAGATCCGTTTGTCCGGCGGCCCTGGATGCGGCAGAAGCTGAAAATCGCATAGGCCATTTCCCGCTCCGCGGTCCGGCGGCCTGCCCCGAAGGAGGGCCGCTGTTCCGCCTTGCGGTATCTGCCCCGAGGGGCACGTTGTCATTTGCCCATCTTTTTTGATCAGGCAGGGATGGAGATGTGAGATCGGCAGGGGAGTGGTGGAAGGGACGCCATAGCGCAGGGCGCCGCCGCGCGGGGCGCTGAGGAAGTCGGTGAAGGGAATCCTCCGGCTTTTCAGGCCGGCCATCCTCCGGATATGACGCGTAACATGCGCAGCAAATCAATATGCAGCACTATAGTTCGTCTGCACCTGAACCGGCTGTGGCGAATTCATTCCCCTGCCGCATCCGCGGCCGCCGGACGGGAGCGCGGGAGGCGGAGTCAGTCCCCGTCCCCGGTAAAGACACCGAAGGCCTCCGCAAAGGTGTCATTTACGTCAAAGGGCGGGGCGTAGTCCACCTGGGTGGTGATCAGAACAGCGTCCAGCTCGGCGGAAACGGCGTCGGCCTTTCGGCTCAGCTGTGCGCACATCTTCCGGATCTTGTTCCGATCGAAGTGAATGGTGGTGACCCGCTTCACGTCGCAGCGATAGGACACCTGGTTGCCCTCGTTATTAAAGCAGTAGCCGGTGCCGCCGTTGGAGAGCACCACCTCAGAGCTGCGCAGCCCCGCCATGTGCCGCAGCAGTCGGGCGATGTCCTGCCGCCTGGCGTTCAGGCTCACCTCGCCGTCCAGCCCGGCCGGCAGGTCCAGCCCCGCCTTGGCCCGGCAGATGGCGGCGGTCAGCGTCTCCCGCTCCTTCAGCAGGTACACCAGAAACTCCGCCACAGCGGTGATCTGCTCGCTGTACTCGGTGCTGGGCGCCTCCACAGTGGTCTCATCCGCAAAGTCCTTCATAACCTTTTTCCGCAGATAGGTGTTCTGTACCCGTGTAATGTTGGCGTCGCAGCCCAGGATGGACTGGGCCTCCTCCATCAGGGACTGCAGCTTGTTCTGGAAGCGAAAGGCCTCTTTCAGGTTCATCTGATACCCTCCTTGTCCGACATAATTCTGGGACTATCATAGACCAGAAGGGCGGCGCTGTCATTAAACTGGCAGTTGAAAACGGGAAAGCGGCGGCTGGGCGGTCACATGCCGTCCCGGAGCACGTCCTGATCCCGCAGGACCTTCTCGATGACAGTGCCCCGGACTGCCTTCAGCAGGGGCTTTTTCAGCAGCTCCAGAGGACCGGGCAGCGAGACCTCCAGCGGGGACCTGCCGTCCATCAGACAGACGGTGCTGTGCAGCAGCTCCCGGATGTCATATACGCTGCCCCACACCTCGGGCACCCCCCGGTCCACCCCCAGCAGGCCGTAGACGGCCTCCATGGCGGTGCGCACGGAGTACTCGGTGGTGAATACGGTGTCCCGGGGGGTGTCGGCGAACTGGCCCAGGAAGGCGAAGTTCACACAGCCGTCGGGGATCACATCGGGCCGGTCTCCCCTGGTCCGGGGCATGAAAAAGGCGGTAATGTAGGGCATCATGGTGGGCACGCACACGGCGCTGTGGGCGGCCAGGTCCGGGATCTGCTCCACCGGCACGCCGATGTGGTAGAGCCACTCCTGGGTGATCTCCTTCCCGGTACAGTCCTTCATGGGCTTCTTCACGAAGTCTCCGGGCACGTCGGTAAAGAGACCGTACACCCAGACGCACACTCGCTCCGGCTCCTGCTCCTTGAACTGGCCCTGGCGGTTGATGGTCCAGCTCAGCAGCCACTTGGAGTCCTGACAGCTGACGATGCCGCCGGTGACCACCTTCCCGGTGCGGGGGTCCCGCTTGCAGATGTTGGTGATATAGGGGAGGATCTTGTCGTCCAGGGTGGTGATGGTGGCCGACTCCCAGTTGGTCTTGGAGATGTCGGAGCAGAACTTCTCCGGCCGGCCAAAGGCGGGGTCCTGCCTGGCGATGTTCTTCCACAGGCTCCAGCAGCCGCTGGTGCGCACCTCCGCGTCCCCGTTGGGGGCGTGATCCTGGTCGCCGTAGATGGTCCCCTCGGTGCAGGAGCCGTTGGTGACGAACACCAGGTCGTTCTCCGTGAGGACGATGCCCTGCTCCGCGCCGTTGACCCGGCACTCGATGGCGGTGGCCGTCTTTCTGCCGTCCCGGATGTCGAAGATCACGTTGGTGACCTCGGTGCCGAACCGGAAGTCCACCCCGGCCTCCTCCAGGTACTTCTGCATGGGCAGGATCAGGGACTCATACTGGTTATACCGGGTGAACTTCAGGGCACTGAAGTCGGGGAGTCCCGCGATGTGGTGG
Source organism: bacterium (assembly GCA_019424865.1). Taxonomy (GTDB): domain Bacteria; phylum Bacillota; class Clostridia; order Oscillospirales; family Oscillospiraceae; genus Lawsonibacter. The sequence continues at coordinate 17,991 of JAHYYS010000020.1, forward strand.
ATGAAGCGCTGGAAGTAGAGCTTCATCTCCAGGGCGCTGTGCCAGTTCTCAAAGGCGAACATGGTCCGCCAGTACAGCCAGAAGGTGGAGGAGAACACCTCGTCGTCAAAGACGTCCTCGATGGTCTTGTCGTACAGATCCTCGTCCGGGGTCATGAAGAGCTTCATGATCTCCATGCAGCCCTTCTGGCTCAGGTTGAATTTCCCGTCGGTGCGGGCGTCCCGGCCCCGGTCCACCGTGGCCCGGCACAGGGAGTAGTTGGGGTCGTGCTTGTTGAGCCAGTAGAACTCATCCAGCACCGAGGCCCCCGGCTTCTCCAGGGAGGGGATGGAGCGGAACAGGTCCCACAGGCACTCAAAGTGGTCCTCCATCTCCCGGCCGCCCCGCATCACATAGCCCCGGCTGGGGTCGAAAATGCCGTCGCAGGCCCCGCCGGCCACGTCCATGGCCTCCAGGATGTGGATGTGGTCCCCGGGCATCTGCCCATCCCGCACCAGAAAGCAGGCCGCCGCCAGGGCAGCCAGACCGCTGCCCACAATGTAGGCACTCTTGTTCTCCACGCCCTCCGGCCTCTCCGGGCGGGCAAAGGCCTCATAGTTGCCGTTGGTGTAATAGATGCCCTTGCGGTTTTTCTCGTGCTTCCCCAGCTCTGTATTCCGATAGGAGGCCGGGGCGTGGGGTTCAGGCCCGGACTTCTCCGCCGCTTTTTTTCCGCTGGACGCCTTCTTTGCCAGAACCACCGCCGCGCCCGCTCCGGCCACGGCCGCCGCTGCGGTCAGTGCTCCCAATTTCTTATCCATGTCAGATACCGCCTTTCCGATCCCGCCGCTTCTGCGGGCAGGATTCATTTGATGGCCTTATCTTACTCCGTCCGGGAATTCGGTTCCATTTACAATCGGGGCCCGATGATAAAAAACTAATCATCGGGCCCCGATTGTAAAGCAGTTCTTATTCTGTTTCCGAAAAATTTCGGATGGCGTTGGCAATGCTGCCCCGCATGGCGGCGCTGATTTTTTCCGTCAACACCCGGGGATCGGCAGCCATCCCCTGGCGGATCCAGTCCAGCATGACCCCCACGAAGCTGTATTTGTAAAATTCCGCGATAAAGGACTTGTCCTCCTCGGTGATGGCGGTCCCCTGGCTCTGTTCGTCCACCACGCCCCGGATCAGGCCGTAGGTCAGCTGATAGAGGAACCGCTCCATCTGCTCCCGGCTGATACAGCGATATGCGTTGAGAATGAAGGGCTTGTTTTCCAGCACCGCCTCGAAGATCTGCAAGAGCCCCTCCTGCCAGGTCTCATAGGTCTTTTTCCCTTGTAGAGCTTTGGTCGCGTCCTCGATGCAGGACCACTCCACCAGGTCGTAGATGTCCTGGAAGTGGTAGTAGAAGGCCATGCGGCTGATGCCGCAGTCCTCGGTGATGTCCCGGATGGTGATCTTGTCCAGGGGTTTTTTCAGCAGCATGTGCTTCAGAGATTCCTCCAGAGCCTGCTTTGTGGTGTTTGGCATGTGATATCTCCCTTTTTTCGGCGCCTGGCCGTCCTGCTTGTTATGGCTGAGGAACCTTGCCGTCCCACAGCGCCTCCGCAATATCCTCCGCAGGCCGGACGTCATACACCTGCAGATATCTCCCAATGGTGCCTCCTCCGTACTGCTTTTCCGGCGGAAATACCGCGCGATAAGGGCAGTTTCAAAAAAGATGCCCTTGGGCCTGGGGCACATTCAGGGTTACATACCCGGAAGCGGCGGTGAGGCTGGGGCTGCACAGGCCGATCCGCTCCCTTAAAATTGGTGTGCCACAGCTTCATTCTTCCAGAGTCCTGCAAAGTCTGAGAGGCAAGTCTTTTTACACCAGGCATATCAAATTTTATTATGCAATAGACGAGACTGTCGAAAAAGTGGCTTGTCAATTGATAGAAATTGACAAGCCACTTTTTCGAGTAGGCCGCACGAAATTTCAGGCTCGATTTCTTGCGAAATTGTCGCCCGAAATTTCGTGAGAGGTGTCATTTCCCAGGCGCATGTCCTTGGAAATGACTGGATTTCATTTTATTCCGCCGTCTGCGGACGGCGGAACTCCTTGCAGGAGGGCTTTTTTGACACGCTGTAGACAAAGAATAACCCGCTGGATGTAACATCCACTTAAGGGAACGACAAACATTTTCTCTGGCTGCACAAGCAGTCATTCTATCCGCTTAGCGCTTTCCGGAAGCATAGTCGCCCATATGGATGTCCACCACTCCTCTGGGCGGCTGGATCAGGGCGTCCTCATACCGGCACTTCCACGGAATCTCCCGGCTCATCTGCCCATCCGCCACGCCATCTACGGTTTCCCCATCCTGAATAGGGTTATCATGCTCCAGAATATAGGACGCAACATTGTAGGCATGGTTTACCACCCAGTTGGGGTCCATGCCATGGAAGTGATACTGAAGGTCGGGCAGAAACAGGGTACTCATGCCCACTGTATCGATGAGCATATCCTCGGTACCCTCGATGTTGAAGAAACGGACATTGACGCCAAAGCGGATGAAACGGTCCGGGCCTTCCAGCTGATGGGAGCGCACATCCTCCGCAAGCAGGAGCTTGCCGCAGTTTTGAAAATAGAACGCCTCACAGGCGGGGTACAGCTCCGCAAGGGCCTCCACGAAATCGGCGTCCAGGTTGGCCCGCTCCAGAGCCGGAAGCGCCGCCGCCAGCATATCGGTGGCCGCCACCTGATACCGGCACTCCCGGAAGATCCGGTCCCGGTCCTCCCGGCAGTCCCACATCTGGCTCAGGAGAAACTCGTCGAAGCCTTTGCCCTTGAACTTGTCGCATTTCATCACCGTCAGCTGCACCGGACACTTTCCGTCCTGAAATTCCGCAATATGATCCAGAGCGGCAAAGCCCGCCGTCTTCTTGTCGTGGCAGAAACACTCTACTGGCCCCACATGCCGCTCCATCACGGCGATCATTTTTTCTTTATCCGGCATAGACACCGGTTCTTTGAACAGCATCTGAATGAGATAGGGACCGCCTGGGGTGATGCCTTTTTTATTATCCAGGTCTTGCTGGAACACTTGATTGCTCATACTTGTTTCTCACTTTCCCTAATGGCATCTTTGAACTGTCTGCTGACGGTGTCTATGTAGAGATACACTCCGTCCCGGTCGCAGTGGTACAAGTTGGAATAACTCGTACTCTCATTGGGGCGGATAGGGTTAGGCTCCACCACCTCAGTGGCTTCCAGAAGACCGACACCCTGCTCTGCAGCGGCTTTGAGGGCCTTTTTCAGCACCGCAAGCTGCCCATCGCACCAGATTTCCTCCAGATCTTCCAACACCTTCGGGGCCTGTTTCAGATCCCGGAGAAGCTGTGTAACCTGATTCTGAGACAGGTACACACCGGAGCAGTAGTTTTCGATGATCTGATTTTCTGCCGGATTTGGAAAGGTTGTTGGCACCACCTGCGCCCACGGGGTGAAGTACCGGGCATATTCCGGCTTCTCCTCCATCAGGAAGGAAAAACCGCTCCCTCTGGTGTAATAGTAGTCCCGGAAGAATCCTTGGATCACCGCAATGTAAAAGCCATGGCTCTTATCAAACAACTCATCAGGCTCTGTCTCCGCCCCGACTCGCAGGGTGTCCAGATATTTTTCAGCATAGAAATCCTCCATTCCATGCTGTGCGGCAAGGGCCAGTGCCTTTTCCTCCTGCCCCTGCTGTATCCAGGTAAGCGGGGTGAAATACCATTTCCGCATTTCTTCCGGTGAAATCGGGTGAAAACTTACATCATATCCCATAAAATTTCTCCTCAGTAATCCAGTAAAATGGGCACCTGCTGTTCCTCGGCAAACCCCATGGCACGCCAGAACATGGAGAAGGCAAACTTGGCCAGGGATTGGGTGTCATACTGAGTGTGCTCCGGGATGTCCGCCTTGCTTGTCCATTCGGGCCCACGGTGCCGTCCACCGGGTAGCCCTCGGTGTCGGCCCAATCGAGGATGGTGTCCTCATCCGCCTGCCATGCCAGCTGGTTCAGCTTCTCCAGTTCCTTCCGCAGACCGCCCAGAGTGGCGATCATAGCCTGATCGTCGGTGGGCAGAGGGGCCTGAAAGAAGAAGGCATCCGACAGAGGCAGCCACCAGGTGGCCCCACGGAACAGGGACCAGACCCGCTCCTCGTCCGATGCAAGGCGAACAATCAGGGGATGCTCCCCGAAGTTCCAGTCCTTTTCCACGGTGGGCGGCACCGGCTCGCCGTATGGTTGGCTGCTTCTTTTTAAACAATAAGGTCGTATGATTCTCTTCCATCATACCGAATTACATGGAAATTATCAACTAAAACTTGAATCGAAAAATCCCAGAAACCGTTCTCTGTTAGGGGAACACATAGATGTTAGCGGACAATAGGCGTACCAATTTTTAGCACGCAATATACAAAGAAATAGGTGCTATAAAGTGTATTCAAAAAAGGCCTTTAAGCCAGCAAACCAAGAGATAAGGGACGCAAGCAAATCCTAACACTCGAAAAATTCGATTATTACAAGGAAAACAGGAATCTTAAACACTGATTCTTCAAATTTTTTCGCATGTTTGCTCCTTTTCCAATGGAGTTTTCGGCCCTGCTTGGGATGGTCATTTTTATAAAATACATAGCTATTTTCCGCTCTTTGAGAGAGTTATCCGTATTTTGAAAGGTTTATGGTCATCTTTTTGCGATTATTCGTTTCTGACTCCTGGAATTCCCAAACGCTTGAACCAAATTTTTTATGGTGATTTACAGTGCTTTTCGGCACTTTCTTCTCGGTATTGAATATTTTTTGACGCTCTTAAATCCGCTGTTTCCACGTGTTCCGGCCCTGACTGTGGTCAAATATGGGGTCAAAAACGCTTCCTGACCAGGGGCGGCAGGTATCTGCCAGCCCCGGCCCGGAAGCGTTTTTTCGTGAGAGAAGTTACACGATTTCCAGCAGCTGCTGGGCGGCATCCATGGCCGCTCGCCTATCCCGGATCTGGGGTTCATCATACGACTTCCTGCGGCACATCCAGCAGGAGCAGTGGATCTTCCCCTTGGACAGCCGTCCGGCGGCGCCGTGTTCCCACGCAAGGACATTCTCTTCTCCTCCAAGCTGGCGGAGGATCGTTTCCTTGCGATGAATCGCACGCATGCGCTGTTTGCGATAGTAACTGCGGTCTCTGTTCAATTGTGCTCACTCCTTGACAGTTCGGGCCGCCTGCAAGAGTCGTCAAGGAAACATGCTCTCTTACAGGCAGCCTATCTGCCAAGAAGAAAAACGGTGATAACCCATTATTTTAATCCTTTCTGCTGTTTGGGCTATTGTACCTCTGTAGAGGGTGTTAAGCAAGTCTTTTCTGCGCGGCGGGCGTATCAATTTTTCACACACCTATTCAAAGAATAAAGGCCGAAGACCATCCTCTATCTGCGCAACAGCCACTGAATGCCCGCAATGGTCCGTTCGATCCCCTGGACAAAGTGGTTGCCGGGATTTAACTGGAACACCGTGTCGATGCCTTTGCTCTGGTAAAAAGCCTGGATCTCTTCTGTATTTTCCTGTACTGTTTTCAGAACCGAATTGCGGGTCTTGGCCTCTTTGTCCCCCAGGGAGAAGTAGATGCAGTCCGGCCGGCGCTTCGGCTCATGGGAAAAGACATATTCCTTGAAACCAGGAAACCAGAGGGAACCGGACATACACCCCACCCGGGAGAACACATCCGTCCGGTAGATAGCGTACAGGGCGAATAACCCGGCCAAGGAGTATCCGGCGATCCCCCGCCACGCCGGAGGACCGGACAGTTCTTTCTCTGCTCTGGGCATGATCTCCTCCACCAGCAGCCGCAGGTAGTCGTCCGCACCGCCGATGAAAGGTTCCCCGTTCTTGAACGCCGCTGGTCTGTCCCACGGGGCCATGTCATGGTTCCAATCCAAGTCGCTGATGGCCACCAATGCGAACTGTGGGTAGTTGGCAGCCCGAGCAGCCTCATATATCTTCTGACCTTCGCCAGAGAAAGTGTTGAGATAGATGGTGGGTGCAGTTGTTTCAGTGCTTGGAAAAATATCTACGCCCTTTTCTGCTATTGTAAAGGAACTCATCCGAAGTCACCCATTTTCCATGTATACCAAATTTGTAGCGTCATTTATTGTACCGTGTTGAAGTTAAGAATACAAGATTGCGACACTTTTGCTGTTATCTATTTTAGTATCCAAAGCGCAAGACCGGCTTATTGGACAGTTGTTTTTCTATACTGTAGATTAAAAACCATCTTGCTTATATTCAGGTGACCGAATATAATATTTGGTAGAAATTTGGAATATAGAGGGATGCTCTATGGAATTTTTAACGACAAAGCAGGCGGCGGAACTGTGGGGGATCTCACCTCGTCGGGTGGCCTTGCTCTGCGCTCAGGGGCGAATCCCGGGGACGGTCAAGGCAGGAAAGACCTGGCTGTTGCCGCCGGATGCGAAAAAGCCCCCTGATCCGCGGTTCCCGAAAGGGGAAAAAGGAAGTCGCTGATCCAATGTGCATCAAAATAAATTTGGGAGGACACCACTGTGGCTGATATCAGGAAAGAGCAGGAGCGGGACGAGCTGCACCGGGCGATCTGGGCCATCGCGGATGAGCTGCGGGGCGCGGTGGACGGCTGGGATTTCAAGAACTACGTGTTGGGCACCATGTTCTACCGCTACATCTCGGAAAACCTCTGCAATTACATCAACGCCGGCGAGATCGAGGCCGGTAATGCCGACTTTGACTACGCCAAGCTGTCCGACGAGGAGGCTGAGGAGGCCCGGGAGGGGCTGGTGCAGGAAAAGGGCTTCTTCATCCTGCCCAGTGAGCTGTTCTGCAACGTCCGCGCCAGGGCGGCTGGGGACGAGAACCTGAACGAGACGCTGGAGACGGTCTTCCGTCACATTGAAAGCTCCGCCCAGGGCAGTGAGTCCGAGGGCAGCTTTGCCGGACTGTTTGACGACTATGACGTGAACAGCAACAAGCTGGGTGCCACCGTGTCCAAGCGGAACGAGAAGTTGGTGAAGCTCCTCAACGGTGTGGCCGATATGAAGCTGGGCGACGTGAAGGACCACCAGATCGATGCCTTTGGCGACGCCTATGAGTACCTGATGACCATGTACGCCAGCAACGCCGGAAAATCCGGCGGCGAGTTCTTCACACCGGCGGACGTGTCCGAGCTGCTGACCCGCCTGGGCACCGTGGGCAAGACCGAGGTCAACAAGGTCTACGACCCCGCCTGCGGCTCCGGCTCTCTGCTGCTGAAGGCGGTGAAGGTGCTGGGCCGCGATGCCGTCCGCAGTGGCTTCTACGGCCAGGAGATCAATATCACCACCTACAACCTGTGCCGCATCAACATGTTCCTCCACGACATCGGCTTTGACAAGTTCGACATCGCCTGCGAGGACACTCTGACCAATCCCCAACACTGGGACGATGAGCCCTTTGAGCTGATCGTCTCCAATCCCCCCTACTCCATCAAGTGGGCTGGGGACGACAACCCCCTGCTGATCAACGATCCCCGCTTTGCCCCCGCCGGGGTGCTGGCCCCCAAGAGCAAGGCAGATCTGGCCTTTATCATGCACAGCCTCAGCTGGCTGGCGTCCAACGGCACCGCCGCCATCGTCTGCTTCCCCGGCATCCTGTACCGGGGCGGTACGGAGAAGAAGATCCGCCAGTACCTGATCGACAACAACTTCATCGACTGCGTGATCCAACTGCCCAGCAACCTGTTCTTCGGCACCAGCATCGCCACCTGCATCATGGTGCTGAAAAAGAACAAGGCGGATAGCAAGACCTTGTTCATCGACGCCTCCGGCGAGTGCGTCAAGGTGACCAACAACAATAAGCTGACGCCGGAGAACATCGACCGCATCGTGGACACCTTCGCCGGCCACGCCGAGGTCGCCCACTTCTCCCATCTGGCTGCCTATGAGGAGATCCGGGAGCAGGAGTACAACCTGTCCGTCTCCACCTATGTGGAGCAGGAGGACACCCGGGAGGTCATCGACATCACCGCGCTGAATGCCGAGATTGAGAAGATCGTGGCCCGGGAGCAGGTGCTGCGGGCGGAGATTGACAAGATCATTGGAGAGATCGAAGCATGAGAGGTGAGCAGGAAACCAACTGCCTCACAAGGGTAAAGCAAAATTTGGGCAGAAATTCGGTGCATTACTTTTGCAGTGACCCGCAAAAGATTATTCGTATTTTGAAAAGTGCAAGGCCCAATCCCGCACAGAGCAACTTTCCGGACTTTTTGTTTGAAAACGGTTTTATTGAGCACTTTCAAATCACCGCGTCGAGAGAAACAAGGAAAGGTGCGGAACATAGACAGAGACAAGCACAGTTTTGTAAAGAGGCGGAACAGCGATTCCAAAGAATGGGCCGCGAGTTGAACGATGACCCGCCCGCAAATAGCCTGACTCGTGAAATTTGTGAAATGGAAGCGCCGCCATACAGTTATGAGATGTATGAAGCATCGTTTCGAAAAAACTGGCAGCATCATATTAATTCACTTCAAAAGTATATCGGTTGCCGTGATGTCGGTATTTTCCTGGTGGAGTATCAGGGGCCGCTTTTTAAGACAATGCAGTACGGCAGGTTCACAGGCTTTTATCATTTGCATCAAGATGCCCCAATGCTGCGGTATACGGCAGCGTACCAAGACATGCTTTCCTATGTGATTTTTACGGATGGTCAAAATTGTGAAGTGATCGAATTAGAACTTATACCCGTTTTACTGGAACAAGTGCCTTGCGATATTCGATTTGAACCAGGGCGATGGAAAGAACATCATATCAATCTGGCCATCGATATGACGATAGATGGAAGCGAGCAGGAGGCGCTTACATGAGCAGATTGGAAGAACTGATCCAGCAGCTTTGCCCGGATGGGGTGGAGTATAAAGCTTTGGGAGAAATTGCGGTTGATATTTTTCGGGGGAATGGAATCAAGCGCGAACAGGTAACTGACAACGGTACTCCCTGTGTCCGATATGGCGAGATATATACGACATACGGGATCTGGTTTGATAAGTGCGTATCACACACAGACGAAAAAGAGATTCCTAATAAAAAGTATTTTGGATATGGGGATATTCTATTTGCAATCACCGGAGAGAGCGTCGAAGAAATTGCAAAATCCACGGCTTATGTAGGACATGAAAAGTGTCTTGCCGGCGGAGATATTGTAGTACTCAAGCATACGCAGAACCCGAAATATCTTTCGTATGCTCTTTCGACATCTTTTGCACAAGCACAGAAAAGCAAAGGCAAAGTAAAAAGCAAAGTCGTTCATTCCAGTGTACCGGCTATTAGAGACATCCGTATCCCCCTCCCCCCGCTCCCTGTCCAGCAGGAGATCGTCCGCATCCTGGATTCCTTTACGGAACTCACGGCGGAACTCACGGCGGAACTCACGGCGGAACTCACGGCGAGGAAGAAGCAGTATGAGTATTATCGGGATGAGTTGCTGACTTTTGGGGAGATGGTCGAGTATAAGGAGTTTGGTCAAATTGCAACAATACAACGAGGTGCATCACCTCGACCAATTAAGAATTATATTACTTCGGATGATTCAGGCGTAAACTGGATAAAAATTGGTGATGTAAAACCTGGAGCAAAGTATATAACGGAAACGGAGGAAAAAATCACTCAGGAGGGAGCAAAAAAATCCAGATTTGTAAGAGAAAACGACTTTATACTTTCTAATTCTATGAGTTTTGGCAGACCGTACATTGTAAAAACAACTGGCTGCATCCATGACGGGTGGCTATCAATTAGTGATTATCAAGAACATTTTTCTGCGGACTTTCTATATCATTTGCTCAGTTCTTATAAATATCAGGAAATTATGAAACAAAAAGCATCATTTGGCGGGGCCGTTCAAAATTTAAATGCTGACATTGTCAGAGCTATTGAATTGCCTATTGTCCCGCTCAAAGAACAACACCGCATTGTCTCTATCCTCGACCACTTCGACGCCCTCTGCAACGACCTGACCAGCGGCCTCCCCGCCGAGATCGAGGCCCGCCGCAAGCAGTACGAATACTACCGGGACAAGCTGCTAAGTTTCGAGGTGAAAACAAATGTCTAATTATGTGCAAAAACGAGTTGATTACATAAATAATTGGCCAAAGAGTCAACCATTTTCAGCTGAACAGAATTATGAAAAACGATGCAATAACTTTATTGAAACACATCAAACATATCCATTTCGACCCGTGAAAGTATGGTGGTCAAATGATGATACCTATAACCGTACTATCTCTCATTTGATTGACAGCTTGGATATGATGCCATATCACCCTAATTTTTCTTTTCAATTTATTTTTTCAGGGCTGGACTATTTTACTAACAAGTTATATTCAAAAAATACCACCTCAAACTTAAAACATACTATCGCTGATTTAGTCGCTCTTATACAGCAAAATGCTGATATAAAGAGAACACTTGATTCTCTTTTTGAGGTTCTTCCGGTAAACACGAGTTTATATCTGTACCAATGTTTGTATGGAAATTCCGGTCACAACTCAAACGTAAAAAACAGAGTATGTACCGATCAAAACAATTCACGGATACCTAACCATGACAGTATTACAAATTTGGTATTTTCCAAATATGGTTATGATCCGGCAAATTACAATAATGGATTGATACGAAATGGAGCATTGCTCTACCGCAAAATGTTTGTTCTGGATACTGTGGAAATAAATGGGCAATCTATTACCATTTCTAACGAACTGCGTTTATATTTGTTGCTATGTGGGGTAATCTATTCTTTGCGAAATGATGCTCTACATGGTTCGTCTATGTCATCAACTAAAAGTAGCTTAACGTCGCCGGAACGGTATGCGTCAAACTACTATTGTTTCTTGACAACATATACGGTTTTAATGATAATGCTTATCATGAAAACGATTACTGATCCGATGAACCAGAGTAAAAAGTACCTCGAGTTAAAAAACACTACTCTGGAAAATGTCCAGAATTTTAAACTTTTGTTTGGAAACCACATCAAATAACAGGTGATTTCAATGCCCTATTTCAACATCGTCGCCGCCACAACTGAAAACACCGTGGTCACCTCCTACGAGCCGGTGAAAAAACGCTCTGACAGCTACCAGAGCGAGGCGGCGCTGGAGCGGGAGTTCATCCAGCTACTCACCCAGCAGGGCTATGCGTATCTGCCAATCCACCAGGAGGCCGACCTGATCGCCAACCTCCGCCGCCAACTGGAGGCCCTAAACGATTACCAGTTTACCGACAGCGAGTGGGAGCAGTTCTTCCAGAACGCCATTGCCAACCCCAACGAGCACATCGTGGAGAAGACCCGGAAGATCCAGGAGGACTTCGTACAGGTACTCCACCGGGACGACGGCACCTCCAAGAACATCTCCCTCATCGACAAGAAGAACATCCACAACAACCGGCTCCAAGTCATCAACCAGTATGAGGTGAGCCAGGAGCAGGGGGCCAAGCACGACAACCGCTACGATGTGACGGTGCTGGTCAACGGCCTGCCCTTGGTACATATCGAGCTCAAGCGCCGGGGCGTGGCCATCCGGGAGGCCTTTAACCAAATCGACCGCTACCAGCGGGACTCCTTCTGGGCGGGGAGCGGCCTGTTCGAGTATGTGCAGATCTTTGTCATCTCCAACGGCACCAACACCAAGTACTACTCCAACTCCACCCGGTTCAACGCCATCCGGGAGGCGTCCTCCGGCAAAACCAAAAAGCAGAAGACCAGCAACAGCTTTGAGTTCACCTCCTTCTGGGCGGACGCCAATAACAAGGTGATCCCCGACCTCATCGACTTCACCCGCACCTTCTTCGCCAGGCACACCCTCCTGAATGTGCTGACCCGGTACTGTATTTTTACCTCTGAAAATATGCTGATGGTCATGCGGCCTTATCAGATCACCGCCACCGAGCGGATCCTGAACCGCATCGAGATCGCCAACAACTACAAGAAGTACGGGACCATCCAGGGCGGTGGCTACATCTGGCACACCACTGGCAGTGGCAAGACGCTGACCTCCTTCAAGACAGCCCGGCTGGCCTCCCAACTGAATTATATTGACAAGGTGCTGTTCGTGGTGGACCGGAAGGATCTGGACTACCAGACCATGAAGGAATATGACCGCTTTGAAAAGGGAGCCGCCAACAGCAACACCTCCACCGCCATCCTGAAAAAGCAGCTGGAGGACGACAACGCCCATATCATCATCACCACCATCCAGAAACTGTCCACCTTCATCAAGAAATACCCGGCCCACGAGGTCTATCAGAAGCACGTGGTCATCATCTTCGACGAGTGCCACCGCAGCCAGTTCGGCGACATGCACACGGCCATCGTGAAGAATTTCAAGAAATATCATCTGTTCGGCTTCACCGGCACCCCTATCTTTGCCGCCAATGCCCGGGCCGCCGGCGGGGCGCAGTTCTTCACCACCGCCCAGACCTTCGGCGACCAGCTCCACACCTACACCATCGTGGATGCCATCAATGACAAGAATGTGCTGCCCTTCCGGGTGGACTATATCCGAACCATGGACGCCGAGCCGGACATTGACGACAAGGCGGTCTGGGACATCGACCGGGAAAAGGCCTTCATGGCGCCGGAGCGCATCGAACTGGTGACCCGGTACATCCTGGAACACTTCGACCAGAAGACCTATAGAGGGGACAAGACCTATCTGTTCCATACCCTCACCAACATCGCGGAGGTGGCCTCCGGCAAAAATGGCGCGGTGGATGAGATCAAGCAGAAACAGCGCCTCAGCGGCTTCAACTCCATCTTCGCGGTGGCCTCGGTGGACATGGCCAAGCTCTACTACCAGGAGTTCAAAAAGCAGATGGCAGCCGACCCCACAAAGAAACTGCGGGTGGCGACGATCTACAGCTACGGGGCCAACGAGGAGGAAGCGGACGGCATCCTGGACGAAGAGAACAGCGAGGACACCAGCGCCCTGGATCAGAACAGCCGGGATTTTCTGGACGCCGCCATCCGGGACTACAACGAGATGTTCCACACCAACTACTCCACCGACAGCGATAAGTTCCAAAACTACTACAAGGACGTCTCCCTGCGGATGAAGAACAAGGAGCTGGATCTGCTGATCGTGGTGAATATGTTCCTCACCGGGTTCGACGCTACCACGCTGAATACCCTCTGGGTGGACAAGAACCTGAAGATGCACGGCCTCATCCAGGCTTTCAGCCGCACCAACCGCATCCTGAATTCCATCAAGACCTTCGGCAACATCGTCTGCTTCCGCAACCTGCAAAAGCGGGTGGATTCTGCTATTGCGCTGTTTGGCGACCGGGAGGCCGGCGGCATCGTTCTGCTGCACAAGTTCGATGACTACTACTACGGCTACACCACCCAGGACGGGAAGGACAAGCCGGGCTATGTGGATATGATCAGAGAACTAACGGAGAAATTCCCGTTGACCGAGCCTCGCATTGAAGGGGAAGAGAATCAAAAAAAGTTTATCGCCCTGTTCGGGGCCATTCTTCGGATGCGGAATCTGCTGCTGTCCTTTGATGATTTCAAAGGCAAGGAACTGATCTCGGAACGGGATCTGCAGGATTACCTGGGCCGCTACCAAGATCTGCGGGACGAGTGGGTAAATCGTACAAAGGGCGAAAAAGAGGATATCACTGATGACATCGTCTTTGAGATTGAACTGATCCGTCAGATCGAGATCAACATCGACTATATTCTGATGCTGGTGAAGAAGTACCACGATTCCAACTGCGATGACAAGGAGATCCTTGTTACCATCCAGAAGGCGGTAGATGCCAGCCCCGAACTGCGGAGCAAGAAACAGCTCATTGAGATGTTTATCGCCGGTATCAACGACGTGGATGATGTGATGGCGGAGTGGCAAGGCTTTGTGGCAGCAGAGCGGGAGAAAGAACTGGTCCAAATCATTCAGGAAGAAAAACTCAAGGAGCCGGAGACGCGAAAGTTTCTGGAGAATGCCTTCCGTGACGGTGAGATCAAGACCACCGGGACGGACATTGATAAGTTGATGCCGCCGGTATCCCGGTTCGGCGGAGGCGGCGCCAGAGCCAAAAAGAAGCAGGGTGTGATCGATAAGTTGAAAGGCTTCTTTGAGCGGTTCTTCGGAATAGGCGAAGCGAGTTTTGATAAAGTGAATTGATTGGGTTTCTATTAAAGTAATATTTAATGTAAACGGGTTATCCCAATTAAAATGTATATAATGGATAAGTATACCCACAGATGGACAGGAAAGCGAGGAAACATATGGCAAAGAAAAATGATGATTTTTTCTTAGAGAAAAAGCCTTGGTCTGTTGTAAAAGATGAAATCCTTGGTTGCTATTTTAAACCGTATGTTTCTAAGATTCTCCATACATATAAGCCTTTAGTTTATGTGGATTGCTTTGCAGGTAAAGGAAAGTTTGAGGATGGCAATAGAGGCTCACCGTTAATTGCATTGGAGATTATCGATCAATGTCGCGCCAGCACAACAATGCAACAGGCTCAAATCAATGCCACATTCATTGATCTGAACTATGCCGATGATCTTCGACGAAATCTTGGCTCCTATCCATGGGTGAAAATCGTATCCGGAAAATACGAGGACAATATAAAGACTATTTTACGAGGTAAAGAAAACTGCAATATTTTCCTCTATATTGATCCTTACGGAATCAAGGCATTGCAGTGCTCCCTTTTTGATGAATTTGCTCAAGGCCATTTTAATTCTATTGAGTTGCTTATTAACCTAAATTCCTTTGGCTTTATTCGAGAGGCTTGCCATGCATTGGGGACAACTTTTGACGATACAACGCTGTTTGCCGACCTTGTGGAGTATGAGCCGACAAGAATGGATGCCTCTGAAAAATCCATTAGCGAACTTAATGAAATTGCTGGTGGAGACTATTGGAAACCTATTATAGTCGCATACAAAAAAGGAGAAATTGACGGGTATGATGCAGAAGCCCTGTTTGCGGAAAAGTACTGCATGAGGCTTAGAAAAAGTTATAAATATGTTTTGAATATGCCTTTGCGGATAAAAAAAGGCCAAAGGCCAAAGTATAGGCTTATTCATGCGACAAATCACCGAGATGGATGTCTTTTAATGGTTGATAATATCTGCAATAGGTGGGAAGCTTTGCAGGAAATTCAGTCAGGAGGACAAATGCAACTCTGGGCTGAGAATTTTGATAACCAAGCTGTAGATGAAGACGATATTGAGGAAAAGACGATTTTGCATTTTTCCCAATATAATTGCTTGACATCTCTCCACGATGCTTTGGCTATGTTTTTCATGAATTATGGACCAATTTGCTCCACTGGGTACGTTAAAAAGATTCTAAAAGGCCTCGAAGAAGATAAACGACTATTGGTATTAAGAAATCCAGATTATACATCCCGAGGGAAAAAGACTGCCTTTATGACTGAAGGAAAGGGACAAAAAATTTCTGTGAGGTGGATAAGGTGAAGAAAATAAAAAAGTTCATTCACAGAAAAACATTAATTTATAAAACAGAAGTTGAATATGGTGACTATACAATGAACCATGTTCTCGGTTGTTGCCATGGATGCTTATATCCCTGTTATGCATATTTGCTGAAAAAACGCTTTGGAGAAGTGAAATCATACGAAGACTGGTGTGAACCTGCCATTGTAGAAAACGCCTTGGAGCTATTAGACGCGGAACTTCCTAAGTTCAAAAACAAAATTCAAATGCTACATCTTTGTTTTACGACAGATCCGTTTATGTATGAATACGACGAAGTACGTGATATGAGCATCGCTGCCATAAAGAAAATAAATGCTTCTGGAGTTAAATGTTCTGTATTGACAAAAGGAGTGCTCCCGATTGAGTTGGCACAAATGTCTAAAGATAATGAATATGGTATAACACTCATATCAACAGACGAGGCATTTAGGGAACAGATAGAGCCGGGGGCTGCCCCGTGGAAAGAACGGTTGTCGGCTTTAAAGGCGCTTCATGATGCTGGGTGTAAAACCTGGGTTAGTATTGAGCCGTACCCAACACCAAACATCATAAAGCAAGACCTAATCCAATTGCTTGAAAAAGTTAATTTTGTTGATCGCATAATTTTTGGCCGCATGAACTACAACAAAGTGGTCACCGCATATTCAGATCACAAACATTTTTTTAACACTTGTGCCACCGAGGTAATAGCATATTGTGATAAGCTCGGAATTGACTATCATATAAAGAACGGAACCATAACGCCACAATGTGACACCAAATGAAAATCCAGATATACAGCAAGATAAAGAAGAGGTGTACCTGATATGCTCCTCCCTGGCCTCTACGAACAAGTCATCAATACTGCGCTGAACTGCGAGCTTGTGGAAATTCCCGAAGCCCGCAAATCGGTTGCGCCTATTGACAAGGCAGAGGCCTCCAAGATATTGGCGCAGTATCTGGCAGATGTGGTGCAAAAGGGCCTGGAGAATGTGGCGGACAACGGCGGGGGCATCTCTACCCAGATCGGCCTTGCCAACCAGATCGTAAACCTCATCCAGAATACAACGAAAGAAGCTGACTTTGCTGCGCTGAGCGTCGACCTGCGGGCAGAGCAGCTTCTTGCGCTTTTACAGGAGCAGGATCCACGACTGGCAGTGGGCAAGACAGCTGCCGACCTGAGCCGGCCGGAAACCTCCATTGCCCAGAGCAGCCTGTTTACCGGAGCTATCCATGAGCCCCAGATGTATACGGAGCTCAAAAAGGAGATCGTCTCTGCCGACCGCATCGATATGTTGGTATCCTTTATCAAGTGGAGCGGCTTGCGGCTCCTGATAGATGAACTGCGGGAGTTCACCCAAAACGGAGGGGAACTGCGGATCATTACCACCTCCTATATGGGAGCCACCGATGTGAAAGCCATTGAGGAGCTACGGGCCCTGCCCAGCACCAAAATCAAGGTCAGCTATGACACCAAGCGCACCCGACTCCACGCCAAGACCTATGTCTTTTATCGGGATACCGGCTTCACCACCGCCTACGTAGGCTCCTCTAACCTGTCCAACGCCGCCATCTCCAGCGGCCTGGAGTGGAATGTGAAGGTGACCCGCCGAGATCTGCCGGAGACCATCGACAAGATCGCCGCCACCTTTGAGAGCTACTGGAACTCCAACGAATTTGAGTATTACTCGGAGGATCAAAAAGAACGGCTGGCCCGGGCGCTGAAGGCGGAAAAATACTTCGACGCCAACAACGCCGAAGTGTACACCATGGACATCGCGCCCTACTCCTACCAGCAGGAGATTCTGGACAAGCTGGAGGCGGAGCGCACCGTCCGGGGCTATACCCGCAACTTGGTGGTGGCCGCCACCGGCACCGGCAAGACGGTGATTTCTGCTCTGGACTATAAGCGCTTTTGTAAGCAGCACTCCGGAAAGCCCTGCCGGCTGCTCTTTGTGGCTCACCGGGAGGAGATTTTACGGCAGAGCCTGTACACCTTCCGAGCGGTTCTGAAGAACGCCAATTTCGGAGAGCTGTTTGTAGGCAGCTACCGTCCAGAGGGAATTGACCACCTGTTTCTGTCCATCCAGACCTTCAACTCCCAGGATTTCACCGCCAAAACCGCTCCGGATTTTTATGACTACATCGTGGTAGACGAGTTCCACCACGCAGCGGCACCTACCTATCAGAAGTTACTGTCCTACTACCAGCCCCAGATCCTCCTGGGCCTGACAGCCACTCCGGAGCGTATGGATGGCAAGAGTGTACTGCCCTACTTCAACAACCGGATTGCCGCGGAAATCCGTCTACCAGAGGCCATCGACCGCAAGCTGCTGTGCCCCTTCCAGTATTTCGGCGTCACCGACACGGTGGATTTGAACACTCTGAAATGGAGTGCCGGCGGCTACGACAAAAATGAGCTTTCCAATCTCTACACCCTCAGCGGCGCCGTGGCCAACCGCCGCGCCGATCTGGTGGTGTCCTCCCTTCTCAAGTATGTGACCGATATCGACGAGGTGAAAGGCCTGGGCTTCTGTGTGTCCATCGAGCATGCGGAGTTTATGTGCCGCTATTTCAATGACCACGGGATTCCGTCCATCTTTTTGACCGGGAAATCCTCCGATGAGGAGAGAAAAACCGCTAAAGGGAAGCTGGTCAGTGGTGAGGTTCGCTTCATCTTTGTGGTAGACATCTACAACGAAGGTGTGGACATCCCGGAGGTCAATACGGTGCTGTTCCTGCGCCCCACCGAGTCCCTGACTATCTTCCTTCAGCAGTTGGGGCGTGGCCTGCGGCTTGCGGAGAATAAAGAATGCCTGACCGTACTGGACTTTATTGGCCAGGCCAATAAGCGGTATAATTTTGAGGACAAGTTTGCCGCCTTGCTGTCCAATACCACTCGCAGCATGACCCGGGAGATCAAAGATGGATTTGTATCCGCGCCCAAGGGCTGCTACATCCAGTTGGAGAAAAAGGCAGCCAAGTACGTTCTGGACAACATCCGTGCCTCCTACGGCAATACCGCCGGACTGGTGTCCCGGGTAGCCAGCTTTGCGGAGGACAGCGGCCTGGAGCTGACCCTGGCAAACTTCCTGGACTACTACCATCTGGACCCCAGGGCAATTTA
>JAHYYS010000021.1:0-34930 GCA_019424865.1 bacterium
ACCCCTCTGAGGTGGTGAAGGTGGGCGACACCGTGGACGTGTACGTCATCTCCGCCGATAAGGAGAAGAAGAAGATCTCCCTGGGCATGAAGGACCGCAGCCAGGATCCCTGGACTGTGTTCACCAGCACCTATCAGGTGGGCGACGTGGCCAACGTGCGCATCGTCAAGCTGATGACCTTCGGCGCCTTTGCCGAGGTCGTGCCCGGTGTGGACGGCCTGATCCACATCTCCCAGATTGCCGATCACCGCATCGACAAGCCCGGCGATGTGCTGGCCGAGGGGGACCGCGTGGACGTGAAGATCACCGACGTGGATATGGAGAACAAGAAGATCTCCCTGTCCATCCGCGCCCTTCTGGAGGCGGCTCCCGCCGCTGAGGAGGACCAGGAAGAGGACCAGCCCGAGGCGTAAAAGATTGCGTTTGAAACCCCGGCCGCATTTGCGGCCGGGGTTTTTGCCGTATATGGGGGCCTCTGGAGTGAATTTTGGGTTAAATATTTTGAAAAATTCCGGTTTTACTTGCAAAAACAGGTTAAAATTGCTATAATAGAACCGGAATCTTTATAAGAAACAAAAATAGGCCGTGTGCCTGACGGGAATTTGGAGGTGCGTTGTGTTTCAGATTGGGGATAAGGTGGTCCATCCCATGCACGGAGCTGGTATTGTGGAAAGCATTGTGCAGAAGAAGGTGGACGGAGTGGTGCGGGACTACTACATCATGAAGCTGCCCGGGCGCTCCATGATTGTCATGATCCCCACTGACAGCTGCGACGCCATCGGTGTGCGCCCGGTGATGAACCGGGAGCAGGCGGATCAGGTGCTGGCCGCCATCCCCAATATTCAGGTGGAGATGACCGCCAACTGGAACCACCGCTACCGGGAGAATATGGAGCGGCTGAAAAGCGGCGACCTGCTGGAGGTGGCCCGGGTGATCAAGGGCCTGTCAGCCCGGGACGCCAAGCGCGGGCTGTCCACCGGAGAGCGGAAAATGCTCCACGCGGCCAAGCAGATTTTGATTTCCGAGTTGGTTTTGTCCACCAGCCAGAGCTATGAGGACGTGGAGCATGAGCTGGACACGGCCTTGGCATAACCTGTTTCAGGACACATAAAGTAGAATCGTCTCCCCCTCAATAAGGAGCCTCTGGCTCCTTCTTTTTTCGCGGCCGGCTTTGGCCCTGGGGGAGGGGAAGCGCATGATACAAAAGGAGGGACCGCTGATGGGTCTGTTGTCCCTGTTTCAAAAAAAGCGGCCGGCCGGCGGGTGCTCGGCGATCATCGTGGCCGCAGGCTCGGCCCGGCGGATGGAGGGCATCGACAAGATGCTGGCCCCGCTGGGGGAGTTCCCCGTACTGGTCCATACCCTGTCCGCCTTTCAGGACTGTGATTTGGTGGACGAAATCGTGGTGGTCACCCGGGAGGACCTGCTGGTGGAGGTCAGCCGGCTGTGCCGGGACTTTTCGCTGGACAAGGTGACCAAGGTGATAGTCGGCGGGGTAGAGCGGATGGACTCGGTCCGGGCCGGGCTGCGGGAGATCCGCCCCGATGCCCAGCTGGCCGCCATCCACGACGGGGCGCGGCCCCTGGTGCCCCAGCAGGTGCTGCGCCAGGCCATCCAGCGGGCCGCGGAAACCGGTGCGGCCGCCCCTGCGGTCCCCGTAACCGACACGGTGAAGCGTGCGGAGGGGGATCTGGCCGCGGAGACCCTGGACCGGTCCGCCCTGCGGGCGGTTCAGACCCCCCAGGTGTTTGAGGCGGGCCTGATCCGGGCCGCGCTGGAAAAGGCGGCGGCGGACGGGGAGGCGCTCACCGACGACTGCGCTGCCGTGGAGCGGCTGGGGATGCGGGTCTCCCTGACCCCGGGCAGCCGGGAGAATTTTAAAATCACCACGCCCTTCGACCTGCTGGTGGGAGAGGCTGTGCTGGAGGCCAGAGCAAGGGGGGAGCTGTAAATGCGCATTGGACATGGATACGACGTACACCGGCTGACCGAGGGCCGGGCACTGATTTTGGGCGGGGTCCGGATCCCCTATGAGCGGGGCCTGCTGGGTCACTCCGATGCGGACGTGCTCACCCACGCGGTGATGGACGCTCTGCTGGGGGCTGCCGCTCTGGGGGACATCGGGCGGCATTTTCCCGACACCGATCCCGCCTATGCCGGGGCGGACAGCCTGAAGCTGCTGGAGCATGTGGTGGACTTGCTGCGCCGGGAGGGGTGGCGGGTGGAGAATGTAGACGCCACCATTCTGGCCCAGCGGCCCAAGCTGGCCCCCCATATCCCGGCCATGCGGGACAATCTGGCTGCCCGTATGGGAATTGCCCCCGGCCAGGTCAATGTGAAGGCCACCACCGAGGAGGGGCTGGGCTTCACCGGCGCGGGGGAGGGCATGGCCACCCACGCCGTGGCGCTTTTGGAGCGCCTGTAGATAAGGAGAAACCATATAAATAAAGATATCTGCCCCGGGCCTGCGCCCGGGGCGGATACTTTTGTCCGGAGAAATTGGCTGCTTTTGGTTCTGAACTGTCAGATGCCTATTGACGCACAACCGTATTACTGATATAATACGGTTGGAAAGTGTATTATAACTATAATACGGTTCGGAAACCAGGACGGGAGGTGAACCGGCGGTGATTTCCTTTGACAGCTTTGTGATGGAGGAGGGGGTTCCCCTGTACCAGCAGATCCTGCTCTATGTCAAGCGGGGCATTGCGGGCGGAACCATCCAGGACGGGGACGAGCTGCCCTCCCGGCGGGTGCTGTCCGCCCTGCTGGGGGTAAACCCCAACACCGTGCAGAAGGCCTACCGCCTGCTGGAGGAGGAGGGACTGATCCAGTCCCGCTCCGGCGCCAAAAGCTGTGTGGTGCTGGAAGCGGGAACCACCCGGCGGGTGAGGGAGCAGCTGCTGGAGCAGGACGCCCGGGCCCTGATCACCGCCATGCGCCAGATGGGCCTGACCAAGTCAGAGGCTGTAACACTAATTGAAACATATTGGGAGTGAAGGCAATGAGACAACATCTTTCGGTGCTGACCCTGCTGACCCGAAGTACCATCTATCCGATTGCGGTTCTGCTGGCGGTGATGGCGGCGGTGGAGGCTGTGCTGTTTTCCCTGGCTATGGGGGCCAACGGGACGCTGTCCCTGACGGGGATGATCCGCAGCAGCCGGATTGTCTGGGTTTTCGGGGCTGCCTTTCTGCTGCTCACCGTCCTGCTGTGCCGGACGGGCTGTGAGTTTGGCAGCCGCCAGGGCTATACCCTCCGGCGGCTGTCCATCTCCGAGCGGGCGGTGTTCGTCTGGCAGTGGGGCTATAACACAGCCTGCTATCTGCTGCTGTGGTGGTGGCAGGCCCTGATCGCCTTCGCCCTGTGCCTGTGGTACGCCAGCCAGGCCGGGCCGGAGCTGGTGGGCAGTCAGACCATCTTTCTGGCCTTTTACCGCAGCGGTCTGCTCCACAGCCTGATCCCTCTGGAGGAGGTCAGCCGCTGGGTACGCAACGGGGTCATGGCGCTGGGCCTGGGGGCCTGTGCCGCCCTGGAGCCCTTTCTCCAGCGCAGGAAGGGGCTGCCCTGGGAGATTCTGGCCCCGGTTTCGCTGGCGCTGCTCTTTTTCCCCATGGAGCTGGGTATCTGGGGTTTAGACGCGGCGCTGGCGCTGGCTTCTCTGCTCAGCATTGTCCGGGCGGTGTACCGCATGGTGGAGGAGGGATAATATGACACAGAAGCTGACGCGCTGGGTTCCGCCCGGCTTTCCCCTTCGGACGGAGCTGACGCTGTTCACGGTGGGGAATGTCTGCGCCTTTTTGTACAGTCTGACCTTCCTGTTCCGCTTTTGGAACAGCTATCGGGACCTGTTTGTGTGGGCGCGGGGCGTGCGCTGGGGGCTGGAACCGGGGGCGGTGATGCCCGATTTCGTCCAGCTGCTGGACCGGAGCCTGTGGGGCTTTGGCGCGGCCGCCCTGTGCATGCTGCTGCTGATCCCCGCCCACTACGCCTATCACCGCACGGGCAGCCAGAGCATCTATCTGATGCGGCGCCTGCCCAGCCGGTGGGAGCTGCACCGGCGCTGCCTGACGCTGCCCCTGCTGGGGGCGGCGATCTGCCTGGCCGCGGCTCTGATTCTGCTTCTGGTCTACTTTGCCGTTTATCAGCTGGTGACGCCGGAGGCCTGCCTGACCCCCGGCCAGTGGGAGAAACTATGGAGGGTGATACCATGATAGAACTCAAGCATGTCAGCAAGTCCTATGGAGGCAAACGGGCGCTGGATGACGTGAACCTGAAGCTGCCTCAGGGGGAGATTGTGGGCCTGTTCGGGGAAAACGGCGCGGGCAAGACCACGCTGATGAAGTGCATCCTGGGTCTGCTGCGCTGCCAGGGGGAGATCACCCTGGACGGCCAGCCCATCACCCGGCGCAGCATCGCCCGGCTCTCCTTCGCCACCAGCGAGCACTCCTTTTTCCCCAATCTGTCCCCCAAGTCCCATATGGAATTTTACGCCCAGCACTTCCCGGCATTCTCGGAAAAGCGGTTCCACGGGCTGATGGACTTCTTTGAGCTGCCCATGCACCGCCCCCTGAGAGGCTTTTCCACTGGGCAGAAGAACCAGTTCGAGGTGATTCTGGCCCTGTGCCAGGGGGCGGACTATATCCTGATGGATGAGCCCTTTGCCGGCAACGACGTCTTCAACCGGGAGGATTTTTACAAGGTGCTGCTGGGCATTCTGGAGCCCCGGGAGACCGTGCTGCTGTCCACCCATCTGATCGAGGAGGTCTCCGGCTTTATCGGCCGGGCGGTGCTGATCCGGGCCGGGCGGATTGTGGGGGATGTGTCTGCCGCCCAGCTGGAGGAGGAGGGGCGCACCCTGATGCGCTATATCAAGGAGACCTATCACTATCAGCCCGACCGGGTGAGCCGGGCCCTGAGCGAGCTGACCGGAGAGGAGGAGGAGCCGTGAAAAGGAGTCTGCTGGTGGTTCTGCTGTTGCTGCTGTGCACCGGCGTGGGGATCTGGGCGGCCGCCGCGTACATCTACCGGCCCCACGACCAGGTGATCTTTACCGAGGAGACGGTGTCCGGCGACCCGTCTGCGGCGGAGGGGCTGACGGTGCGCGCCCAGGCCCAGTACAACCACCGCCTGTTCTGGGACTCCGTCTGCCGGGTGGGGGAGGAGCCTCAGACAGAGACGGAATATGCCTTTTATCCCGACCAACATCAAACCGACCGCCCGGCAAGCTATGCGGGGGTAGAGATGGAGAACGGAGGCTACGGCAGCACAGCCTTCGCAGCCAGCGGCGGCTTTGAAACGGAGGAGATGGGGGCGTACGGCCTGAACGCGGCCTATCGGGAGCTGGCGGATCAGACGGCGCCCGGCGCAGAGGGCGAAAAGGTGATCCGGGTATCCGACTATCTGGATTACTATCCGCTGGAAGTGAGGCTGGACTTTCCGGAGTTTCTTCTGGATCTGAACCGGATGATGGACTGGGGGACGGACGGCGGGGAGGAAACAAAAGCCGTTTCGCTCCTGCAGACCTTTCAGAATTTCTTCCGGATCCCGGTTCTGGAGGAGGAGCGCATGGAAATCAGCATCGGGAAAGATCCAAGCGGCGAGATCAACAGCTGGGGGTCCGGCTCCGTGTCTGAATACGACAGCTTTTACCTGTGGACAGAGAGCGTCGTGGCCGGCAGCACCTGCTATTTCACCTTTGACTGTCACACCGAGCAGGACCACGTGGTGGATACCAGCCAGATCCCCGGGGGATACGGGATCTACCGCCTGACCTGTCAGTACGATCCGGAGCGCATGGGAAGCGAGCTGGAACGAGTGGACATCGAGGAGCTGTCCATGGTCTATCCTCTGGACCCCAACGGCTATCTGTTGGAGCTGGGGCTCAGCGGCGACGGGGAGCGGCTGCTGGTCCACACCCGGGAGGAGGACACCTATGTGCTCACCGTCGTCGACCTGGAGGACCTGTCCACCGTGCAGCGGCTGGAGATCACCCCGGACGAGAAGGACTGGAGCTGGTGCTATGTTTTTCAGGAGGAGGACTATCTGGCGATCACCATGGGGGAGCAGGTGGCCCTGCTGGTCCAGCAGGAGGGCGGCGTCTATCAGGAGGCCTTTCTCACAGACGTGGAAGAAGATGTCATTTGGCAGAATTTTCAGGATATGGACTATGACGGCCGGCATCTGGCCGTGACCGGTGTGTATGACTTTGACGAGGCCAGACTTGACTATAATTCACGGGACGGACATTCCTTCTATCTGGCGGTATACGGCCCCGAGGGGCTGGAGTACTACGGACTGTACCGGAGCAGCCTGGACGTGACCGGAAAAGAGGAGGATTACCGGGATTACTGCCATCCGGTGTCGTATCACCCACTTTGTGTGTCCTGGCCCTGACAGGGTTTTGTACCGGCATATTGCGCGGGCGGCCGAATGGCCGCCCGCGCGGTCTGTTTCCGCCCTGTGACGGAAGAGGGGGGCGCGGCATACACTGTCCCAGAGGGCGGTTTTCCGTACTCTGCCGCCGCTTCCGGCGGCGGCAAAACCTGCCACCCCGGGAAAGGAAACCAGATTATGCTCTATTATCTCATTGTATGCCGTTCCCTGACATACGCCCAGCGGACCGCGGCCGCGTTGGAGCGGGCGGGCATCACGGCCCGGATTCTGCGCTCCCCCAAGAGCATTGCCGGGGAGGGGTGCAGCCATTCGGTCAAAATCTCTCAGCGAAGCCTGCCCGACGCCCTGCGGGTGCTGCGGCTGGCTTATCTCACGCCAAAACGCATCTATATCACCGCCGGGGACGGCGGCTATCAGGAGGTGGAGCTGTGATTTACCTGGACAGTGCAGCCACCACGCTGCAAAAGCCGCCCGCTGTGGCCTGGGCGTCGGCCCGGGCCATCTGGCACATGGCCAGTCCCGGCCGGGGCGGTCACCGGCCCGCCATGGCGGCGGCAGAAACCGCCTTTGCCTGCCGGGAGGAGGCCGCCGCGCTCTTTCACGTCCCGGACCCCGGGCAGGTGGTCTTCACCTTCAACGCCACCCACGGGCTGAATATTGCCATCAAGACGCTGGTCCGCCCGGGAAGCCGGGTGGTCATCTCCGGCTATGAGCACAACGCCGTTACCCGCACACTCTGCGCGCTGGAGGGGGTGCGCATCGGGGTGGCCAGCGCGCCGCTGTTTGCGCCGGAGGAGATGGTGCGGGCCTTCCGCAGACAGCTGGACGCCGGCGCGGATGCGGCGGTGTGCGTCCACGTATCCAACGTATTTGGATATGTGCTGCCCATTGAAGACATCGCCGCCCTGTGCAGCCAGCGGGGGGTTCCGCTGATTGTGGACGCCTCTCAGTCCGCCGGCTGCCTCCCGCTGGACTTTGCCGCCCTGGGCGCCGCCTTTGCGGCCATGCCGGGGCACAAGGGGCTCTATGGTCCCCAGGGGACGGGCCTTCTGCTGTGCGCGGACAGCGCGCAGCCCCTGATGGAGGGAGGCACCGGAAGCGAGTCGGTGCGCCAGACCATGCCCGATTTCCTGCCCGACCGGCTGGAGGCCGGGACCCACAACATTGCGGGCATAGCGGGCCTTTTGGAGGGGCTGCGCTATATCTGCCGCCGGGGCGTGGGCAATATTGCCCGGCACGAGCGGCAGCTGATCCGCCGCCTGGGGGAGGGGCTGTCCGACCTGCCCGGCGTCAGTGTGTTTTGGGCCGCAAATCCGGCTGTACAGGCCGGCGTGCTGTCCTTCCGGGCAGCGGGCTGGGACTGCGAGGAGCTGGGGGAGGCGCTGGGAGACCGGGGCTTTGCCCTGCGGGCCGGCCTGCACTGCGCCCCCCTGGCCCACGAGACCGCGGGCACGCTGGAAACCGGGACGGTCCGGGCCAGTGTCTCCGACTTCAATACCATGGGGGAGATCTGCCAGTTCCTGTGCACGATGGACCGGCTAATGCGCCGGAAATAGAGGCGCTCTCCATGCGGCGGACATCGGAGATGGGAAAATGCCCATGGAAGAGACGAGGGGAGCGGACTTGCGCACCCCGCCCCGAAGAAGGGGGCATGATGCGGGCAACTGTGTCATGCCCTTTTCTGCGTTGGAAACACCGGCCGGCCGCTCCGCTTTTGTGATATTGTCTAAAAAAGTGGAACAGCAGGAAAAAAATTTGCGTTTTTTGTGGGACGCAGCTAAAAATTTCTGCAAAAATTTAAGAAAATTTCATTTTGCGCAGGAGCTTTCATGTTGCCAAGCCCGCCGGAATATCGTATAATAACAAAATAGGAAATTTATGTCCGCCCCCAGCGGCGGACACAGGGCAGAGGGGATGGGTCCATGATGGAAGCAATTCAAATGCTGCTGCAGTCGAATCTGCCGCTGATCCGCACCATACGTTTGGCGGATCTGCTGGATATTGCGATCCTCTCCTTTGTAATCTACAAGCTGCTGTGGATGCTGCGCAAGACAAGCTCCGGGCGGGTTCTGCGGGGCATCGTGATCTTGCTGCTGGCCCTGTGGCTCTCCAGCGCTTTCCGCCTGACGGCTACCAACTTCCTGCTCAACCGGGTGATGGAACTGGGAATTTTGGTCCTGGTCATCCTGTTCCAGCCGGAGATCCGCCGTTTTCTGGAGCGAATGGGCAGCAGCTCTTTAAGTTCAGTTTTCACTTCCAGCCGATCCACTCCCATGGACCTGGAGATCGCCATCACAGAGACCACCGCGGCCTACGCCTCCATGTCCCGGGACAAGGTAGGCGCGCTGATGGTCTTTGAGCGCAGCGATCTGCTGGACGATGTGATCAAAACGGGGACCGCTCTGGACTGCGCGGTATCCAGCGAGCTTTTGAAGAATATTTTCTGGAACAAGGCCCCCCTGCATGACGGCGCTGTTATCGTCAGAGGCGGGCGGATCGTGGGGGCGGGCTGTATGCTCCCTCTGTCCGGCAACGTGAATTTAAGCCGGGATCTTGGCATGCGCCACCGGGCGGGCATCGGCATGAGCGAGCACTCCGACGCGGTGGTGGTCATTGTCTCGGAGGAGACCGGGTCCATTTCCGCCGCAGTGGGCGGCATGCTCAAGCGGCATCTGGCCGCCGAGACTCTGGAGCGGCTGCTGCGCAACGAGCTGCTGAGCGAGAATCAGACGGAGAAGAAAGGGGTGCAGCTGTTTCCGCTGCTTGGCCAGCTGTTTGGCCGGGGGAAAAAGAAGGAGGGTGATCAGCCTTGATGAAGCGTCTGCGTCAGAGCAAGGGGCTGTATGTCCTGTTGTCTGTTTTCTTTGCGGTGATGCTCTGGCTCTATGTCCGCGAGGTGGAGGATCCCACCGGCCGGGCCCCCATCTATAACGTCCCGGTGGAGATTGTCGGGCTGAATGTGCTGAACAATCAGGGGCTGACGGTGTCGGATATTTCGGCGGACACCGTCACCATTTGGCTGGAGGCGCCGGCCAGCGTGCAGGACAGCCTCAATGCGAAGAATGTGACAGCTGTGGTGGATGTATCCCGGTGCGTGGAGGGCGTGAATGAGCTGGAATATGAGCCCAGCCTGCCCAACAATGTGAACACAGCCGGAGTTGTAACGGCGGACAAAGATCCGGCCACTATTATCGTGACGGTAGAAAAGCTGGAGAGCAGAACCTTTACGGTGGAGTTCCAGCTTCAGGGCAGCGTGGCGGAGGGCTATCAGGCCGGTACCGCGGCGATTTCCCCCGAAACGGTCACGGTCAGCGGGCCCATCGAACAGGTCAACCGGATTGCCCGGGTGGTTGCCATTCTGGAGGCCACGGATCTCTCCCAGCAGTACGCGGGCAACCTGCCGCTGACGCTGCTGGATTCCAGCGGCGAGGAACTGACGGATTTGGAGGTCACACTCAGCGCGGAGTACGCCTATGTGGTTCTGCCTGTTGTGGTCGTAAAGGAAGTTGACCTTACAGTTGAAGTGATACCGGGCGGCGGCGCCACGGAAGAGAACGCCACGGTGAAAATTGAGCCGGAGACCATCACGGTGGCCGGTTCCCAGGAGGCCCTGGAGGCGCTGACGGAAATCTCGCTGGGCAGCGTGGACCTGTCCCAGGTGGTGGGTTCCAGAACCTATACCCTCCCCATTGATTTGAGCGCCAGCCTGGAAAATGTCAGCGGCATCACTTCGGCCACGGTGACGGTGACAGTGGAGGGCCTGTCCACCCGGGAGTTCGTTGTGGACAACATCCGCTATGTCAATGAGCCGGAAGGCTGTCAGGTGACCATTGTGACCCAGGAGCGGACCGTGCAGGTCCGCGGCAGGGAGGAGGATCTGGATCTGATCTCGGCAAGCCAGCTTCGTATCGTGGCCGACCTGTCGGAATACACCTCGCCGGGCACCTACTCCGTGCCGGTCCGGGTCTATCTGGACTCCAGCAGTACGGTGGGCGTGATTGGAGAATATACCATTACCGTGACAATCAGCCGCTGACAGCAGACGCTTTGGGAGGCAAAGCAGCGATGATACAAAATGCAGTAGTCAAAAAAATTGTGGGCGACGGGGTGGCGGAGGTCTCCCTGCTGCGGCAGATGGAGTGCGGCCTGCACTGCGACGGCGCCTGCGCCGGCTGTACCCAGAAGCCGACAGAGGAGATCCTGGCGCTGGCCAGCAACCCCATTGGCGCCCAGCCGGGCGACCATGTCGAGGTGGAGCCCGCCTCCGGACATAATATAGCCATGTCGGTGGTGGTCTTTCTGCTGCCCTGCGTGGGCCTGGGGCTGGGATATGCGGCGGGGCAGTCCCTGCTGCACCTGAGCGAGGGAACGGCAATGCTCACCGCGCTGGCCGGCCTGGCGGTTGGGTTTGTTCCCGCCGTCCTGCTGAACCGCGCGATTCTCCGCAGTCAGAAGCCGGAATTTTCCATTTTGAAGTTCCTGCGTTAGAGGTCGCTTTGTGTTTGGCTATGTAAGGCCCTTCCGGCCGGAGCTGAAGTGCAGGGATTGGGATCTGTATCAGGCAACCTACTGCGGCCTGTGCCGGTGCCTGCGCCGGCGCCACGGCCTGCTGGCCCCCATGTTTCTGAACTATGACTTCACCTTTCTGGCCCTGCTGCTGTGGGAGCCAGAGGCGCAGTTTTCCCCCTGCCGGGGGCGGTGCCACGCAAATCCCTTTTTAAAAAAGTCTATGTGTCCGGACAGCCCGGCTTTGGAGCTGGCGGCGGACGAGAGTATAATTTTGACCTGGTGGAAGCTGCGGGATTCTGTGCAGGACGATGGTATGGTGCGGGGAATGCCGGCCCGTCTGCTGTCTGCGGCTCTGCGGCCGGCCTACCGGCGGGCCGCCCGGACCTGTCCCGCCTTTGATCGGGCGGTGCGGGAGAGCCTGGAGGAGCTGGCCCGCCTGGAGCAGGAGGGCTGTACCTCCATGGATCGGGCGGCGGATACCTTTGCACGCCTGCTTCAGGCTGCGGCGCCGGAGGCGGGGGGGCAGAGCCGGGTTTTGTCCCAGCTGCTGTATCACCTGGGGCGGTGGATTTATCTCGCCGATGCCCGGGACGACCTGGAAGAGGACAGGCAGGCGGCGCGCTATAACCCGGTGGCCGCCCGCTTTGGTCCCCAGGGGGATGACGAGGCGCTGGGGCAGACCATGCAGCGCTCCCTGGAGCTGGCCGGAGCGGCCTTTCAGCTGGGGGAATTCGGATGCCGCACCCCCATTTTGGAAAATATACTTTACCTGGGGCTTCCGCTGGTGCAGCGGGCCGTCTTTGACGGGAGCTGGGCCCAAATAAAAAAACAAAAGATATGGAGAAGCAGTCAATGAGAGACCCGTACAGTGTCCTTGGCGTCAGCCAAAATGCCAGCGATGAGGAAATTAAAAAGGCTTATCGGGAGCTGGCGCGCAAATATCATCCCGACAACTATCAGAATAACCCTCTGGCCGACCTGGCGGAGGAGAAGATGAAGGAAATTAACGAGGCATACGAGGCCATCACCAAGCAGCGCGCCGGCGGGGGAGGCTATCGCCAGCAGTCCTCCGGGAGCTATAACAGCTCCTATCAGCAAAGCGGGTATTCCTCTGCCGGCACCAACCCCACCTATGCCCGGGTGCGCAGCCTAATCAACGCCGGGGATCTGGGCACGGCGGAGCGCCTGCTGCAGGAGGTCCCCCAGCGCAGCGGCGAGTGGTATTTCCTGATGGGCAGCATTGCCTATCGGAAGGGCTGGCTGGACGAGGCCGCTCAGAATTATAATCTGGCGGTCCAGATGGAGCCCAACAACATGGAGTACCGCCAGGCCCTGTCCATGATGCAGCGGGGCGGAGGCTACCGCCCTTACGGCGGAGCGGCCGTGGACGGTATGGACTGCTGTACCACCATGCTGTGCCTCAACTGCCTGTGCGGAGGGTGCAACTGAAATGGGCGGGCGGTTTTCCTCTGGCGCCGGCCGGATTGCGCTGGGCGGCGTGCTGGCGGCGGGCAGCGTAGCGGTGATGTGGCTGGCCTCCATCATTCCGTCCGGTCAGGTGGGCGTGACGGCGGCGGCCGGTCTGTTCCCCGTGGCGGCTGTGCTGGCGGGGGGGCGGGCTGCGGGATACCTGTGCTGGGCGGTAAGCTCGCTGCTGGGGCTTCTGCTGCTCCCGGATAAGGGGGCGGCCCTGATGTACCTATGCTTTCTCGGGCTGTACCCGGTGACAAAAAGCCGCCTGGAGAGCCTGAAAAGCCGCGTCGCGGAGTGGATCGGGAAACTGGTATTCTTCAATGCCGCGCTGACGATTCTGTGGGTCATGTTCCGGGATCTCTTTTTCCCCGCGCTGCCCGCATGGCTCAGCGGGAATATCTGGATTCTCTACGGGGTGGGCAATGTGGTTTTCATTGTGTACGATATTGCCCTGTCGCGCCTGATTGGCGCGCTGATCCTGCGTCTCGGTCCCAAGCGCCGCAGATAGTCGGCTTAAATGATGTGTATGTAAGGAAGTGACCTGTCATGGTAAAAAGTATGACAGGGTATGGCCGGGCGGAGGAGACCCTGGACGGCTATGCCATTACAGTGGAGGTGCGCTCGGTCAACAACCGGTATCTGGACTGTTCGGTTCGGATCCCCCGTCTGTACCTCTTTGCGGAGGACGCCATCAAGGCCCGGGTCCAGCGGACCATATCCCGGGGCAAGGTGGACGTGTTTGTTACCCTGGACAGCACCGGGGCGGAAAAGGTTCAGGTGTCGGTGAACAAGCCGGTGGCGGATGGCTATTACGAGGCGCTCAAGCAGCTGGCCGCATCCTATGGACTGCCGGAGAGCGACATCTCGGTGTCCCTGCTCTCCCGATTCCCGGATGTGCTGCTGGCGGAAAAGGCCCAGGATGACGTGGAGCAGCTGGCAGAGGACATCTGTTCGGTTCTGGACGGCGCGCTGTCCGACTTTGACAGCATGCGGACCCGGGAGGGGGCGCGGCTGGAGGAGGACATCCTCAGCAGAGCCGCAACCATTGAGGAAAAGGTTGCCCTGGTGGAGGAGCGCTCCCCCCAGACTGTGGCGGAGTACCGCGCCAAGCTGGAGGCCCGCATGAACGAGGTGCTGTCAAATGCCCAGTTGGATCCGGCCCGCATCCTCACAGAGGCGGCTATTTTTGCCGACAAGGTTGCCGTGGACGAGGAGACGGTCCGTCTGCGCAGCCACATCAATCAGCTGCGGGAAATGCTGGACAAGGGCGGCCCCATCGGCCGGAAGCTGGACTTTTTGATTCAGGAGTTCAACCGGGAGGCCAATACCATCGGCTCCAAGTGCAGCGATATTGACATCGCGCGCCAGGTGGTGGATATCAAAGCTGAGATTGAAAAAATCCGGGAACAGGTGCAGAATATTGAATAGGGGGTCCGGGGATGAAGCTGATTAACATCGGGTTTGGCAGCCTGGTTTCCGCCGAGCGGCTGGTCGCGGTGGTCAGCCCGGACTCCGCGCCCATCAAGCGTATGGTGCAGGAGGCGCGGGAGCGCGGGGCGCTGGTTGACGCCTCCTATGGCCGGCGGACCCGGGCCGTGCTGCTGATGGATAATGATCATCTGGTTCTCTCTGCCCTTCAGCCGGAGACTATTGCCGGCCGCATCGAGGAGGACGGCAGGGCCGGACGAGAGGAGGAGAACCCATGACACTGAAGAAAAATCATGGACAGCTGATTGTCCTCTCCGGCCCCTCCGGAGTGGGCAAAAGCACGGTAATTGCCGAGCTGCTGGGCCAGCGGCCCAATATACATTTTTCCGTCTCTTACACCACCCGTCAGCCGCGGGTGGGGGAGCAGGACGGCGTGAATTATAATTTTATCTCCCGCCAGGAATTTGAGCGGATGATTGCCGCAAATGAGCTTTTGGAATATGCGGAATATGTCAATCATTATTATGGGACCTCGCTGAAAGTCATTGAGGAGAAGCTGAAGGCCGGGGTGGACGTGCTGCTGGACATCGAGGTGCAGGGCGCGGCCAAGGTGAAGGCCCGCTGTCCCGGGGCGCTGTTTATTTTTATCATCCCCCCCTCCTTTGAGGAGCTCTCCCGCCGCCTGCACCGCCGGAATACCGACAGTGAGGAGGTGATCGCCGGGCGCCTGGAAAAGGCCAAGGTGGAGTTCCGGGAAATCCCAAACTATGATTATCTGGTCATCAATGACAAGGTTTCCGGCGCTGTACATGAGATTGAGTCGATCCTGACCGCTGCGGAGTGCCGGGTGGAAAACAGAAGTCAGATATTATCACAGTTTACATAAGCTGTGTTTTAACACGGTTTATAGAGGCTGTCATGGAAATGCAGGAAATCATAATTGTCGTAATGTAAGGAGTCTTTGCTATGATGCTCTATCCCGCTATGAAGGATCTTTTGAAGCGTGTGCCCAGCCGCTATGAGCTGGTCAATGTGGTGGCCCACCGGGCCCGTCAGATCGCCAGCGAGGCCGAGATGGCCGGCGAGCCTCTGGATGATAAGCCGGTCAGCATCGCCATCCAGGAGGTGGCCGACGGCAAGCTGGACGAACTGTTGGCGGAGGAAGAAGCGGAGTAAAGGAACAGGCAAGCGCAGGGGATTCTCCTACGCTTGCTTTCCTTTGGAGGTGGAGCGGTGAGGCGAAAAATTGCAAAGGTCGCGGTCTCACGTGCCATCTACGCCATCGATAAGCCCTATGACTACTTGGTTCCCGGGGAACTGGAGGAGCGGATTCAGCCGGGCATGCGGGTGCTGGTTCCCTTCGGTTCCGGGAGCCGCGGCTGTGACGGCATTGTGCTCTCCGTCCAGGAGGAGACCGCTCCCGGACCTGCCCTGAAGGCGGTGCAGGCCCTGCTGGACGAGTCGCCGGTGCTGGATTCGTATGCCATCCAGCTGGCCTTGTGGATGCGGGAGCGGTATTTCTGCACCGTGTATGAATGCGTCAAGGCCATGCTGCCGGCGGGCTTGTATTTTGCCCTGCGGGACAGCCTGGTGCTCTGTGAGGATCTGGATACCCGGCAGGCCAGGGAAATGCTTGGGAAGCACTCCGGCGCCCTTCAGCTGTTTGAACTGCTGCTGAGCTGGGGCGGCCGGGGGGATATGGAAGAGATTCGCCTGGCCTTTGGCACGAAGGATCCGAACCCGGCCATCCGCGTGCTGACCAGCCAGGGACTGGCCGTTTTGGAGACCAGTACCCAGCGGGGGATCGGAGACAAGACGGAAAAGCTGGCGGTGCTGGCCATGCCGGCGGAGGAGGCCATGGCGCTGGTGACTCCCAGACGCCGAAGCGCGCCCCTGCGCTACTCTGTGACAGAGCTGCTCTGTTCCCTGGAGGCCGCCTCGGCCAAGGAGCTGTGTTATTATACCGGGGCCTCGATGGCCACCATCAGGTCCCTGGAGAAAAGCGGAATCCTCCGTCTGGAAAAGCAGGAGGTGCTGCGCCGCCCCCTTTTGGAGGAGGTGGAGCCCGCTCCGCCCCCGGTACTCAACGAGGAGCAGCAGGCCGCCTTCCAGGGGCTGGACGCGCTGGCCCGGACGGAAATGCCGGCCGGCGCCCTGTTGTATGGCGTCACCGGCAGCGGCAAGACGCAGGTGTATATCCGCCTGATCCAGCAAACCCTGGAACGGGGCAAAACGGCCCTGGTCTTGGTGCCGGAGATTGTTCTGACACCGCAGCTGTTAAGGATTTTTGCTTCCCATTTTGGAAAGCAGGTGGCTGTGCTCCACAGCTCTCTGCGGGCGGGGGAGCGCTATGACGAGTGGAAGCGGATTCGGCGGGGAGAGGCCGGCGTGGTGGTGGGCACCCGCTCGGCGGTGTTTGCCCCGCTGGAGCGTCTGGGCCTGATCATTCTGGATGAGGAACAGGAGAGCAGCTACAAGTCGGAAAACACCCCCCGCTACCACGCCAGAGATGTGGCCAAGTACCGCTGTGTGCAGCATGGGGCCCTGCTGGTGCTGGGGTCGGCGACTCCGTCGGTGGAGTCCATGTATTTGGCCCGGGAGGGAAAGCTGCATCTGTTTTCCATGCGCCGTCGCTACAATCAGCGGCCGCTGCCCCAGGTCCTGGTGGTGGATATGAAGAGGGAGCTGCGTCAGGGCAATGACACCTCCATCAGCAGCGTGCTGCGCCGGGAGCTGGAGATCAATCTGGAGCGGGGGGAGCAGGCCATTTTGTTCCTCAATCGCCGGGGGGCAAGCCGGATGGTGTCCTGCGGGGAGTGCGGAGAGGTGCCTGAATGCCCCCGGTGCTCCGTCAAGCTGACCTACCACTCGGCCAACCACCGGCTGATGTGCCACCACTGCGGGCACTCCCAGCCGCTGCCCACCGCCTGCCCCGCCTGCGGCGGTGCTCTGAATTTTATTGGGGTGGGTACCCAGCGGGTCCAGGAGGAGCTGGAAGCCCTGTTTCCCGGGACGGAAATGATGCGGATGGATACGGACACCGTTTCCGCCGCCCACCCCCATGAGGAGCTGCTGGAGCGCTTCCAAAAGAAAAAAATTCCCATTCTGGTGGGTACGCAGATGGTGGCGAAGGGGCTGGACTTTGACAACGTCACCCTGGTGGGGGTAATCGCCCCGGATCTGTCCCTGTACGTGGATGACTTCCGGGCGGGAGAGCGCACCTTTTCCCTGCTGACCCAGGTGGTGGGCCGGGCCGGCCGCGGCGAGAAGCTGGGGCGGGCCGTCATCCAGACCTATACGCCTGATAACGATGTGATTCGTTTTGCGGCCCGACAGGACTACGATAATTTTTACCGGGTGGAGCTCCCCCTGCGCCGGATGCGCGGGTATCCGCCCTTTTCTGATATTCTGGTTCTCACCGCTTCCGGCCTGGACGAGGGGGCCGTGCTGCGCTGCTGCGTCCGGCTGCGTCAGGCGCTGGAGGCCGCTCTGGCCGGCCTGGGGACAGCCTGGCAGCTGCTTGGACCCGCTCCGGCTTCGGTGGCGAAGGTCAATAACCGCTACCGCTATCGCCTGACCCTGACGGGAACGGTGGACCGGCGGTGCCGGGCGCTGGCCGCACAGATGATCAGGGCCGCCCACCAGGATAAAGAGAACCGGGGTGTATCCGTTTACGCGGATTGGAATCCATACAGCAGCTGAAATTTGGGGCAGGCCGAAAGGCTCCCGGAGCCTTTTGACCAAATGCCGCTTGGCCCGCTGCACTGACAGATAAATTAAGGAGTGAATAGTATGGCGATTCGTACGATTTTGACGCAAGGGGACCCTGTACTCAATAAAACGTGTCACCCTGTCACCAAGTTCGACCATAAGCTGGCCGTGCTGCTGGATGACCTGAAGGAGACGCTGACCCAGGCAAACGGCGTGGGGCTGGCGGCCCCCCAGGTGGGAATTCTCCGCCGGGCGGTGGTTGTGGTGGACGGCACCGGAGAGATGCTGGAGCTGGTCAACCCGGAAATCATTGCCCAGAAGGGGGAGCAGGACGGTCTGGAGGGCTGCCTGTCCGTACCCGGCATGTGGGGGTATGTAAAGCGCCCCCAGTGGGTGCGGGTTAAGGCCCAGGACCGCAATGGCAGCTGGTTTGAGACAGAGGGGGAGGGCCTGACCGCCCGCTGCTTCTGCCATGAGCTGGCCCACCTGGACGGGCATCTATATACGGAGCTGACCGATCATCTGTATACCACCGAGGAGCTGGACCAGATGATGGAGGAGCAGGAGGCGGCCCGGCAGGAGGGACGGGAATGAGAATTGTCTTTATGGGCACCCCGGACTTTGCCGTGGCCTCCCTCCAGGCGCTGGTATCAGCGGGGCACCAGGTTTGCGGCGTGTTCAGCCAGCCGGACAAGCCGGTGGGCCGACACCAGAACAAGCTTCAGCCCACACCGGTGAAGGTCTGTGCCCAGGCGTGCGGCATCCCTGTGTTCCAGCCGGTCACCCTGCGGGACGGCTCCGCCCTGGAGCAGCTGCGTGAACTGGAGCCCCAGCTGATTGTGGCGGCGGCCTATGGCCGGGTGCTGCCGCAGGAGATGCTTGCCCTGCCGCCCCTGGGCTGTATCAATGTGCACTCCTCTCTGCTGCCCAAATATCGCGGCGCGGCCCCCATCAACTGGGCCATTCTCAACGGGGAGAAGGAGACCGGCGTCACCATAATGGACATGGCTCCGGAGCTGGACGCGGGGGATATCATT
The DNA here is from genome assembly GCA_019424865.1 of bacterium. Lineage (GTDB taxonomy): Bacteria > Bacillota > Clostridia > Oscillospirales > Oscillospiraceae > Lawsonibacter. Next base: position 18,555 of record JAHYYS010000021.1, read on the forward strand.
GCCCAGGCCGCCACGGACATTGAGCCCAACGAGACGGCCCAGTCCCTTCACGACCGGCTGGCAGCCATGGGCGGGGCGCTGCTGGTGGAGACGGTGGCCCGGATTGAGAACGGGACTGCTTCCCGGACGCCCCAGAATGCGGAACAGGTCACCTATGCCCCGATGCTGTCCCGGGCCCTGTCGCCCATGGACTGGGGGCGGAGCGCATGGGAGCTTCATAACCAGATCCGCGGCCTGGCCCCCTGGCCGGCCGCCTCCACAGATCTGTTTTCCAGCCAGCCCGTCAAAGTCTTTTCTTCCGCGGTGCTGAAGAGACAGGTCGATTTGCCCCCGCGCACCATTTTGGCTGCGGGCAAAGAGGGCATCGATGTGGTCTGCGGCGGCGGGACGGTGCTGCGGATTCTGGAGCTTCAGGCCCCCGGCAGCCGCCGCATGTCCGCCGCCGACTACCTGCGGGGACACCCCATTGAAGGAGACAAAAGTTAGAACGGGCCGTTCCGCATGACAAGACAGTTGGGTGCGGCGCATTTCCGCGGGAGCGCACATCGCGCTTCCTCCGATGGATTTGTCTGGCCCTATATTCGATAGCAGAAAAGAATAACCGGAACAAAACAAAGTTAGCTGTTGAGAAAGAGAAGAGAGAGGAGGAGAAGAGATGGACGCCAGAGAGGCAGCCCTGCTGACCCTCAACGCCTGTCAGCGGCAGGGAGGGTGGTCGGACAGTGTGCTGAAAAAGCAGCTGGCCGCTGCAAAGCTGGACAGCCGGGACGCGGCGCTTGCCACTCAGCTGTGCTTCGGCGTGCTGCAAAATCAGCTGCTGCTGGATTTCTATCTGTCCGGCTTCTCCAACATCCCCCTCAAGCGGATGGAGGGGAAGGTGCTTCAGGCCCTGCGTCTGGGGGCCTATCAGATGCTGTTTCTGGACAAAATCCCCCACAGCGCGGCAGTGAACAGCGCAGTGTCCATGACAAAGCTCCACTGCCGGAACCCCAGAGCTGCCGGCATGGTCAACGGCATCCTCCGCAGCCTGGAGCGAAGCCTGGACAAGCTGCCCACCATTCCCCAGAAGGATCCGGTCTCCTATCTCTCCACCCTTTACTCCCACCCGGAGTGGCTTGTAAAGGAATTTATCCTGACACTTGGAGCGGAAGAGACCGCCCGCCTTTTGGCGGCGGACAACAGCCAGCCCCCTATGACGGCCATGGTCAATACCCTGCGCGTGCAGCCGGATGAGCTGCTGGACCGCTTGAAGGGGGAGGGCGTTTCCGCCCGGATGCACCCCTGGGCGCCGGACTGTCTGTTCCTGGCCCGGACGGGGGATCTGGAGCGTCTGTCCGCCTTCCGGGACGGGCTGTTCTATGTGCAGGACCCGGCGTCCCGCCTGGCCGTGGAGGCGGCGGCCCCGGAGGCGGGGATGCGGGTGCTGGATTGCTGCGCCGCGCCGGGCGGAAAGTCCTTCGCCGCGGGGATTCGAATGAAAAATCAGGGAGAGATTATCTCCTGCGACCTTCACCCCCACAAGAAGATGCTGATCCAGGCGGGGGCCCGGCGGCTTGGACTGGACCTTATTCGTCCGGTCACCGCAGACGGCACGGAGTTTCACCCCGAGTGGGCGGACGCCTTTGATCTGGTTCTGGTGGACGCTCCCTGTTCCGGCCTTGGGGTTATCCGGAAGAAGCCGGATATCCGCTATAAGGACCCGGCAGATTTGGAGGGGCTGCCGCGGGTGCAGCTGGCGATTTTGACCAACGCCTCCCGCTATGTCAGGCCCGGCGGTACGCTGCTCTATTCTACCTGCACTCTGCTCAGCCGGGAGAATCAGCAGGTGGTACAAAGCTTCCTGCAGCAAAGAACGGATTACAAGCCGGAAGCCTTTACACTGCCTGAGCCCGTTGGAGCTGCGGAGGGCGGCATGATCACACTCTGGCCGCAGCGGCACGGGACGGACGGATTTTTCATCTGCAGGCTGAGAAGGGACGGGTGAGGCGGTTTGATCGACATAAAGTCCATGACGCCGGAGGAAATTGCCGCTTATCTGAAAGAACTGGGACAGCCCGCCTTCCGGGCCAAGCAGGTCTTTCGGTGGCTGTATCGCGGTGTCTCCTCCTTTGAGGAGATGAGCGACCTGCCGAAGGCGCTGCGGCAAAAGCTGGCGGAGACCTGCCAGCTGACGCCGCCCACGGTTGCCAGAAAGCAGGTCTCGGCCCGGGACGGCACCATCAAATACCTGTGGCAGCTGAGCGATGGAAACTGTATTGAAACGGTTCTCATGCGCTACAAGCACGGGAACACGGTGTGTATCTCCTGCCAGGTGGGGTGCCGCATGGGCTGCGCCTTCTGTGCCTCCACGCTGGCCGGCCGGGTGCGCAATCTGACGCCGGCTGAGATGGTGGATCAGGTGCTCTTTACCCAGCTGGACAGCGGGGCGGAGGTGTCCAATATCGTACTCATGGGCATTGGGGAGCCCCTGGACAACTTTGATACCGTGATGCGGTTTCTGACACTGGCCAACCACCCGGACGGCCTGAACATCGGGATGCGGCATATTTCCCTGTCCACCTGCGGTTTGACGGAACAAATTGACAAACTGGCGCAATATCGGTTACAATTAACGTTGTCTGTGTCGCTGCATGCCCCCGATGATGAAACCCGCTCCCGCATTATGCCGGTCAACAAGTCCGTGGGCGTGGAGAAGCTGATGGAGACCTGCCGGCGGTATTTCCAGACCACCGGGCGGCGCATCTCCTATGAATACGCCATGATTGACGGTGTAAACGACGCGGACTGGCAGGCCGATCTGCTGGCCCGCCATTTAAAGGGGATGCCGGGCCATGTGAACCTGATCCCCCTCAACGAGGTGGAGGAGAGCCCCCTGCGGCCCAGCCGCAGAGTGGCGGCCTTCCAGAAGCGCCTGGAGGAGCAGGGGGTCACGGTGACGGTGCGCCGCCGGCTGGGGAGCGACATTGACGCCTCCTGCGGCCAGCTGCGGCGCAAGGCGATGAGCGAGAAGCGCGGGGGTTAAGCCCGCAGAGATGTTTTGTGTATCTGGCCGAAATCCGGCCGAGAAGGGGATGATGAGCCATGCAGGTATGGGGTGTAACCCACCGCGGCGCGGTTCGACAACAAAATCAGGACGCATTTTCTATCCGTACCCTGGATGACGGGCGCATCATTGCGCTGGTGTGTGACGGCATGGGCGGCGCCCGGGCCGGAAACGTGGCCAGCTCCATGGCTGTGGAGCTGTTCATGGAGCAGTTCCTGAAGGAGGGCGGCGCCTCGGGCGACGAGGAGCGTATGGAGCGGGCGGCCGATCTGGCCAACCGCCAGGTATTTCAGCGCTCCACTCAGGAGGCGGACTGCGCCGGCATGGGGACCACTCTGGTGGCCGCTCTGGCCGGCGGGCAGGAGGCTGTCATCCTCAATGAGGGGGACAGCCGGGCCTATCATGTCAACGAGGACGGCATCGTGCTTATCACCCGGGACCACTCCCTGGTGGAGGATCTGGTGGAGCGCGGGGAGCTGACCCGGGACCAGGCCAGATGCCACCCCCATAAAAATCTGATTACCCGGGCCCTGGGGGCCGAGCCTGTTTTGATGGCCGACTGCTTCCGTCAGCCCCTGTCGCCGGGGGACTATCTGCTGCTGTGCAGCGATGGCCTGAGCAACGTGGTGGATGAGCAGGAGATGCTCTATGAAGTGATCCACGGGGGCGAGGCCGAGACCTGCTGTCAGAGACTGCTGGAGGTGGCCCTGGATAGGGGCGCACCGGACAACGTGACAGTGGTGCTGATCCGCAGCTGATAACATTCCGGGCAAGAAGCTGACAAGAAGGAGGATATTTACCATGGATCAATACATAGGTAAATTACTCGACAACCGATATGAGATCCTGGAGGTCATTGGGACGGGGGGCATGGCCCGGGTCTACAAGGCCCGCTGCCACCGGCTCAACCGTCTGGTGGCCATCAAGATTCTGCGGGAGGACCTGGCTCAGGACGCCGAGTTCCGCCGCCGCTTCCACGACGAGTCCCAGGCCGTGGCCATGCTGTCCCACCCGAACATTGTGGCGGTCTACGACGTAAGCCGCTCCTCGGAGCTGGAGTATATCGTCATGGAGCTGATTGACGGCATTACCCTGAAGCAGTACATGCAGAAGAAGGGGAACAAGCTCAACTGGCGGGAGGCGCTCCACTTTATCACCCAGATTACCAAGGCGCTGGGCCACGCCCACAGCCGCGGTATCATCCACCGGGATATCAAGCCCCACAACATTATGGTGCTGCGGGACGGCAGCGTAAAGGTGGCCGACTTCGGAATTGCCCGGGTGGCCTCGGGGGGACACAGCACCCTGACCCAGGAGGCGCTGGGATCTGTCCACTATATCTCCCCGGAGCAGGCCCGGGGCAGCCATATCGACGCCCGCTCCGACCTGTATTCCGCCGGGGTGGTGCTGTATGAGATGATCACCGGCCGCCTTCCCTTCGAGGGGGATACGCCGGTGTCGGTGGCGATTCAGCATATCAACTCCATCCCCCTCTCCCCGCGGGAAATTGACCCCACCATCCCGGAGGCCCTGGAGGCCATCACCATGAAGGCCATGGCCCCCAATCCGGACAACCGCTACTCCTCCGCCGACGAGATGCTGGCGGATCTGGAGGAGTTCCGCAAGAATCCCAATATAAATTTTGACTACAGCGTCAGCGATTTTCTGCCCGAGGAGGAGCCGGAGGAGGACAAGACCCAGGTGCGTCCCCTCCCCGGACACAGCCGCAGCCGGGGCGAGCGGGAACACAGCCATACCGGAAGCCGGGGCGGCGAGCGGGTGTCAAGCCGCCGCCGGGACCAGGAGGACGAGGAGCCGGAGCGGCGGATCGGCCCGCCCTGGCCCATTATCCTGTCGGTGGGCGCGATCCTGCTGTTTGTGGCCGCCGTGTTTATCTTCCTGTTCCGCACCCTTCTCTCCGACATGTTTACCCCGGCCGTACAGTATGATGTGCCCAATCTGGTGGGCCAGTCCTATGAGGAGGTCCTGAACAATACAGAACTGCTGGGGCGGTTTACTGTGGTGCAGGGCGGGACCGAGAGCAGCGAGGACGAGGAGGCCGGCATTATCCTGAGCCAGAGCCCCGAGGGCGATACGCAGGTCGGGGAGGACGTGACCGAAATTACGGTTGTGGTCAGCAGCGGATCCGAGCTGGTTACCATGATAGACGTGACCAATCAGGAGTATACGGAGGCCTATGTCCAGCTGACCAATCTGGGACTGAAGGTAGCCGTGCCCACCTATCAGTACGACGATGAGGTGGCCGCCAACCACATTATTTCCTATACGCCCCTGAAGGGCACCAAGGTCCCGCCCGGAACCGAGGTGCAGCTGGTGGTAAGCCAGGGACCGGAGACAAAGACCACCATGGTGCCCAACCTGTCCGGGCGGACTCTGGAGCAGGCGACCAGCGACCTGCGCACCTCCAACCTGGAGGTGGGAGAGACGGAGGAGGTCTATGATGACACCGTACCTGCGGGGCAGGTAGTCTCCCACTACCCCACCTATGGCACCGAGGTCGCCGAGGGGACCAAGGTAAATCTGCAGATCAGCAAGGGCCCCGACCCCAGCACCCAGGAGCCCCAGATGGTCACCAAGGAGGTCAGCATCCCCCTGCCTGACACGGGCGGCGTGGTCAATGTGACGGTGATGATGGACGGTACGGTGGTGTATACGGGGGATGTGGACACCGCCATGGAGACAGCAGTTCCGGTCACCGTAACGGCGGAAGAGGGCTCTTCCAAGACACTGTTTGTCTATATCAATGGCACGCAATACGGAAACTATACCGTGGAGTTTACGCAATGACGGCGCAGGGCACAATTATGAAGGCCCTTAGCGGCTTCTACTATGTGGATGACGGCCAGTGTGTGACGGCCTGCCGCGGCCGCGGCAGGCTGCGCAAAGAAAAGATTACCCCCCTGGTGGGGGACCGGGTTCTGTTTACCCCGCTGGGGGACGGGAGCGGCAGTCTGGACGAGATTCTGCCCCGGAAAAACCAGTTTTACCGCCCGGCGGTGGCCAACATTGATCAGCTGGTGATTATCGCCTCTGAGGCTACGCCGGTGACGGATCCCTTTCTCATCGACCGGGTGGCCGCAATTGCCGAGGGGCGCGGCTGTCAGTGCGTTATCTGCATCAACAAGTGCGACCTGGCATCCGGTGACGGTCTGAGCCAAATCTACCGTCTGGCGGGCTTTCCCACCCTGCAGATCAGCGCTGAGACAGGGGATGGCATTGATGCGCTTAGAGCCATCATTGCTGGAAAGGTTTCTGCCTTTACGGGAAATTCCGGCGTCGGCAAGTCCAGCATCTTGAACGCGCTGGAGCCCGGCATTGTTCTGCCTACGGGGGACGTCAGCGAAAAGCTGGGCCGCGGGCGGCACACCACCCGCCACGTGGAGCTGATCCGCCTGTCCTGCGGCGGCGCGGTGGCGGATACCCCTGGCTTCTCCTCCTTCGATGTGGATCAGATGGAGCTGGCCGCCCCCGAGTCACTGGCCCGCTGCTTCCGGGAATTTGTGCCCTATCTGGGCAGCTGCCAGTTTCAAAACTGCTCCCATGTGAAGGAGCGCGGCTGCGCGGTGCTGGCGGCACTGCGGGCGGGAGAGATTGCTCCGACCCGCCACCAGAGCTATGTACGCCTGTATCAGCAGGCGAAGGAGATTCCGGATTGGGAGCGGCGCAGCAGGCTGAAAAAGGGGAGCCCCAGCGCGGGCACCTGATCGGCATTGGGTATCCTTCGTATTCATCTCCCGGCTTTCCGCGGTATTTGCCGTGGGAAGCCGGGAGATTTTTTGTGTCAGAGGAGGGCGCTCCGCCATAGAATGAACCAGCCGGAAACGGCCAATTTGTGCGGAGGGGAGGCGTGTTTATGGGCATTGTGGTCGTGCGTTCCCCCAAATGTCTGCGGGGGCTGCTGCGCAGGCTGTTCGGTTTGAAGTAAAAAACAGGTATACATCTCCGCTCCCGGGCATAAGGTGTCACAAAGCCGGGGCCGCATCCGTGCCGGCCTGACACTGGAAAAGGGAGAGGACGACAATCATGGAACTGGAATTTGAACGAGACACCATCGCCTGCTGGGAAACTGTGGCGGACACCACGCTGTGCCAGGAGGAGACGCTGGAGAGCATTGTGCCGGACGCATGTCCGGACATCCTGCGGATCATAGATGTGTGCGGCCAGGCTGTCCTGACCGGCAAGCAGGCCCGGGAGGGGGCGGCAGAGGTGAACGGAGCGGTTCGGGCTGTGATCCTGTATCAGCCGGAGGACGGGACCGGGCTGCGCCGCATGGAGGTCAGCCTGCCCTTTACCTGTCAGGCGGAGGCGCCCGGGCTGACCGTTCAGGGCTTTGTAGCCGCCAGTCCCCGCCTGCGCTGCGCCGAGGCCCGGATGCTCAACCCCCGCAAGGTGCTGCTGCGGGTGGATCTGGCGGTGGATGTGACGGCCTGCCAGCCCAAAGAGCGGCCGGTGTGCTGCGCAGTAGCCAATCCGGAGGCCAACGGCATCTGCCAGCGGCAGTATCAGGGGGAAGATTACCAGCTCTCTTCTGTGCAGGAAAAACCCTTTACATTCTCTGAGCGCATTCGCTTTCAGTCCGGAGCAGCAGAGGGCGCCCAGGTGTTGGCCGCCTGGGCGCAGCCCCTATGCACAGAGAGCCGCCTCATCGGGAGCAAGCTGATTTTTAAGGGGACGGTGGAGCTGCAGCTGCTGATTCAGGAGCCCGGGGGCGGCCAGACAGCCAGTCAGGAGTCCCTGCCGTTTTCCCAGGTCCTGGAGATGGAAGGGAGCGGCGAGGACACAGACTGCCAGGTATCGGCCGTGGTGACAGAGTTCCAGTGGTACCCCTGGGAGGAGGATCCGCGGGAGCTGGAGGTCAACCTGGAGCTGCTGGCCCAGGCCCAGGTACACAGCCGGCGGCCGGTGCGCCTGCTTCAGGATCTGTACAGCACCGGGTGGCGGATGGACGTGGACCGGGAGCTCCAGGAGCTGTGCCGCCTGGAGGACGCCAGCGTCCGGACGCAGTCTGTGCGGGAGCTGCTGGAGACCGGCGAAGCGGTGCGCAGCGTGGTGGAGAGCCGGCTGTCCCTGGGACAGGTCAGGCAGAGCCGTGAGGGCGATGAGCTGGTGCTGGCGGCGGACGCCTTTGTAACGGTGCTGTACCTGGATGAAAACGAGCAGGTCCAGTGCGTGAAAAAATCGCTGACGGCGGCCTGCCGGGTGAACTGCTCCGAGGCGGCAAAATGCACCTGCCGCTGTTCTGCGCCCGGGGAGGTATTTGCCGCCCCGGCGGCAGGCGGGGTGGAGGTGCGCTTCCAGGCGGAGTTTCACTGTAGGATCACCGTGAAAAGTGTGGTGCCCTGTGTGTGCTCTGCCCAGTTCGGTGAAGCGCGGGGCAGCGGAGAGACGGCACGTCCCTCTGTGGTGCTTCGGCTGGCCGGTCCGGGCGAGGGGCTCTGGGATATTGCCAAGTCCTATGGGACGACAATAGAGCAGATTGTGCAGGCAAACGAACTGGAGTCAGAGGAGACCCCGCTGGGGAAGATGCTGCTGATCCCCCGTGTGCGCTGACCCTATTTGCTTTTGGCAGAAAGGCCCGACTGACAAAGAAGTTCTGTTTGGCCTCTGATATGCCGGGAAGCAGCCTGCCGACACGTTAAAAAAGCTCTTCTGAAAAGCGGCATCCAGCGTTTTAAAACGCTGGATGCCGCTTTTTCGACCGATCCAGGGGCCGCCCTCCGGCGGAGCATTTTTCTATCTCCATGACAGCACAGGATGATATGTCTGTCCGCCCAAAATGAATGAAAAGAAATTTTTTAATTCGAAACAAAAAAGTGTGTTGCAGAAGATGAATCAGAGAATGTTTAAAAAATAACAATATATTGTTAAAAAATAAATAAATGCGCAAAGTATTGACAATGCAAAAAAGATACGTTATGATGATGGCCACACAGAAATGAAAGAAAATAACATAGAAAATTCATTTCGGCGTGCGGAAGGATGGTAAATATGAGTATCTATGTCATTACAGGAGGGACCACGGGCATTGGGGCCGCTGCCAGAGAAATGCTTCAGGGCGGCGGACACGAAGTATTCAATATCGACTATAAGGGCGGGGATTTTCAGGCGGACTTGTCTACTCAGGAGGGGGTGGACGCCGCCGTCCAGGCGGTTTGGGATCGGTACCCCGACGGCATTGACGGCCTGATCAGCAACGCCGGTGTAGGGCCGACAGCGACCCCGGAGAAAATTTTCGCTCTGAATTTTTATGCCGGAATTGAGCTGGCAGAGGGTCTGCGGCCGCTGCTGAAGAAAAAGCGGGGCTGCTGTGTTATGACCTCCTCCAACTCCATCACCAATTTTACCGTGCGGATGGACTGGGTGGAGCTGCTGACCAACCTGCGCAACAAGCAGCGGGGGCTGGAACTGGCCAGGATGCTGCCCCAGCAGCAGAGCGCCTCCTGCTACAGCTCCTCCAAGCATGCGCTGGCCCGGTGGGTGCGGCGGGTGTCTCCGGCCTGGGCGGTGGATGGCCTGCGCATCAACGCGGTTGCCCCGGGCAATACTGCCACGCCTATGACCAGGGGGATGACAGACGCCCAGCGCGAGGCCGCCCTTTTGATTCCCATTCCCACCCGGTATGGAACCAAGGAATTTCTGGAGGCGGAGGAAATCGCCAATGCCATCTGCTTTTTGGCCTCTCCCAAGGCCAGCGGCATCAATGGCGTGATCTTGTTTGTGGACGGCGGCATTGACGCCCTGCTCCGTTCCGAGCGTTTTTAAGGAGGAAATGGACATGACACTGCTGGAGCAATACATTGCGTGCATGCGCGCGGGGGATCCCGTGGCGCTGGCCGACCTGTTTCATAAAGACGGCATTCTTCACGACTCCTCCTGGACCCGCGTGGGAGAGGATACCATGCATCTGTCGGGCAAAATGGCGATTGAGATGATGTTTCATCACAAATTCGGCTTTAACGGAGGCCCCTATCCCATCAGCGGCGTGCGGTATATGGAGGAGAACGTGGCCTGGTACTTTATCGTTTATAAGGGACAGGTGGTTCCCGTGGTGGCCTATCTCTCCTCGGTCGATGAGGACGGAAAGATAGACCGGCTGAATATTTTCCCCATGTGACCGCGCAGAATTTGACGAACGAATTGTGGGCCCCGGACGGCATCTTATCCAGCCGTCCGGGGCTTTTGTACGTTATATTCCAGGGCTTATCCTCATAGAGTGTAAGGAAAACTAACCGGCTGTCCAGACAGGCCGAAGGGGAGGAATTACATTGGAAGACCGCAAGATCTATGAGGATATCGCGCTCAGGACCGAGGGCGACATCTACGTCGGCGTCGTAGGGCCGGTCCGCACGGGAAAATCCACCTTTATCAAGCGATTTATGGAGACTCTGGTGATTCCCAATATCGACAACGTATACCGCCGTGAGCGCGCCCGGGACGAGCTGCCCCAGAGCGGATCCGGACGCACCATTATGACGGCGGAGCCCAAGTTTGTGCCGGAGGAGGCCGTGACGGTGGCGGTGGAGGGGAGCGCCGCCTTCCAGGTCCGGCTGATTGACTGCGTGGGCTATATGGTCAGCGGCGCAGTGGGGCAGATGGAGGGGGAGAGCGAGCGGATGGTGACCACCCCCTGGTTTGACCACGAAATTCCCATGGCGGAGGCGGCGGAGATCGGCACCCGGAAGGTGGTTTCGGAGCACTCCACCATTGCCATTGTCGTCACGACGGACGGTACCATCACCGACATCCCCCGGGAGGACTATCTTGACGCGGAGGAGCGGGTGATTTCAGAGCTGAAGGAGCTGGGAAAGCCCTTCCTGGTGCTGCTCAATTCCGCCTATCCAAATTCCGACCGGGCCCGGGCCATCCGGGACGATCTGGCCCAGCGCTATGATGTGACCTGTGTGGCCGCCAACTGTCTGGAGCTGGATCGGGAGCAGATCAACGGCCTGCTGAAAAGCGTCCTGTACGAGTTCCCCATCAAAGAGCTGGATTTGTTCCTGCCGCCGTGGGTGGATGCGCTGCCCCAGGATCACCCCATTAAGGCGGCACTCTACACTGCAATCCGGGAGGGGACGGGCAATCTCCGTCGCATCCGGGACGTGGAGGGGGCTGTGGCCGCCTTCCGCTCCTGCGAATCGGTGAGCGATGCGCGCATTTTGTCCATCGATCTGGGAACCGGGCTGTCAACCGCATCGCTGGAGCTGCCCAGGGCGCTGTTTTACGCCACGCTCTCCCAGCAGTCCGGCTTCCAGATTGGGGACGACGGGGACCTGCTCTCCCTGCTGACTCAGCTGGCAAAAGTCAAGGCGTCCTATGACCGGGTGGCGGACGCCCTGGCTCAGGTGGAGGAAACCGGCTATGGCATCGTCTCACCCTCCATGGACTCCCTGGTCCTGGAGGACCCCGAAATTGTCAAGCAGGGCGGGCGGTACGGCGTACGGCTGAAGGCCAGCGCCCCGTCGATCCATATGATTCGCGCGGATATCCAAACAGAGGTGTCCCCCATCGTGGGCGGGGAGAAGCAGAGCGAGGACATGATCAACTATCTGCTTCAGGAGTATGAGGGAGATGCCAGCAAAATCTGGCAGGCCAACATCTTTGGAAAGTCCCTCCACGAGCTGGTGAACGAGGATCTGAACTCCAAAATTAAGCGCATGCCGGAGGACGCCCGGGCCAAGCTGCGGGAGACGCTGGAACGCATTATCAACGAGGGCTCCGGCGGGCTGATCTGCATCATTTTGTGAAACACAGGGCAGGGGAGCGGAGCAGTCCGGCTTCCGCTGTGCCTCCTATTCTGCAAATCCCCTCTGGAATCAGTGATTTCAGAGGGGATTTGACGTGTATTGACAAACATGCTGCGCTCAAGGCAAAAAGCCTCTCTATAAGGCGCATACCAGTCCGAAGTCCAGCCCAGCAGATTCGGTTTGAAAGCAGGGAGCAGCAGAATGAGCACACGATGGGCTTTGCAATAAAAAACTCGCTGCAAGCGATATATCGCTTGCAGCGAGTTGGTCGGAGTGCCGGGATTCGAACCCGGGGCCTCTTGGACCCGAACCAAGCGCGATACCAAACTTCGCCACACCCCGATGTCTAGCTTTTATATTATATTTTTTTCTGGCCCGTCTGTCAAGAGGAATATCTGAATTCTGGAAAGAATACACTTGTTCCAGGATAAAAAATGGACAGAGGAGGCGCACAGATGTACCATCAAGCCGCACAAATTTCGGGCACTGCAAGACAAAACCGTCCGTCTGACCCGAGGACCGGACGTCCAAACAGGAAGAAGGACATGCAGCGCCAGGAGCAGATCCGGCTGCTTCAGCTTCTGGTCTGTCTGGCGCTTTTTCTCACCGTATTCATTGGAAAGGGGGTCTTCCCGGACAAGATGGTTCAGGTGCGGGACAATATTCTGACCCTGATTTCCACGGATCTGGACGTGCGGGAGGCCTTTTCCCAGTTGGGCAGCTCTCTGACAGAGCAGGGGAATGTGCTCTCCGGTCTGGGGGAATTTTGCGTTGAAGTGTTTGGCAGCGGCCGGACAGACGATGCGCAGCAAGCCGGGCAGCAGGTGCCGGAGCTGGCCGACGTGCTGGAGCAGGAGCTGGCATTTTTGAGCGGCAACCCCAGCGCACAGATCCAGTCCGCGCACTATTTATACGCGGGGGACGAGACTGTCAAGCCCGACCTGGCGCAGAGAGAGGTACCACAGCCAGAAGCCGTGGAAGAAGCGCCGCAGCCGGTGCAGGAGCCCGCGGCCATTCCGGCGGCCGGCACGGTTTTGGTGCAGTCGGATTACAGCGGGCAGCCGCTGCCGGAAAATTACACGATGGATCATCTGTCCCTGGGCGCTCTGGACACCGTGACGCCGGTGGTGGGGCACCTGAACTCCACCTATGGCTATCGGGATCACCCCATCAATGGCAAGTACCAGTTCCACGGCGGTGTAGACATCGGCGGTCAGAACGGAGATCCGATCAGTGCCTTTGCGGCCGGGACAGTGGAATATGTGGGGGAGGACGATTCCTATGGGCTTTATATGCAGCTGGATCACGGAAACGGAGTCAAATCCTTCTATGCTCACTGCAGCACAATCTGCGTTAAGAAGGGGGAGAGCGTGACGGCGGGCCAGAAAATTGCCGAGGTTGGGTCCTCCGGAGCGGCCACCGGCCCCCATCTGCATCTGGAGCTGAAATACAATAAGCTCCATCTCAACCCGGAATACTATATCACGTTCCTGCCCCAGGAATGAGGATTGGAAAGCTGGAGATAACCGGCAGCTTCTTTTTGCTGGCGGCCTGGCTGAATTACCTGGACCGGTACGCCATGGTCCCGCTGGCCATGCTGGCCTGTGCGCTGCATGAGCTGGGACACTACGCCGCCGCCAAGCGGCTGGGATGCGGTGTAAGGAAGATTCGCCTGACAGCCGTTGGGGCAGAAATGAAGCTGTCGGGTCAGCTGGGCTATGGGGGCGAGATCGCCGTGGCGGCGGCCGGCCCCTGCGTCAACCTTCTTCTCGCCTTCATCTTCTGCCGGTGGGAATGGGGGTGTGTGTTTGCCGGGCTCAATCTGGCCCTGGGCTGTTTTAACCTGCTTCCCATCGGGCGGCTGGATGGGGGAAGAATTGTATACTGCGTGCTGGCAGTGCTGCTTGGACCGGACCTGGCCTGTGCGGCGGAGGGCTGTCTGGATATATTTTGGATGACGCTGCTGCTGGCGGCCGGGGCGATATTGTGCGGCGCAGCGGGCAATATTACCCTGCTGCTGGTGGCGCTTTGGCTGATGGGAATTTATTCCGGCGTAAAAAAGACTGGAAATAGATCTTGCCAGGAGAAGCAGAAGCAGGTAAAATAAAGGATACGCTTCTGAGAAAAGGAACTGGGGGATCGGCATGAACCGCATACTGGAACATATTCTGCCCAAGGTACAAAAACCCGCCCGATACACGGGCGGGGAATATAATGCGGTGGTGAAGGACAAACGGACCGTGGACGTCCGGTATGCCCTGTGTTTTCCGGACACCTATGAGATTGGTATGTCCAATCTGGGCTGCCGCATTCTCTATGGCCTGATGAACGAGCAGCCGGGGGTATGGTGCGAACGGTGCTATGCCCCCTGGCTGGACATGGAGGAGGAGATGCGCCGGGAGGGGCTGCTCCTCTACGGCCTGGAGAGCGGCGATCCAATTTCGGACTTTGACATCATCGGTTTCTCGCTTGGCTATGAGATGGCCTATACCAACGTGCTCAACATGTTGGATCTGGCGGGATTGCCCCTGCGCTCGGCGGACCGGCCCGAGCTGACGCCGCTGGTGGTGGCAGGCGGGACCTGCTGCTATAATCCGGAGCCTCTGGCCCCCTTTATTGACTTCTTTGTCCTGGGGGAGGGGGAGGAGGTCACCCTGGAGTATATCCAGCTGTATCAGCGCGCCCGGGAGGAGGGCTGGTCCAAGGAGGAATTTCTTCAGGAGGCCGCTCAGATCGAGGGCATCTATGTCCCCTCCTTCTACGAGCCCGTCTACAAGGAGGACGGCCGGCTGGAGGAGATGCGGGTGGTGGAGGGCTCCGGCGCCCATGAGACGGTGCGCAAGCGCATCGTTCAGGATATGGACAAGTCCTATTTCCCGGTGAAGACCATTATTCCCTCCACCGAGATTGTCCACGACCGGGTGATGCTGGAGCTGTTCCGGGGCTGTATCCGGGGCTGCCGCTTCTGTCAGGCGGGGTATGTCTACCGCCCGGTGCGGAACCGAACCCCCAAACTGCTGGCCGAATACGGCAAGGCGGCCTGCCAGGACTCGGGCTACCAGGAGATGACCCTGTCCAGCCTGTCCTCCACGGACTACCCCTGTCTGCTGGAGCTGTGCGACGATCTGCTGGACTACTGCGCACCCCGGGATATCGGGGTCTCTCTGCCCTCCCTTCGGGCGGATACCTTCTCCATGAATTTGATGGAGCGGCTTCAGCGGGTGCGCAAGGGCGGACTGACCTTCGCCCCGGAGGCGGGCACCCAGCGCCTGCGGGACGCCATCAACAAAAATCTGCGGGAGGAGGACCTGATGCAGTCGGTGCGCACCGCCTTCTCCGGCGGGTGGAGCGGGGTAAAGCTCTATTTTATGCTGGGTTTGCCCACCGAGACTGACGAGGATGTGCTGGGCATTGCCGATCTGGCGCGCAAGGTCTACTTCGCCTGGCGGGAGTGTACCCCCAACAAGGCCAGGGGCGTGCGCATCACGGTGTCCACCTCCTGGTTCGTCCCCAAGCCCCACACCGCCTTCCAGTGGGAGGCCCAGATCACCCGGGAGGAGTACCAGCGGCGGGTGGATCTGCTGCGGGACGCCCTGAAGCGGGACAAGTCCATCACCTATAACTGGCACGACCCGGAGACCAGCTATCTGGAGGCCATCTTCTCCCGTGGTGACCGCCGCCTGGCGGATGTGCTGGAGTGGGCCTGGGAGCACGGGGCCAAGATGGACTCCTGGACGGAGTATTTCGATTTCCAGCGGTGGATGGATGCCCTGAAGGCCTGCGGCCTGGACGGTGACTTCTACGCCCACCGGGAGCGGGGGAGAGATGAGGTCTTCCCCTGGTGCCGCATTGACCCCATGGTGACCACCAACTTCTTGTGGCGGGAGCGGGAGCTGTGCTACCAGTCCCAGACCACCCCGGACTGCCGTACGCGCTGCTCCGGCTGCGGGGCAAACCGACTGCTGTCAGGAGGTGTGTGCAATGGCTGACCGCCTGCTGTTTTCTAAAACGGGCCGAGCCCGGTATATTTCCCATCTGGACCTGATGCGCACCTTCCAGAGAGCCTTTGCCCGGGCAAAAATTCCCATCAAACATACCGAAGGCTTCCATCCCCATCCCTTTGTTTCCATTGCGCTGCTCCTGTCCGTGGGCTATTCCAGCGAGTGCGAGATTCTGGAGTTTGGCCTTCTGGAGGGAACAGACCCGGAGACGGTACCCGCCCGGCTTACTGCGGTTATGCCCGAAGGGATCACCGTGCATCAGTGCTATCCGGCCCAGCGGAAGCTGAAGGAACTTTGCTACATCAACTATATCATGAATTTTGAGTATCCTGAGGGACGTCCCCAGGAATGCGAGCCCGCCATTGCCGAGCTGCTGGGGCGGGAGAGCCTGGTGGTGGAGAAGAAGTCCAACAAGTCCAAGAAGGGTTATACCGAGGTGGACCTGATCCCGCTGATCCGGGAGTGGACCGTGGAGTGCCAGAGCGACACCATGACCTTAAGCATGGTGGTAGCTGCGCAGAACCCCGGACGCAATCCGGAGCTGATCCGCGCCGCTTTCTGCCGGGA
>JAHYYS010000021.1:34940-35580 GCA_019424865.1 bacterium
CGGCGTGAGGTGCTGGATGGGGATGAAAAACTGTTCCGCTGAGGAAAAGTTTCCCTTGACAAAGACTATGGGATGTGATAACATCCCACATAAGCAAAGGGGAGTAGTCGGCGCGCTTTGGCGCGCGGCACCGGCCAACATCATGGGATTTTCCCTGGCCATGCCTGAAATGACAAGACCTGCGTTCCGCGCGGAACGCAGGTCTTTTTGTTTCGCGTCCGCTTCTTTTGGGAAGGATAGAAAAAAACGAAGGGAAGTAGAAGAATGGGATTTGAATTTCTGTGGGAGGGCCTGCTGTCCATCACTCCGCAGCAGGTAGTCATGTACGTGGTTGGCGCAGTTCTGATCTGGCTGGCCATCGAAAAGGGCTTCGAGCCGGCGCTGCTCATGCCCATGGGCTTTGGCGCCATTCTGGTGAACCTGCCTCTGTCCGGCGTCATTAACCAGGTGAGTGCGGGCGTGGGTGAGACCCACGGCATTATTCAGTGGCTCTTTGAAGTAGGCATTGAGGCCAGTGAGGCCATGCCGATTCTTCTGTTTATCGGCATCGGCGCCATGATCGACTTTGGCCCCCTGCTGGCCAACCCCAAGCTGTTCCTGTGCGGCGCCGCCGCCCAGGCCGGTATCTTCCTGACCATCA
>JAHYYS010000022.1 GCA_019424865.1 bacterium
TGACCCCCGCCAAGGCCATGATCGACTGCGCTGAGTTCTATCTGAAGGCCAAGGATTTTGACTGCCACAACCAGATCATGGAGTATCACCTGCTGGACATGAAGTAAGCAGAAGTCCGGAATAAAAAGGAGTAAAGAACGACATGAAGAAATTAGCCGAACTGCAGACCTCTGAGTTTGTCGACCTGCTGGCCTCTGACGCTCCCGCTCCCGGCGGCGGCTCCGCCGCTGCTCTGGAGGGCGCCCTGGGCGCCGCCCTCACCGCCATGGTGTGCGGCCTGACCACTGTGGGCAAGAGCAAGGAGAAGTATGCCGAGTATCAGGAGTTTGTCATTGAGAGCCAGAAGAAGGCCACCGACCTGAAGGCCCGCTTTGTGGACGTGATGGACCGCGACACCGAGGCGTTCAACGTGGTCAGCGCCGCCTTTGGCATGCCCAAGGCCACTGACGAGGAGAAGGCCGCCCGCTCCGCCGCCATCCAGAAGGGCCTGGAGGGCTGCACCGCCACTCCCTTTGAGATGATGGAGCTGGCCACCGAGACCCTGGAGCTGACCGCTTCCCTGCTGGGCAAGACCAACGACAGCGCCGCCAGCGACCTGGGCGTGTCCGCCCTGTCCCTGCGCGCCGCCATCCAGGGCGCTTGGCTGAACGTGCTCATCAACATCGGCAGCCTGAAGAACAAGGAGCTGGCCGAGGACTACCGCAAGAAGGGCGAGGAGATGCTGGCCAAGGCTCTGCCCCTGGCTGACAAGATCTACGAGACCGTGCTTGCCGCGATGTAAATCCCGTACCCCGGGAGAAGGCGTTTCTCCTTCTCCCGGGGATTTCCATTTTACGGATTTTATTTGAATAGACTTGACAGAGTAGGTTCAGCGCGTTAAGTGCCGCCGGATGGGAGGTTGCCGGCGGACGAAGGAGGGTCCCTCCGCGTTGCGACACCGCATCCGCTGCCATGGAAAGAGAGCTCTTTTCATGGCAACATGCCATGAAAGGAGCTATTATTATGAAAAGGTTTACTGTAATAAATCTCTGCCGGATTGCAATTTTAATCGCGGTCTATTTCCTGTTGGGCGTAACACTGGTGATCCACACCGGAAACTTCAAACTTACCTTTGTGGCACTGCCGGTCATTCTGGCGGCCCTGCTGATTGGTACGCTGCCTGCCCTATTGGTGGCCCTGCTGGGAGAATTTTTAACCCAGCTGCTGACCTTCGGCCTGATGCCCACAACGTTCCTGTGGGTGATCCCGCCTATGGCCTGGGGGCTGGTGGGCATCGCAGCGGGATATGCGGCGAAAACGCGCCGCCCGCTGGAGGAGCGCCCGGTTTTCTGCTATCTGGCATGTATTGCGGCGGGGTGCCTGACCAGCTTTCTGAATACAATGGCCCTGTGGCTGGACAGCCTGATCTATGATTATTACGCCTTCGGCTTTGTATTTGGCAGTGCACTGCTCCGTGTGCCCAAGGATATTATTACAGCTGTGATTGTAGCCACACTGGCCATCCCCATGGCGCGCATTCTGCGCCGGAGAGGGCTGGTGAAAATTTCCGCCCGATAAGGCAGAAAAAGATTTAGAAAGGAAGCGCTGTTATGGAATGGGAATTGCTGAAGCAGCAGGACTATGTGACCACCAAATGGTCGGGGGGGACCACTACCCAGCTGGCCATCGCGCCGGAGGGGGCGGTGTACGCCGACCGGGATTTCCTGTGGCGCTTCAGCTCCGCCGGCGTGGAGCTGGAGCACTCCGACTTTACCCCGCTGCCCGACTATAACCGGCTGATCTCCGTGCTCCGGGGGGACCTGGACATGAAGATTGGGGAGGGAGCGCGGTTTGCGCTGGACCGGATGGAGGTCAAATCCTTTGACGGCGGCGTCCCCGTGGAGTCCTGGGGGAAATGCACCGACTTCAATCTGATGCTGCGCAAGGGCGCCTGTGAGGGGGCCGTACAGCCCCTGGTGCTGGAGCCCGGCACGGATTGCCGCTGGGCCCCGGCCGTGCCCGCGCCCCAGAGCTTTACCAAGTGTACCGCCGCGCTCTACTGCGTGTCCGGTTCGGTGTTCCTGCCGGAGTATGGTCTGACGGCTGGGGCGGGAGAGTTCCTGCTGTGCCGGGAGGACGGGGGGCATCCGGTCCGCCTGACCAGCCGAGAGGGTGCGGAGCTGATGGCTGCGGCCATTTATACGCGCTGAAGGGGCGAGGCGGCGCCGACCTGAGAAAAGGAGCTGGGAAGCAATGGCAAAATTACTGTCCGGAGCACCGGTCAGTCAGGCGCTCAGCCGGCGCATCAGCGCCGGCGTAGAGCTGCTGCGGGAGCGGGATGTGGTGCCCACCATGGGAATTGTCCGGGTGGGAGCGCGGCCGGAGGACATGGCCTATGAGAGCGGGGCCACCAAGCGGGCCCAGGCCCTGGGCGTGGCGGTCAGCCGGACCCTCCTGCCGGAGGATGTGAGCGCGCACGAGCTGAAGCGGGTGCTGGAGGATGTGAACCGCAGCGCCCATATTCACGGCTGCCTGCTGTTCCGCCCCCTGCCCCAGAGGCTGAATGTGCCGGAGGTGCTGGGGATCCTGCGCCCGGAGAAGGACATTGACGCCATGACCAGCTCCTCGATGGGCGGACTGATGACCCAGAATGCGGCGGCTTTTCCGCCCTGTACTGCCACGGCCTGCCTGGAACTGCTGCGCCACTATCAGGTGGAGCTGATGGGAAAGAATGTAGTCATTGTGGGCACCGGCGTGACCGTGGGGATGCCCACTGCGGTACTGCTGATGAATTTGGGGGCCACCGTGTCGGCCTGCAATATTTTCACTGACCCGGAGCGGCTGAAGGAGCTGTGCCGCAGGGCGGATATCATCATCTCGGCGGCGGGCAAGGCCGGCCTGATCGGGCGGGAACACGTCAGTCCGGGCCAGATTGTGGTGGATGTGGGGGTCAGCCCCGGTCCGGACGGGAAGCTCCGCGGCGACGTGGACTTTGAGCAGGTGGAGCCGGTGGTGGCAGCCCTGACCCCTGTGCCGGGCGGCGTGGGGGCTGTGACCTCCACCGTGCTCTCCGCCCACACGGTGGAGGCTGCCCTGCGGGCCAACGGGCTGACTCTGCCCCAGTAAATAAGCGAAGATCAAGAGAAAGGGGCGCGGACTGTGACAGGACAGGAAGCGGTTGATTTAATCCATCAGGAGGCCTGGACGGGGAGAAAGCCGGGCCTGAGCCGGACGCAGGAGCTGCTGCGGCGGCTGGGGAATCCCCACGAGAAGCTGAAATTTGTTCATATCACCGGCACCAACGGAAAGGGCTCCACGGCGGCCCTGGTGGCCAGCGTGCTGACGCGGGCGGGGATCCGCACCGGACTTTATACCTCCCCCCACCTGTGGCGCTTTCACGAGCGGTTTCAGGTGGACGGCCAGCCCATCCCGGACGAGACCCTGGGCCGGATTGCGGAGCAGGTAATCCAGGCGGGGAAGGGGATGGAGGACCCGGCCACTGAGTTTGAGCTGATGACCGCGGTGGGGATGCTCTATTTCCTGGAGGCCGGCTGTCAGCTGGTGGTGCTGGAGGTGGGGCTGGGCGGCCGTCTGGACTCCACCAATGTGATTCCGGCGCCGGAGGCGGCGGTGATCACCAACATCGGACTGGAGCACACCCAGGAGCTGGGCAATACGCTGGCACAGATTGCCCGGGAAAAGTCCGGTATTGTGAAGAAGGGCTGCCGCGCCGTCCTCTACCACCAGACCCGGGAAGTGGAAGCGGTGGTGGAGGAGGCCTGCCGGGAGCTGGACGTGGAACTGACACTGACCGCCCCCGAGACGCTGCAGGTGCAGTCCTCCAACCGGGATGGACAGACCTTCCTCTACCGCGGGCAGGGCCCCTTCCACATCTCCCTGCTGGGGGCCTATCAGGTGAACAATGCCGCCACAGCCATTGAGACCATCTGGGCGCTGGAGCGGCAGGGCTGGCACATCCCCCGGGAGGCCCTGCTGGAGGGCCTGTCCCAGGCCAAGTGGCCGGCCCGTATGGAGCTGGTGCGCCGGGAGCCGGATGTGTTCCTGGACGGAGGACACAACCCCCAGTGCATGGAGGCCATCCGGAACAGCCTGCAGCAGCTGTATCCGGGGAAAAAGGTGCTGTTTTTAACCGGAGTGCTGGCGGATAAGGACTATCCTGACATGTTCCGGCAGATTCTGCCCCTTGCCAAAGGGTTTGTAACCATCACGCCGGACAGCCCCCGGGCCATGACGGCTCAGGAGCTGGCGGCCTATCTGCAGGAAAATGGGGCCCAGGCGGTCCCCTGTGACTCCACTGCCCAGGGACTGGAGACCGTGCTGGCCCAGGCCCGGGCAGACGACGTGGTGTGCATCTGTGGATCGCTGTATATGATTGGAGAGGTCCGGCATCTGCTGGGTCTGTGCTGAGGCACGGACATAAGCTGCTCGGGCCCTTGAACAGAAGAGGACGTGGGGCGCAGCCTTCTATTGGCTGCGCCCCACGTCCTTTTTTGGAAGGCAGAAAGCTCGGGGAGAAACAAACCGGGCCGGCAGACGGAACCGGAAGCGGTGCGGACGCATAGCATGGGAAAACGGGGCGGGCTCGATCCGCCGGCAGGAGGTAGGAATATGGAAAAGACAGGAAGACTATCGGTCCGTGTCTATACATCGCAGGCAGAAATTCCCCTTCAGGGGGCCACAGTGGTGGTGACCGGACAGGGAAAAGACGGGAGGAACCAGTTGATTTCCGTCCAGGTGACGGACAGAAGCGGCCTGATCCAGCCTGTGGAAATTGCCGCGCCGCCCCCGGCCGACAGCACCAGCCCTCAAGAGGCGGGAAAACAGGCTCCCTTTTCCCTTTGCAGTGTATGGGCGGAACACCCCGGGTACGCCATGCTCCAGGCCGAGGGCGTACAGATCTTCCCGGGGGTGGAGACAGTACAGGACATGATGCTGATTCCCCTGGGGGAGGGAGAGAGCAGCCTGCAGCACCGCGGCACCCGGGATATGACAGCCCAGAGTCTGTGAGGTGGTACCATGCCTGTGGAAGTAATCCCTTATATCCCCAGCACCATTACGGTCCATATGGGGCCGCCCGACCAGCCGGCGGAGAATATTACAGTCAGTTTTCCGGATTATGTAAAAAATGTGGCCTCCAGTGAAATTTATCCCACCTGGGAGCCGGCCGCCATCCGGGCCAATGTGCTGGCGATTATCTCCTTTGCCCTGAACCGGGTTTATACGGAATTTTACCCCAGCCGGGGTTATGACTTTCAGATCACCTCCACAACGGCCTATGATCAGAAATTTATCCGCGGCCGCAACATTTTTGAAAATATCAGCCAATTGGTGGACGAAATTTTCAATGACTACATCCGGCGGCAGGGGTATGTAGAGCCGCTGTCCGCCAAATTCTGCAATGGAACCACCACCACCTGCGACGGTCTGTCTCAGTGGGGAAGCCAGGAGCTGGCCCTGCAGGGCTACAGCTCCATGGAAATTCTGCGCCACTACTATGGGGACGATATCGAGCTGGTGGTGGAGGCGCCCATTCAAAATATCACCGCCTCTTACCCCGGAACCCCGCTGCGCGTGGGCGCCACCGGGCCGGATGTGCTGGTGCTCCAGACCATGCTCAACCGCATCTCGCAAAATTATCCCGCCATTCCCAAAATCAGCCCCGTCCTGGGCACCTTCAATCAGGCGACGGAGGAGGCGGTGCGGGAATTCCAACGTATTTTCAACCTGACACCGGACGGGATTGTGGGAAAAGCCACCTGGTACAAGCTGGTCTACCTCTATGTGGGGGTTCTGCAGCTGTCTGAACTGGTAAGTGAGGGGCAGACCCTGTACCGCGTCCAGTTCCAGTATCCGGGCGTTTTGCGGGAAGGGGACTCGGGCGCCGGAGTACAGGCGCTTCAATATATGCTGGCTGTACTGGCGGAATTTGACAACGCATTGAAGCCGATCCAGGTGGACAGCATCTTTGGCCCGACCACGGCGCAGGCAGTCCGCTATTACCAGAGCCAGACCGGACTGACGCCGGACGGGATTGTGGGGGAGGCCACCTGGAACGCCCTCTTCCGACACTTTGCAATGGCGGAGTACTTCCTGCAGCAGGATACCGTGCGGGCCCAGAGCCAGCAGCGAGCCGTGGCGGCCATGGCGCCGATGGACGGCACAGGGGATCGGAGCTTTTCCAATACCCCGCGGATTGGACAGTTTCCGGGGTATGACGTAAAAATAGGTCAGACAGACAAAGGAGAGGAGCGCATGGTATGAGACAGGAGCTGTTGGAGCGGGAGATGCTGTCCCAGCCGGTGCGGGGGCTGCAGTTCATGCTGCGCCGGTTGGCCCGGGAATATGAGTTTCTGCCTGAGCTGGCGGCGGACGGAGTATTTGGAGAGCGTACGCTGGAGGCCGTTATGCTGTTCCAGCGGGAGCTCCACCCGCCGGTGACCGGCGTGGTGGACCGGGGGACCTGGCGGGCCATTGTGGAGCGCTGGGAGGCAGCGGAGCGAAAGAACGGGCCCGCCCGCTCTCTGCGGGGCTTTCCCGGGGAAGGGAGCAAGGTGGAGGAGGGGACCGCGCGGGACTATATGATCGTGCCCCAGACCATGTTCCAGGTGCTCTCCCACTATTTTCAGGGAATTACACATCATACGCCGGATGGCTACCACAGCCGGGCATCCGCGGATAACGTCCGCTGGCTGCAGCGGGCGGCCGGCCTGGAGGAGACGGGGGTTATGGACCGCATGACCTGGGATGTGCTCAGCCGGCTGTATGAGATTTTTATTGTCAAGGAGCTGGAGGAGGCGCAGGAAGGATTTACAGGCGGATGGGGATAAAAAACAGCGCAGCTCCAGGCCTATGGCCTGGAGCTGCGCTGAGACTGTCGAAAAAGTGGCTTGTCAATTTCTATCAATTGACAAGCCACTTTTTCGAGTAGGCCGCACGAAATTTCAGGCTCGATTTCTTGCGAAATTGTCGCCCAAAATTTCGTGAGAGGTGTCATTTCCCAGGCGCATGTCCTTGGAAATGACTGGATTTCATTTTATTCCGCCGTCTGCGGACGGCGGAACTCCTTGCAGGAGGGCTTTTTTGACACGCTGAGCGCAGCTCCAGGCCATAGGCCTGGAGCTGCGCTGAAGCTGTCAGCTGCTTTCCTGGGTTTTCTCCGTCTCCGCCCGGGGAATGTCCTGAGAGATCGGGATATCGTCCAGAATATCCTGGGAGATCGGCCCGTCCTCCGGAATGTCCTGAGAGGGCTGGGACGGGTCGGGCTGCTCCGAAGTCTGGGAGGTGTCGCCGGCGGGCTCCTCCGTCCCGGCAGTGGGGGGAGTCTCCTCGGCCGGGGGCGTTTCCGTGTCCGTTCCGGGTTCCTCCTCCTGAGCGGCGTCGTCGGCGGGAGCCTCTCCCCGCAGTACGGCCTGCACCACCCAGCGGGTGGCGTGGCCGCTGCCCGTGCAGGTGGACAGGGTCAAAATCCGGTCGTATACCCTGGGGACAACGCCGGTGTCAATGACCGACTGTTCCAGACAGAAATCAATAAAGCTCTGCTTGGAGGCGTCGCTGGAAAAGCCCAGGCGGTAGGTGTCCCCCTCCACGCTCACCTCATAGGCGGCAAAGACCTCATAGGTGTGGCTGCCGTAGTCGTCCGTGATGTAAATGCAGGGGTGGTCGCTCCAATAGCTGAGATCCTGATAGTGTTTCAGGATGCCGAACATGGAGCGGTCGTTCATGCGGTGGCCGTAGATAATGGTGTTGAAGTCGCTGAGATCCCGGCTGTTGGTGTGTTCCAGGAAGATCGCGCCCACCGAATTGCGGGTCTTTTTCCAGGTGTGGTTCAGGTAGTAGCTGTTGTCGCCGCCCTGGACCACAGGATAGGAGAGATTGGTGCCCGGAATCAGGATCCAGCCCAGCACGTCGTCGTTCACCTCCCGCAGGGCGGTGAAGTCCATGTTCCGCAGGGCGTCGGCGTAGGGGTCCACATAGACCACCTCCGGCTCGCTGGCCTGGGAGGAGTCGGACGGGGCGGAGGTGTCCGGGCTGTCCGGGAGGGAGGGGAGGGGCAGGTCAGACAGGTCAGGCAGACCGGCCAATGCCTCCGCCTCATCATAAATTTCGCTGCCTTCCCGGTATTGAAAAAGCTGATAGAGATACATGCCCGCGCTGCCGGCAAAGATGACAGCCAGCACAATCAGCAGGGCAATGCGCGCTTTTTTGTTGAGGTGCATGGGGACGCCTCCTTTCGTGGGGCTGGGTACATGATATCAGGTCGCAGGGGAAAAAGCAAGGCCCGGCACGCTCCGGCATAGGAAAGGGGCCCGCCGCTTTCGCGGCGGGCCCCCGTTTCAGTCCGGGGAAGGGGGAGCTGCCCAAAGGGGGATTACTGCTCCTCGCACTCCTTGCGCTTCTTGCCGGTGAGGGCCAGCCAGATCAGGCCGGAGCCGGAGGCAATGGCCAGGATGACCCACAGCAGGGAGGCGTCGCCGGTCTCGGGCGCCTCGGCCAGGGGCACATCATCGTCGCCGATGTCGGTCCCGCCGCCGGTATTGCCGGTGTCACCGGTGCCGCCGGTATCACCTGTGTCGCCGCCATCGGGCAGGTCGGTGGTGGGCGTGTCGGGATCCTCAATGTCGGTCTCGTCGTTGGAGTACCAGACGGTGACGGTCTTGTTGCTGGTCAGACGGTCGCCGGAGGTATCGCCCTCCACACGGGTGATGACGTAGCCGTCGATGGCCAGATCGGTCAGGTCGGTGACGTCCCAGGCATCGCCGTAGTCATACTCGCGCTGCTCGGTGTCAGCCAGCTGATCGCGGGTGCCCTCCTCGCGGTAGTAGACGGTGACCGTGCGGTCGTTGTGTCCGCCACCTCCGCCGGGCTCGTCGGGATCTTCGGGCTCAGTGGGCTCTTCATCCCGCAGCTCATAGTAGAGGTGCAGCTCATAGAGGTAGTTCTCCTGCTCCAGCGTGACCTCGGTCTTGTTGTTCTCGTTGTCCGCGTCATAGACATAGGTCAGACCGTTGCTGACCGCATAGTCGTCCGGGTCGGCGGAAACGAGCTGGCTGCTGGTCTCGGAGAAGATCTCGCTCAGGGTGTTATAGCTGTCGATAACGTTGCCGTTGTAATCATAGTGGGTGTAGTGCGCGTTGACAACCCACAGATACTTGGCGGGTTCTTTGAAGGTGTTGGTAATGGTGGTGCTGCCGCCCTCGGTTTCATAGGTAACGGTATAGTCGTTGTCCTGGCCGAAGGAGATGGTGCCGCCATTCTCCACGCGGCTGCCGTTTTCGTCCAGCTCATAGATGGCGTACACATAGGCCTTGCCGGTGGTGGGGTTGTACTTGTCCAGGTCGGAGTAGGTCACAGTACCCCAGCCGCCGTTCTCGTCGGGCTGTATGGTGCGCTCAGAGTCTTCCACCTTTACGCCGTCGCGGTACAGGGCCACAGTGATGGATTCGGGATACTTGGGATCGTAGTGTCCGTCCGTGTCCATGTTGGCCCACACCTTGGTGGCGCTGATGGAATAGCTGCTGTCCTGATCGATGGTGTTCTTGATGGCGAAGGGCTGGCCGTCCACAGAGCTGGAGGTATAGCCCGCCACAGGATCCTCGGTCAGGGTATAGGTGATCTTTGCACCGTTTTCGGTATACTCGGGCAGATTCTTGACGTAGAAGGTCCAGGTGCTGCCGTCCGCCGTGATGGGCAGGGACTCGCCGTTGGAAGTGACCACGGGCTCGCCGGAGTCGTCGCTGATGGTCATAACCCGCTCGCTGCCGTCAGTGCCGGTCAGACGCAGGGTGATGTCCGGGCGGTCGGTGGTGCCGTCGGGATCGGCCCAGTACTTGGTGATGGGGATCTCAATGGTGCCGGCCAGCTTGTTGGTGGCAGTGGTACCGGCCACGGAGACCTGATAGTCGCCGGGGACGTTCAGCTCCTGTACGGTGTACTCATAGCGGTGGGTGCGGGTGTCGTTGTACAGGGGCATATCCGCAAACTGGATGCTCCAGGTATTGCCGTCCTCGCTCACGTCCGCGCCAAAGGGCACGCCGTTCATAGTGGCGATTACGCGCTCTTCACCGAAGAGATCAGTGCCCCAGCCGAAGGTGACGGTACCCACCACAATGCCGTCCTGGAGCAGGTCCAGGGTGACGTCGGGCCGCTGGCTGTTGGGGGTGCTGCCGTCAATCCAGGTCTTGGAGACCGTGATGTTGGCCGTGGCCTGGTTGATGGTGTTGACGGCCTCAAAGGCGAAGGAGCCGTCCTCCTGCACGCCGCCGGTGATGACAGAGCTGTAGCCGGGGACAGAGATCTCCACCACGCGATAGATGTACAGCTGGCCGCTGCCGTCGTACTTATCCAGGTTATCCCAGGTCTCGCTGGTCTTGCCGTCCGTTAAAGTAGTGCTGTCGACATCCTCCCAGTTCTTTCCGTCCACAGAGCGCTGGATGGTGAAGGTGGCGTCAGGGGTGTCCACATCGGCGGGCTGCACCCAGGTCTTCTCCAGGGAGAGGGAAGTGGTGCCCTGAATGGTGTTGATGAAGTGATAGTAAATGTTGCCGTTGGAGTCGGGCCCCACAGGATCTTCCACAGAGACGGTGTAGTTATCGGGGGCATCCTCCTCTACGGAGTAGGAGATCTCCACATACTCCGTTTCGCCGGTTTCCTCATTCAATACCTCGTCATAGCGGGGCATGGGGTTAAAGCTGGCGGTACCGTTGCCGGTGATGGAGATGGAGTAGTCGCTGCGCTCACCGTCAATGCACAGATAGAAGTCGGCGGTCTGTTCTTCGACGTTGCCGGGCTGCTGCCAGGTCTTGGTGACCGTAATCAGAACTTCTTCATTGGGATCAAAGCCGTTCTGGGTGTTGGTGACGATAATCTCATAGACGCCGTCACTAACTTCGGACAAGTCGCCATAGCTGGCGGTGAAGCCGTCTACGGGAGTCTCCACCACGGAATACTCAATTTCAACGCCCTGGGCGTCATACTGAGGCAGGTCCTCAAAGGTATCGAAGTCCTCAAAGGTAACAGTCTTGCCGGTGGCTACGCCGTTGGCGTAGAGCTCTACGGTGACCTCCTGATCGGGTACGGACTCGGCGACCCATTTCTTGCTGACGGTCAGGTCGATGGTGCCGGTGCGGGTGTTGGTGATGTCGGCGCCGTTCACCGCGGGCTCATAGCCGACCACAGGGGTCTCCTGCACCGTGTACTCGATCTCGGATACGCCGGTAATGTTGTTGTTCCCATCGCGGGTGAACTCATAGCGGTCCAGAGGGGTGAAGGAGTAGGTCCAGTCGTCCGCTGCGGTGACAATAGCAGTATGTTCAGTGGGCTCACCATTGGCAAGCAAAGTCACCTCAATGAAATCGGGGCGGCTGTCCACATCACCGCCATCGTTCCAGGTCTTGGTGCCGGAGACGGTCAATTTCTCCTGTGCGACAGTATTATAGAAAGTAATCGTATAATCGTCGCCGGTGGAAGGTTTGGCCTGCTGATAACTGCTGTCTTGGGCTTCATCAGCGCCGTAAACATACAGGGTACCGTTTTCGTCGTACTTGTCCAGGTCCTCAAATTTGACCATGCCATTTCCGGTAATCGTCTTGGTGTACTCAGAACCCTCCATCTTCTCGCCGTTCTGGGTCAGAGTGACCGTAACGCTCATATTGCTGGCATCCATGCCCTCGGGCAGGATCCAGAACTTGGAGGCGACATAAGAGGTCTTTCCGCTGGCGGTGTTGGTGATGGTCCGGCCGTCCTCGGAGTAAGTAACGGTCCAGCCGTCCATCTCGGCCTCTTTCACGGTGTAAGTATATTCTTCGCCGGTATCCAAGTTGACTTTAGGAAGTTTTTTAAACGTGTAAGTCCATTCCCCGGTAGCGGGATCCAGAGCATCCTCACGATAAATCGGGACGTTGGTGTATCCGTCCATCTCCACGCCGTCCTGCAGGAGAGTGACCGTGATGGAATCGGGGGTAGCCTGATCCGCGGGCTTCTGCCAGGTCTTGGTGATGGTGACGTCGATGTAGGACTGCTGGGCGGGATCCACCAGCTTGCCGTCTTCGATTTCAGGATCAGTGGTAACCTTACCGTAAGCCACCGTCACGGTGATAGGCTCAACCGCGTTGTACCCGCTGGGGGCGCTGGTCTCCGTCAGGGTGTAAGTATAGCCGGAGGGGATGTTGGTGAATTCCACCTTGCCGTCTGCGTCGGAGGTTTTCGCACTGCTCCAAATCGCACCGCTTTCGTCTGCCAGGGTAAACTGCGCGCCGGTCAGTTTGTCGCCGGTGTCGCTGCCGACCTTGGTGAAGTCCAGGTCAGCCTGATAGCCCTTGACAGCGGGGACATTAAAGCTGATGCTGAAGGGATCCTCCACGTCCTCCAGAACATTGCCGTTCTCATCCACCAACTGGCCGTTCTCGTTATAGAACACATAGGTCAGATAAGTATAACCGTTGGTGGGATAGCACTCGCCCGACTTGAAGTCGGTGCCGACGTTGTTCAGGATAATCTCATAAGTCAGCTTATAAGTATAGGTGGTTTTATCCTTGTCAGTCTGTACGTCAACGGGGACATCGCCCTTCAGATCCCAGGTCAGCGTGTTGTTGTCAAAGCTGACAGTAGTGCCTTGGTTAGAGGTTACTCGCTGGAACAAAATATTCTGTCCCATGGGGTCAGTGACCTTCCAGGCCTCAGTCAACAGGGCGATGATATCGCTGATATTACCGAAGGCGGTGTCCAAGTCGTCGATATTGTCAGCGGAATAATAGGCGGTGGAAATACCGCGCAGGAATTCACCGACCGTCACTTTGCGGTCCTTGTTCTGGTCAAAAGGATCGTTGCCCCACTTATTATAAGTGTAGCACGTCTCGCTGTCAGCGCCGTAGCAGATAGAATAGACGCTGCTGAACTGAAGCAGGCTGTTTGCAGTCTGGGCAGTTTCCTGGCAAATCTTTGCGCTGCAGCTAGTACCATTGCCGTAGTTATCGCTGTAAGTAGGCTCGCCGTCCGTGAGGACCACCGTGTAGCGGTTGGAGATTTTGGTAATATCAACGGCGCCATCCATAGCGTTGGTTCTCTGCATCTGACGGACGGCCCACTTCGGGCCACCCTGAAGATAGGTGCCGCCATTGGCGGACAGCCCGTTGATGGCGTTTACAACCTGATTGTAGCCGTCTGTTGTTGTAATATCAACCCAGTCGCAGTCCAAGTCTGTGTCAGCGGCAAAAGAGGCCAGAGAAATATAGCGGTGGGCTGCATAGCTGCCGTCGGAGTTTTTCGGCGTATCCTCCAGCAGCTGATCCAGGAAGGAAATCGCACCCGCCTTGGCAGCAGTCATACGGGACTGAGTAGAAGCACAGTCACAATATTCCCAACTGTCGCCAGTCCAATACCCGCCGTCATGAGTGCAGTCCTCTGTGGTTACTGCGTTGTGAGCGTTGAGGGACTTTCCACAATAACCACAATTACTGGTCCAATCAAACGGACGATCCCAATATTCGTCGCCGCTGGTTCCATGGCAGTAATACTTTGTGTCCGAGTCAATGCT
Organism: bacterium; assembly: GCA_019424865.1. Taxonomy (GTDB): domain Bacteria; phylum Bacillota; class Clostridia; order Oscillospirales; family Oscillospiraceae; genus Lawsonibacter. The sequence goes on from JAHYYS010000022.1 coordinate 13,532, forward strand.
GTCGTGGCCGCATTCTGCGCAATAGGACATGGAGCCGGAGCGGTCCATGACCAGCATAATGGCGGCGTCCGGCGTTGTAATGGTCTCAGACAGCTTCTGAGAGGTTTGGACCTCCAGCGCCACTTCAAACAGGTTTTCAGTTCCGGTGGCCGCAATGGTCTTGGAAACCTTTACATTGCCGCCCTCAGAGGTGTTCCAGGCGTCCTTGGTTATCTGATCGGTCAGAACTTTGTTCTCGTCATCCGGTGTATAATAGCCCTCCATGATCTGCGCCTTCTCCTGCTCCTCAACCGCGCTGGGAGCAGCCGCGAACGCGCCGATCTGGACCAGGCTGATCATCATAACCAGCGACAGGAACAGGGACAGGCCTCTGCGGCCAGTCATCTTCAGGCTTCTTTTCGGGTGTTTTTTCACTCGTTTGGGTGCCATCATTTCGTTCTCCTTTCAAAAGATACGAGATCGAAATGGTTGGCGGCTGGGCCGGCATGGCGGTCGCCCGCTTTAGCCCCCTGGCTTTGCGTCCCGGGGTTTCCCCGCGGTTTGCCTTTTCATTCATTTCATCCATGCTGCTTGGGAGTGCGTCTGCTGACCCATGGGTCAGACGAAAAAGCGGGTACCCGCTTTTCCATCTGACCCATGGGTCAGACGAAAAAGCGGGTACCCGCTTTTCCAGAATATTTCATTTTGCTTTTCCGCCTGTCAGGCGCCTCCCCCTTTCCTATGCTTCGAGTATAGCACAGGACGGTTACAAAACCGGTTACATTTTGCTCTTTTTCGTTCAAAATTTGCGAAAAAGAATTGGGACGTTTTGAGGCTGCTTTTTATCAAATTTGTACAAACTCTCGAAAAGCACCCCCTAACTTGCGGCGGGCTGGACTGCCGCGCTTTCGTTCAGGGCGCTGTCCATCAGCAGGATCAGCTCCAGAACGCTGCGGAAGCTCTCCTCCCGGCCCGCTTCCAGCCAGGTGACGGAGCCCTGCCAGCTGGAGTTCTGCCGGAAGATAACCCGCACCGCAAAGGTGGCCAGCTGCCCCTCCTGGGATTCCCCCTCGGGCGGGCCGCCGGACCGGTGTTCCGGAGGCGGGGCAAAAGCCCGCGTGGTGGTGAAGGACTGAGGCAGGTTCATGTTGTCCAGCACCACCTCCATCTGCTTCAAAAACTGAACCAGACTTTCAAAATGTTCCCCTGTCTCCAGATACGGGTTATAAAACCGGCCCGCCAGCACCCCCTTTTCATAGGAGTCCACGCAGACTACGGTGGTCCTGTACTCGTTGCCCCGTATCCTGTGCTGCATCCGGGATTCACCTCCTCCTGTGCACCGATTCTGTGACCAGTATATCACAAATCGGTTACAAAACCGGTTACATTTCCCCTTTTTTCGTTCAAAATTCAGATAAAAAATCGGGGGTGAAAACGGGGTGTTTTTTGTACAAAATATACAAAAAGCGAAGGCTATCCCATCCGCCGGCGCAGCTGGTCGGGGTTGTCGGCGTAACTCAGCGCGGTTTCCTGCGTGATATAGCCCGCATTGTACAGCTCCAGGATGGACTGGTCCATGGAGATCATCCCCTGCGCCCGGCCGGTGGCAATGGCATTGTCGATCTGGTGGTTTTTGCTGTCCCGGATCAGGTTGCGGATGGCGCTGTTCATGTGCATGACCTCATAGGCGGGCACCAGGCCGCCGTTTTTGTCGGGCAGCAGCTGCTGGGACACCACCGTGTGCAGCACTGTGCTCAGCTGGATGCGGATCTGATCCTGCTGTGCCGGGGGGAAGGAGTCAATAATCCGGTCAATGGTGTTCACCGTCCCCTTGGTGTGCAGGGTGGCGATGAGCAGGTGCCCGGTCTCCGCCGCCGTCATGGCGGTGCGGATGGTCTCGTGGTCCCGCATTTCCCCCAGAAGAATTACGTCCGGGGCCTGGCGCAGGCAGGCGCGCAGGGCGGAGAGATAGTCGTTGGTGTCGATGGCGATCTCCCGCTGGCTGACGATGCTCATCTGGTCCCGGTGGAGAAACTCAATGGGGTCCTCCAGGGTGATGATGTGGCAGTTGCGGGTCTGATTGATGCGGTTGATGATGCAGGCCTGGGTGGTGGACTTGCCGCTGCCGGCGGTGCCGGTGACCAGCACCATGCCGTGGGCCACGTTGGCCAGATCCATCACCTGCTCCGGAATGTGGAGCTTCTGCCAGTCGGGGATTTCAAAGGACACCACCCGCACCACCGCCGCCATGGAGCCGCGCTGGCGGTAGGTGTTGACCCGGAAGCGGGCCAGGCCGGGCAGGGCGAAGGAAAAGTCATCGTCCCCCCGGGACTGGTATCCTGACATGGAGCGGCCGGCCAGCCGGTAAATCTGGGTAATCAGCCCCTCGGTCTGGGGGGGGAGTACCTTGCCGTCCCCGACGGCGCTGATACGGCCGTCTATTTTAACGCTTACCGGGCCGCCGGCCACGATAAACAGGTCAGAGGCCCGGTGCTCCACCGCATAGGACAGATAGGACTTCAGATCTTCCAGGAACTGATCCTGCCGCCGATCCAGCTCGTGCATCATTTCCGTGACATTGAGCTCCTGGGTATCTTCGTTTTCCACACTAAAACCTCCTTATGATGTGCCGTCCCACACATTGAGACTGTCGTCGGGCTGCCAGGAGGCGGTATAGACCGCCTGCCAGCGCAAAATTTCATATTGTGTTCCGTTCAGCCGCACCTGTACCATCAGCGACTGAGTGTCAGAGATGGGGCAGGAGTAGGAATACAGGCCGTCCCCCTCCGCAGTTACCCCGGGGGGGAGTTCTCCGGAGCGCAGGCGGGCCAGGATGGCCTCCGCCTGACAGTCGGCCTGGTAATAGCCGGAAACCGCCTGGGCGGACGCCTCACTCAGGCGCACGTCGGCCCGGACGGTGGACAAAGAGAGCAGGGCAAAGACAGTCAGGCACAGCACCGCGAAGATCACCAGCAGCGAGCTGCCCCCCACCACAGGGGGAGAGAAGCGCTTTTTATCCTCCATGGGGCGTCACCTCCTGCCAGTTCACCGTCAGCTGAAACAGCTGGGTTCCGTCGTCCGCGCGGGAGACGGACACCAGGGCCTGCCCCAGCAGGGGGTCGCCGCTGTCCCCCGGGGAGGCGGTGAGCAGATAGCTTGCCCCCTCCTGGACCGGCGACCAGAGGCTGTCGTAGCCGATGGACCAGCTGTCCTCATCCAGGCTGCCCCCCAGGGCGGCGCGGGCCTGGGTCAAATCCCCGCGGCAGTGCTTGAGCACCTCGGCGGCGCTCTGGGCGCACAGCACCGCCTGATCCCGGGCGGCGCTGTCCCGGGACTGACGGTCGCACCAGACAAAGACCTGTAAGCACAGGGCAGCCGCCAGGGCGAAGACCAGCACCATCACGGTCTGTTCTATCATGGCCAGGGGCGCTTTGCTTCTCATGAGACCGCCCCCTCTCCGCCGCGGACGGACAGGGAAAGCGCACAGGCCTGCCCATTTCCGTCCACCAGGAGGGCGGACAGCAGGCCGTCCTCCAAAGTCAGGGACAGGGACTGGGCCTGAAGGACCTTTTCTCCGTCCTGGGGGGCAAAGTCCCCCTCGGCAAAGGCGAACAGCTCCCACAGCCAGCCGTCCCAGCAATAGATGCGGGTGGTGTACAGCTCGCCTGCGATCTCCTCTGTGATCACCAGGGCGTCCCCGTCCCCGAAGGAGGACAGAGAGACTGACTGAGGCCCGGGGGCCTGGCGCACCTTGGCGGCGAGATATTGGGCACAGGTGCGCTGGTCATAGGCCTGCCGGTCCCGCTGGGTCAGGCGCTGATAGACCCCGGCCCCGGTGAGCAGGACGGAGAGAATACAGGCGGCGAACACGCCGAACAGCACCAGGGCCAGCAGGCTGTCAATATGATGTTGACGTTGTTTGGCACTTCTCATGACTCATATTCCAGAACCGTGATGTCCGGCATCAGGTTCGATCCAAAAATGTCGTAAAATACCCGGTAGCGCGTCCGGTCAATCTGAATGCCGTAGTGCTCCTCCAGATAGGCCAGATCGGGGGGATAGACCCCCTCGGCGGCATAGCAGGCCACCGCGGCCCGGCGCAGGGCGTCTTCCAGCTGCTGCCTGCCCTGGGCATCCCGGCCCTGGTCCAGATTGGACAGGGCGGTGAAAAAGAAGAGCAGGACGGCCAGCGCCCCAAGGGGCATCAGCAGGCCGCGGAGGGCGGCCAGCACACCTGATTTTTTTCTTCTCATGGCCGCTCACCCGATGGCCGTCATGATGTGCATCAGGGGCAGCATCACCGACAGCAGAATCAACCCAACCAGCACCGAAGTGATAACCACCAGCGTGGGCTCCACCCGGCCTACCGTCTCCTCCAGCGCCATTTCGCTCTCCTCGGACAGCTGCCGGGCGATCTGTTCCATGGCGCTGTCTCCTGAGCCGCTGCGCAGCCCCAGCTCCAGCAGCCGGCACTGGGCCCGGGGCAGGACTCCGGACTGGGACATGGCCTGGGCCAGGGGCGTCCCCTCGTCCAGGCGGGCAAGGCAGTCCCGGCACTTGGCGGCGGCGGCGGGCACGTCCGCCAGCAGGTCGGCGGACAGGGTCAGGGCCTCCTCCAGGGGCAGTCCGCTGCTCAGCCCCATGGACAGGGACTGGGCGAAGCGGGCGGTGTTGATCTGGCGGGAGACGCCCTTGTCCCCCCGACTCTTCCGCCACAGGGCGAGCACCCGCTCCCGGAAGGCGGGGAGGGCGGCAAACAGGGCCAGGAACAGGACCACCAGGACCAGCAGCACGCACAGCACCGGCATGGCCTGGTCCAGAACCCGCCCCAGGGTCAGCAGTCCCCCGGCCACGCCGGTGAGACGGCCGCCCAGGTCGGCATAAATTTCGTTGAACACGGGCAGGACCCGGGCCAGCAGCACCACAATCACCGCCAGCATCACCACCAGCAGCACGGCCGGATAGAGCAGGGCAGAGCGAAGGCGGCGCTCCAGCCTGCCCCGGTCCTCATAGTGGCGGGCCAGGGCGGCCAGGGCCTCTTCGGTGCGCCCGGACCGCTCCCCCACCTCCACCAGGCCGCACACATAGTTGGGGAAGCGGCCAGAGCTGCGAAGCGCGGCGGCCAGGGGGGAACCGTCGTCCATCTGCCGGGCCATCTCGTCCAGCACAGCCCGCAGGGCGGGGGACTCCTCCTCCTGGGCCAGCAGGGCCAGCCCGTCGCCGACGCCCACCCCCGCATGCAGCAGAAGGGACAGCCCACGACACAGGCCGCTGATGGTATCGTTTGATAATAGGATTGGTTGTTTCATTGGCACTCCTACTCCTGACGCGGCCGAATTTGCTCCGGCGCGAAAAAATGGGCCTGCGGCACAAGGCCGCAAGCCCATTGTAAAACAAAAGCTGCCATTCGTAAAGGGAAAGAGAGAGAAATGGGGAGAAAAAAGGAAAAGGGGGCGGCGCTACGGATCAATAGAAGTACTTGGCAGTATAGTTCTTGCCGTCGCCGATGTAGGCCATGATGGAGGCGCTCTGCTTTCCGGAGGAGGCAAAGGTGGGATCCATACGCTGCCAGGAGACGCCGTCAAAGTAGATGGCGCCGTCCACCCAGCCGGTTTCAGCCGACCAGACGCTGATCCAGGCGTGATAGGCAGTGCCCGCATAGCCCACCACCAGCTTGCAGGGGACATCCTGGCTGCGGAGCATGCCGGTCATCAGGGCGGCATAATCAAAGCAGATGCCGGTCTTTTTGGCCAGCACCGTATCCAGCACAGGCAGGTATCCGCTCTGCACCGTGGCGGCCAGCTGTTTGTCATAGGTCAGGTTCTGCACCACAAAGTTGTACACGGCCTCCACCTTTTTCAGCGGGTCGGTGATCCCCTGGGTCAGTTCGGCGGCCTTGGCCACCGTGTTGGGGGCGGAGGCGTAGTCGACATACTGGTTGGGGCGCAGGAAGGGGGCAAACTCGTCGGTCAGAGCCACGTCGCAGGTGAGGGAGAGCACAGAGGAGTACTTGGTGCCCTCGATGTTCTCATAGACGGTAACCGTGTAGCTGCCGTTGCCGTCAGAGAGGGGAAAGGTCTCCCACTTGCCCTGGGTCAGGTTGTAGGTATAGGTGGTGGTGGGGCCCTTCACCTGGGCCTTGAGGCGCTTGTCCGTGGCGGCGGTGAAGCGGACCATGACATACCCGTCCTTGGTGTTGGAGTAGTCGATGACGGCCTTGCTGTTCTCCTTGACCAGCGTGCCCGAGGCCACGGCCTCCAGAAAGCCGGGCAGGGCGGCGGGGGACTCGGACAGGGCGACCGCCTCGTCCTCCAGGTCCACCTCCTCAATTTCGGCCGCGTCCACAAAGGGGTTTTCCTCCAGAGAGGAGGACGGGGAGGATGCGGAATCCTGGGAGGAGCTGTTCTGTGAGGACGCACTGCCGCCCTGGGCGGCGGGCTGGCCGCAGGCGGTCAGCAGGGAAACTGCCAGCAGAAGGGGGAGAATTCGATAGATGCGCATAAAATGTCACTTCTTTCTGAAAATCAGAGTGGAACCCCGGATCTTGTTTTGCTTTGGCTCTAGTATAACAGAGGAAGTGGGAAAAGGAAAGTACTTTTTGAAAACGACGCAAATTCCGATGAATTCTGTAACCGGCTGTCCGGCCGGGTACAAAAAAGGTGCCCGCGTCGGTTTAATTGGACAAAATGTACCAAGATATTCCACAAAACACAGGGAATTATCGTTGCCAAAAGAAAAAAACTGTGGTATGCTACCGATAGGATAGAATGGACGAATTCTCAGCCCTTTCGCGCCCGGTGGAGCCGCGAAGAGGCAGGGGAGGGATTGAGACTATGAATACCGGGCCGCTGCGGGTTCGGATGCTGGGCAATTTTTCAATTTCCCTGGACGGCCGGGAGATTGATGACAGCGGAAACCGTTCCCGCAAGGTATGGCTGCTGTTGGCCTATATGATATATTGCCGCAAACGTCCCATCTCCCAGGAGGAGCTGGTCAGCCTGCTCTGGGGAGACGAGGAGGAGAGCTCAAATCCCCTGAACGCGCTGAAAACCATGTTTCACCGGGTGCGGACCACCCTGAATCAGCTGGACAGCGCGGCGGGACACAACCTGATTGTGCGCCAGGGCGGCAGTTACGCCTGGAATACCGAGATTCCCATGGAGCTGGATGTGGAGGAGTTTGACCAGCTGTGCCGGGAGGGCGCCGCGGAGCAGGACGAGGAGCGCCGCCTGGCCTGCTATCTCCAGGCCGCTGGGCTGTATCAGGGGGACTTTTTAAGCAAGCTCACCTCCGAGCCGTGGGTGGTCCCCATTGCGGCCTATTTTCATAACCTGTATCTTCAGATTGTCCAGGAGAGCCTGTTCCTGCTGGAGGAGCGGGAGCGCCTGGAGGAGGCGGTGGCCCAGTGCCGCAGGGCGCTGGAGGTGGAGCCCTATGACGAGGAGCTGTACCGGCACCTGCTGCGGGATCTGATCGACAGCGGCCTGCAGAGCGAGGCCATTTCGGCCTATGAGGAGATGAGCGAGCTGCTCTTCTCCAACTTCGGCGTCATGCCCGCGGAGGACATCCGCGCCATGTACCGGGAGGCCATTAAAACGGTGAACGACCGGGCCATTCCCATCGGGGTGGTGCGGGAGCAGCTGCGGGAGCTCAATTCCCTGCCGGGGGCGCTGATCTGCGAGTATGACTTTTTCAAGCTGCTCTACCAGGCGGAGGCCCGGTTTATTGCCCGCAGCGGCGACGCCATCCACATCGCCCTGCTGTCGGTGACAGGGAAGAATAAAAAGGAGCTGGCCAAGCGCAGCCTGGATCGGGCCATGGAGAATCTGCAGGAGCAGATCCGCACCAACCTGCGCAAGGGGGACGTGGCCTCCCGGTGCAGCGTCTCCCAGTTTATTCTGCTGCTGCCCCAGGCCAATTATGAAAACAGCTGCATGGTCTGCCGGCGCATTATCAAGGCCTTTTCCAGGCAATATCCCCATTCCCCCGCCCAGCTGCACTTTTCCGTGCAGCCGCTGGAGCCCAACGTATAGTTTGCTCGGACGGGAAGCGTATCGCGCGGCATATACAGGCCGCCGCAGGGAGAGCCCGCCGCCGGTGCGGTGCGGACCCGCCCTGCGGCGGCTGTGTTTCGTTATGCGGGGGAGGGGCTGTGCCGGGCGGCGGCATAGTTCAGATAGGCCTGACGGATGGCCTTCCGGTCCCGCTGGCGGATCAGGACCGCATCCCCGGAGTCCAGAAGAAACTGACTGTCGGCCTGTACGATGTGGTCCATGTTGACCAGATAGCTCTGGTGGCAGCGGAGAAAGCGCTGGTCGCCCAGCTCCTGCTGGATTTCGTCCAGCCGCTTGTATATGGTATAGGACAGATCGGGGGTCCGGTGGAGCAGGCACTTGGAGTTGCTGCTCTCCACATAGAGAATCTCGTGCAGGGGGATGCGGATCACGTTGGCCCGCTGGCGGACGGCATAGGTGCCGGCCTGAAAGGCCTGAAGGACGCGGTCCATGACGCGGCTGAGCTTTTCCAGGCTGAGGGGCTTGAGCAGATAGCCGGAGGCCTCCACGTCATAGCTGTCCACCGCAAAGTCGGGGGTGGCGGTGAGGAAGATAATCCGCCCGTCAAACCCCAGCGCCCGCAGCTGGCGGGCGGTGTCAATGCCCAGATGTCCGCTCATGTAGATATCCAGAAATACGATGTCAAATCCCAGCCCGTCCTGTACGTCCTGAACCAGGACGTCTCCGCGCTCATAGGGGAGCAGCTCCGGGCGGAGGGATGAGGCGGAGAAATAGCGGCGCAGCAGGGCTTCAATCAGGTCGCGATCCAGCGCGCTGTCATCACAAATGGCGATCCGCATTGGGAATCCATCCTTTCTGGCCGCGGCGGCGGTCTGTATACGGTACCATTGTATCACAGCGGGCTGAAAAAGGAAATGAAAAGCTGTCCTCCGGCGATTGGAGGGAAAGCGAAGCTGATACAGCAGAAACAGGGAAAGAGAGGCGGATGGATATGCTGCTGATGGAACAGCGCAGGCGTTTGGTGGAGTACAGCAGGAAAATGGCGGCGGAGTGGCTTTCAGGCGGAACCTTCGGCAATCTCAGCCTGCTGGATCGGGACAGCGGCCTGATTGCCATCACGCCCTCCGGCATGGACTATTTCCGGATGGAGCCGGCGGACATTGTGGTGGTCACTGCCGGGGGGGAGCGGGTGGAGGGGGAGCACAGGCCCTCCACCGAGCTGGACCTGCATTGCCTGCTGTACCGCAGCCGCCCCGATGTGGGGGCTGTGGTCCACACCCACTCGGCCTTTGCAACGGTCCTGGCCTGTCTGCGCTGGGACATTGAGCCCATCCACTATCTGGCGGCCGGGTGCGGCGGGCGGGTTCCCTGTATTCCCTATCTCCCCTTCGGGTCCAAAGAGCTGGCCCGGGCGGCGGTCCAGGCCATGGGGCAGGAGTATCAGGCATGTCTGCTGGGAGGCCACGGCCTGCTGGCGGCGGGGCGGGACCTGGAACAGGCCTATTCAGCGGCGCAGCAGACGGAGTTTCTGGCGCAGATTTACTACTATGCCCGTCTGGCCGGAGGCGGAGTCACACTGACGCAGGCGGAGTTGCAGGACGCGAAGGAGCGCTTCCGCACATACCGGTCGGGCGCGGATTGAGCGGCCGTTTACAGGGGCGGGCTTGTACGGCTGATTGTGTCGGACAAAAAGGGAGGGCCCATGGCATTAGCCATGGGCCCTCCCTTTTTCAGATTGTTCTGTGGTGAGAGGGAATCCTGTGTAAAACTCAGGCGTTCTCCTCCCGCTTCTTGCCGGAGATGACCAGCCAGGCCAGGCCGATGCCGGACAGAAGCGCCACGGCGGCCCAAATCAGAGAGGCGTCGCCCGTCTCGGGCACCTCAGCGGTGGGCACGTCGGGGTCCTCCAGATCCGTGCCGCCGCCGGGCTGGGTGGGGTCAGTGGGATCGGTGGGATCCGTGGTGCCCGGGTCAGTGGGATCGGTGGGCTGATCGGTCGTGGGAGTGTCGGGGTCGGGGATGTCCTCGCCCTCGGCGGTGTAGTACAGGTCAACGACCTTGTCCTCCCGGATGTTGGTGCCGGAGAGGGGGTCGCCCTCGGCCCGGTCGAAGGTGTAGGTCACGCCGTTGTAGGTGATGGTGTCCAGCTGCCGGTCGGTCACATCCCAGCTGCGGCCCTCCCGGATGTCCCCGGTGGTGTAGCTGCTGCGGATGGTGTTGCCGTCCTGGTCATAGTAGTTCACCGTCACGTCGTAGTAGTCGCGGCTGGAACCGCCGCCGGAGGACTGGCGCTCCCACAGCGCATAGACGGTAATGGCCTCCACATTGTCGCCGTCGGCGGAGGTCGGCATGTCGGAGGTCAGCTGAGCGCCATTGGTGCGCAGCAGGTCGTACAGCTCGGTGTAGCTGCCGGCCTGGGCCAGCGCAGCGGCCTGGGCAATGAATGGCGGCCGGGCGGGCATGGCGGCAGAAAGCGCGCCGCTTTAGCTCCCAGGCTTTGCGTCCCGACCTTTCGGGCGGTTTGCCTTTTTTCATTATTCCTGGCCTGTGGCGGCCTCTTGGCCGCCGGGAGTTGCCGCCTGACCTCGAGGTCAGGCAGAGACGCGGTCGACCGCGTCTCGAAACAGATTCACCGCCGGAGACTGAACCAGTTCCGGGGCAGGTTGTAATTTTCCCATGATCCCTCCTCTCTCAGACGGACGGAACGCCCCTTGTCGGATTGACCACGGAAGAATCAGGACAGCGCCGGCCGGCCCAGATTCTTCTTGCCTGTGATAACATCCACAGTATACCACACGCCGGTTACAAAAACGGTTACATTTTTCTTGAAAACGTTCATAAATGAGAGAAAAAATGGAGAGGAAAAACGGGGATATTTTTGTACTGTTTCAACAAAAATCTACATCAGCGGGGCAAACAGACGCAGGATGCTCCGGTACAGCTGCAGCAGGATATTCAGATGCTTGAACCGGCGCAGGGAGAAGGGCTCACACAGCTTCAGCGTCTCGTGGAAGTCCCGGCAGATGTCCTGAATGCAGGGGGCCTCACACAGCCACACGCCGTTTTCAAAGTGGAGGAACAGACTGCGGTAGTCCAGGTTGACCGTGCCCACCGTGGCAAAACGGCCGTCCACCACAAAGTTCTTGGCGTGGATAAAGCCGGGGGTGTACTCATAGATGCGCACGCCCGCCTGAAGCAGGGGGGGATAGTGGGCCCGGGTGACCTCGAACACATACCGCTTGTCCGGAATATGGGGGGTGATGATGCGCACGTCCACGCCCGACTTGGCCGCGTTGCACAGGGCGGTGTTGGTGGCCACGTCAATGACCAGATAGGGCGTGGTGATATAGATATACTTTTTGGCCTTGGCGATCATGTTCAGATACACCGCCTGGCCCACTGTCTCCCGGTCCAGCGGGGTGTCGGTATAGGGCTGGACATAGCCGGTCCAGGGGCGCACCGGGGCGGCGGGGGGGCGGAAGCGGTCAAAGGACTCGTCCCAGCCGCAGCAGTGGTCCCACATGGTCAGGAACATCACCGTCATGGACCAGACCGCGTCCCCCTCCAGCAGGATGGCGCTGTCCTTCCAGTGGCCGAAGCGCTCGTGCGCGTTGATGTATTCGTCAGCCAGGTTGATGCCGCCGGTGAAGCCCACCTTCCCGTCAATGATCATCAGCTTCCGGTGATCCCGGTTGTTCAGGCGCAGGGACATGACGGGGACAAACCGGTTGAATACCCGGCACTGGATGCCCTTGGCAGTCAGAATCTCGTTATAGTCCCGGGGAAGGGTGAACATACAGCCCATGTCGTCATAGATCACCCGGATTTCCACCCCCTGGGCGGCCTTCCGTTCCAGGATCGCCAGAATGCTGTCCCAAAACAGACCGGGCTGGATAATGAAGTACTCCAGAAAAATATATTTCTCCGCCTTTTCCAGCTCCTCCAGCATGCGGGGAAAGGCCAGATCCCCCACTGGGAAATATTCCGTCTCGGTGTTGGTATAGGCGGGACAGGCGGCATACTGCTCCAGATAGTGGGCCTGTCCGGCGGCGTCGCCCCCCAGGGGGAGCAGGTCGTCGGCCTTGAAGTCGTCCTGAAGGGCCTGGGCGGACTTGTCCAGGATGCCCTGCATCCGCCGCCGGGTGCGCTTGGGGATGGTGCCGCCGCCGATCAGCAGGTAGAAAATGCCCCCGAAGACCGGGAAGGGGAGAATCAGAATCAGCCATGCAATTTTATAGGCGGGTTCCATGCTGCTGCACACGATGGCCAGGGCGGCAGCCACGCTGACCAGAATGCAGAACCAGTAAAAGGTGTCGGCATAGACGGAAAAGAGCATCACCATGATGAACAGTGCGGCGATTTGGGCAATAAGAGCCAGCGCCACAAAGACGGAACGGTGAAACAGGATGTATAAAAGCTTTTTCATGGTATACCTCTTCTTTATCTGGACAGGGAAGGGGAGGGAGACAGACCGCTTATCATGGGACGGGGAGGATGGAGCAGGAGATGGCGCCGTCCTCAATCTGGATCAGGCCGAAGCTGCTCCGGCTGGCGCCGGGATTCAGCATCCACAGGCCGTCCTCCAGCTGCTGACAGCAGGCCTGGTGGGTGTGGCCGAAGAGCAGGATGTCTGCGCCGGCGGCGCGGGCATCGGCGATGGCCCGCTCATAGCCGCCCTTGACGCCCCACAGGTGCCCGTGGGACAGCAGGAGGACCTTGCCCCCCAGGGTGATCCGCTTTTTGGCGGGGAGCGGCGTCCAGCCGTCGCAGTTGCCGGGCACCAGACAGAAGGGGAGCTGGGGATAGGCATAGGCCACCTCCTCCGCGTCCCGGACCATGTCCCCCAGGTGGATGACCTGGTCGGGCTGCTGGGCCTCAATGGCGGCATACATGCCGGCCAGAGCATGATGGGAGTCGGAAAAAACCAGAATTTTCAAATCAGTCACCTAACCCTTCGGTGTGCATATACTGGAGTAAAACCAGATTGGGGAGTGATTGCCGTGCAGGCGACGCACAAGCAAGGAGCAAAAAAAGAGGAGGCCGCGGCGCAGCTGGCAAAAAACCGGGACGCCCTCTCCCGGCTGGCGCAGTCGGGGGAGGCCCGGCAGCTGATGTCCATGCTGCAGCAGCAGGGCGGCGTACAGGAGGCGGCCCGGGCCGCAGCCGGCGGAGATCCCAGCCAGCTGATGAGCATGATGAGCCGCCTGATGAATACCAAGGAGGGGGCCGAGCTGGTGGAACGGATCGGCAGTCAGGCAAAACGGGCGGGGCTGGAGTAACAGCCGCCGGCCGGGAGAGGGGGACGGGCTGAAGTGGCCGAATTTGAGGAAAAACTGAATTCCATTTTAGGAAACCAGGAGGCCATGGCGCAGATTATGTCTCTGGCCCGCTCCCTGTCCGGCGAGAAGCAGCAGCCCCGGGAGGAGCCGGAGGCGCCGCCGCCCCCACCCCCGGAGGAGAGGCGGAAGGAGGCGGGAGGCGACCTGTCCGCGCTGCTGGGGGACCTGGATCCCGCCATGCTGAGGATGGGAATGCAGATGGTGCAGGGCCTGCAGCAGGACGACGGACGGACCGCCGCCCTGCTGGCGGCGCTGCGCCCCTTCCTGCGGGAGGAGAAACGGGCCAGGCTGGACCGGGCCCTGCAGATTGCCCGCATGACCCGGCTGATCCGGGCCGCCCTGGGGGCGGCCGGAGGAAGGGGGGAGGACGGGCGTGTATAATCGTTATATCCCGGAGGACGCCGCTTATACCTGGGTGGGAGAAAAGAGAGGGGCCGCCGCTCCGCCGCCCCGTCCGTCGCAGCAGCACAGCGGCCAGAGTGCCGGGCGGGGCGGACTGGGCGCCCTGTTTTCCGGGAACGGCGGACTGGGGGCCCTTCTGAACGGCCGGGAGGGGTTGGGCGCGCTCTTATCCTCCGGACGGGAGGGGGAGGGCGTCTTAACCGGCGCACTCAAATCCCTGGGGCTGGAGGGCATCGACGCGGGGGACATTCTGCTGCTGCTGATTATCCTGCTGCTCCTGGCCGAGGGGGACGACCTGGAGCTGGTGATCGCCCTGGGGCTGGTACTGCTGATGGGGCTGACAGACGGAAAAAAGGAGCAGGAGGAGCGGCAGGATTCGGAAGGATAAAATAAAAGTCAGGGGCGGCCCGGGCCGCCCCTTTCAATCGCTGAAACTGTGTCTTGCCGCTTGACAGAAGCGGCAAACCCCTTTTCCAGTGGGGCTGCGCGGGACTTGCTGCTCAAGTTTTCCTGCAGCTTGCCGCCCTGAAATTTCAGGCGGACTTCGGGCCGTACACTATGCCATATCGTGGAGCAGGGTGCCGTCAGGCAGCTGGAAGGAGGCGCTGGCGGGACAGGGGGACTGGATGGCGGAATAGGCCGTCATCTGATAGGTCAGCTGGCCGTCCGTCTCGCTTTCGGCGCAAACCAGAAGGCCGCTGTCCACGCTGATCCAGTAGCGCTCCGCCTGCTGGGCGCCATCCCGGGAAACGGATACATAGATGCAGGGAATATTCTCCCGCACTTCATAGCCCGCGGCCGTAATATCCGCCGTGTCCAGCTCCAGTACGGTCTCATAGGTGGGGATGCGCTGGGACAGGTCGGAGGAGCGCTCGTCCGCCGGGGTGCTCTCGTATTGGGAAGATCCGTCGTACCAGTAATACAGGGTGCCCTCTCCCGTCAGGTCGTGACGGATCAGGCCGGAGGGCAGGACCTGCCTGCTGTGGGACCAGCCGCCGTCCACCCAGACCTGCACCTGAGTGGAGGAGGATCCCCCGGACCAGAAGGTCTGAACCGTCAGCTCCCGATAGTAGCTGTCCGGTCGGGAGAGGGTGGCAATGACGTCCTGGACGGTCTGGGGCGTGACCTCCACCCGGTGGTAGGAGTCCGCCTGGGAGGAGCCGCCGGAGCCAAGGCTGCTGTCTGCGCCGCCCGAGGCATCGGGCAGAACCACAGACGGCGTGTTGACGCCGAACAGGCTGCGGCCGAAGCTGACAAACAAAGCGGCCACAATGACCACTACAATCGCGACCACAATCACCAGCCGGTTTTTCTGTTCCAACTGCTCGCCTCCCTTCCTGCGCCGCCCCGCCGCCGCAACGGTGGAATTGCGCCGGGGCGGGGGCGGTTCCGGCGTGCCTTACACCCCGAAGGGTTCGGGCGCCTGGCTGCGCAGGCCATAGTGATATTCAATGGCGTCCGCGATGCGCCGGCAGGCCTGTCCGTCCCCGTAGGGATTGACGGCGTGAGCCATGGCGCGGTAGGCCGGCTCATCCCGCAGCAGGCGGGCGGCGGCCTGGAAAATGGGCTCCTCCTCCACGCCGGCCAGCTGGACGGTGCCGGCGGCCACCGCCTCGGGCCGCTCGGTCTCCCGCCGCAGCACCAGCACCGGCTTGCCCAGCGCGGGGGCCTCCTCCTGAAGGCCGCCCGAGTCGGTCATGACCAGATAGCACCGGGCCATCAGGTTGTGCATCTCGTCCACCGCCAGGGGCTCAATCAGATGGATGCGGGGGTGTCCGTCCAGATACTGGTGGGCGGTCTCCTGCACCGTGGGGGAGGGGTGGACGGGGTAGACCAGCTCCACGTCGGGAAAGGCGTCCGCCACCCGGCGCAGGGCGGTCATAATATTGGCCATGGGCTGGCCGTAGTTTTCGCGCCGGTGGCAGGTGACCAGAATCACCCGCTGGCGCTGATAGTCCAGGTGGTTGAGAAGCTCCTGGGAGAAGGTGAAGCGGGGGACAACGGTGGTCTTCAGCGCGTCAATCACCGTGTTCCCCGTGAGAAAGACGCCCTGGGTGATGTTCTCCCGGGCCAGGTTGTCCCGGTTGGCAGCGGTGGGGCAGAAGTGCAGGTCGGCGATGGCCCCCACCATCTTTCGATTCATTTCCTCGGGGAAGGGGGACCACTTGTCATAGGTGCGCAGGCCGGCCTCCACGTGGCCCACCTTGACCTTGTGATAGAAGGCGGCCAGGGCCCCGGCGAAGGTGGTGGAGGTGTCCCCGTGGACCAGGACGAGGTCGGGCTTGGCCTCCTCCAGCACCCCGTCCATCCCCGTCAGACAGCGGGAGGTGATGGCGGAGAGGGTCTGCCGGGGCTGCATGATGTTCAAATCGTAGTCGGGCTTGAGCTGAAAGATGTTCAAAACGGAATCCAGCATCTCCCGGTGCTGGGCAGTGACGCAGCACAGCGCGTCAATATCCGGCCTGCGGGCGAGCTCAAGGGCCAGCGGGGCCATTTTTACCGCCTCCGGTCGGGTGCCGAAGATGGTCATAACACGGATACGGCTCATTTTTCGGAGCGATCCTCCTCACCAAAGAAATTGTCGTTGCCGGCGATCTGGGTTCTGGACGGGGGAGAGGCCGGACGGCTGGAATTCTGGCCTCCGCCGCCGTTGTTGTGATCCAGATAGAGCTTGCCGGCCAGGGCCCCCGCCACGCACAGGGCCAGCAGAAACAGCATGGCCCGCACCGCGCCGATGGTGGTCAGCACCACGGCGGACAGTCCCAGAATGGCGCTGATGACATACAGCATGGCCACCGCCTGCTTCTGGGAAAAGCCCATGTCAATCAGCCGGTGGTGGATGTGTCCCCGGTCGGGAGCCATGGGGGACTGGCCCTTTGCCAGCCGGCGCAGGATGGCAAAGCAGGTGTCAAAGATAGGCAGGCCCAGCATCAGGAACGGGGCGGCGAAGGAGATGAAGGTGTAAAATTTAAAGAGCCCCTGGATGGACACCACCGCCAGGATATAGCCCAGGAAGGTGGAGCCCGTGTCCCCCATGAAGATGCGGGCGGGGTTCAGGTTATAGGGGAGAAAGCCCAGGCAGGCCCCCGCCAGGGCGGCGGTGATCATGGCCACGTCGGGCTCGGCCATGATCAGGGCGATGACCAGCAGGGTCATGGAGCTGATGGTGGACACGCCGCAGGCCAGCCCGTCCAGCCCGTCAATCAGATTGACGGCGTTGGTGATGCCCACAATCCACAGTACAGAGATGGGGATGGACAGCCAGCCCAGCTCCCAATAGGGGTCGCTGCTGAAAATATTGATGTTGGACAGCCCGAAAATCCGGTTGCCCCCCAGCACCGCCACCAGGGCGGCGGCAATCTGGATCATGAATTTCGGCATAGCGGGCAGGGCGTAGATGTCGTCAAAGATGCCCAGGATGACAATGACGACGGCCCCCAGCAGCATGGTGCGCAGCTGCTGGGTCAGGGGAACAAAGAGCAGAACGCTGAGAATAAAGCCAAAAAAGATGGCCAGCCCGCCCATGCGGGGAATGGGGTGGTTGTGCATCCGGCGGTTGTCCTTGGGCACGTCCACGGCCCCCACCCGGAAGGCAAGGCTGCGCACCACCGGCGTGGAAATCAGGGATACCACCGCGGCGGTGAGAAGGGCGGCGACGGCCAGGCCCACAACAGAAAATTGTATTGTCATATCCGGTCCTCTTTATCTCATGGTCAATGCGGGGGGCGGTCACCTGGGGACAAAGCCCACTTTTTTATACACCTTCCGCAGGGTCTTGTTGGCCACGTAAGAGGCCTTCTCCGCCCCCTGCTTGTACACGGACTCCAGATAGGCCTTGTCGGCCAGGATCCGGGAGGCCTCCTCCCGAATGGGGCGCAGGCACTCGATGACGGCCTCGCCCACGGCGGGCTTGAAGACGCCGTAGCCCTTGCCCTCAAACTCCTGCTCGATCTCCTGATAGGACTTTCCGGTGACGGCGGAGTAGATATTCATCAGGTTGGACACCCCGGGCTTGTGCTCCGGGTCAAAGCGGACGCAGCGCTCGGTGTCGCTGTCGGTGACCGCGCGCTTGAATTTGCGCTGGATGTCCTCCGGCTTCTCCATCAGGAAGACGCAGCCCTCGGGGGCGGACTTGCTCATTTTGCTGCTGGGGTCGTGCAGGGACATGACCCGGGCGCCGGCCTTGGGGATATAGGGCTCGGGGATCTTGAACACGTCGCCATAGATATTGTTGAAGCGCTGGGCCACGTTGCGGGTCAGCTCCACGTGCTGCTTCTGGTCGTTGCCCACCGGCACATAGTCGGGCTGATAGAGCAGGATGTCGGCGGCCATCAGGGCGGGGTAAGTGAACAGACCGCCGTTGATGTTGTCGGCGTTTTTGGCCGACTTGTCCTTGAACTGGGTCATGCGGCTGAGCTCGCCGAACATGGTGTAGCAGTTGAGCACCCAGCCCAGCTGGGCGTGGGCCGGGACATGGGACTGGATGAACAGGGTGTTCTTTTCCGGGTCCAGGCCGCAGGCGATATACTGGGCCAGCTGCTCCAGGGTGCGGCGGCGCAGGTCCGCCGGATTCTGCCGCACGGTGATGGTGTGCATGTCGGCCATGAAGTAATAGTTGTCAAACTCGTCCGTGCGGTCCACCCAGTTTTTGATGGCGCCCAGGTAGTTGCCCAGATGAAGGTCGCCGCTGGGCTGGATGCCGGAGAGCATAATTTTCTTTTCGTCCATTTTGACAGTTCTCCTTTTGCCGGGGCGGGGCAGAGCCCGTCCCAATGGGTATTTTATGTCATTCTTCCCCATTGTAACACCTGCCGGGTGGAAAGGCAATATCCACAGAGGGATATTTCCGGCAATTGGGGCGAATCCGGCGGGAAAACGGTTGACAAGCGGGAAAAATATGATACAATATCCCCGGTAAATGCGTGGAAGAAGCAAAGCGCGGCACCGGGCCAAAAGCGAGGGGGGAGGGTGAAAGCCCCCGGCACAATGGACCGCGCGGGCCCCTTCGGAGCGGCCCGGGACGACCGGGACGGCCCATCCCCGTGATCGGATGCAATGAGACGCCCCGCGAAAGCGGGACAATCAGGGTGGTACCGTGGACTTGCTCCGCCCCTGAGCGCGCCGGCTGATGCCGCGGCGCTCAGGGGCGGTTTTGCGTCCGGGATGCTGTTTGGCTGAAGGAGGTGTGTTGGCGGGTGCTTTGGAGGGGGAACCCCTTGCCGGCCGGCCTTTCAATCGACATGCGGCGGCATGCAGTTGGAAACGGCGGCCGGGTGAGAAATCAATGCGGGAGGAAATGAGATGAAAAAACGGATTCTGGCCCTTGTCCTGGGGCTTTCCGTGCTGCTGCTGGCGGGATGCGCAGGCGCATCGGACCCGGAGCCCCTGCCCCAGGGGATGGAGGAGGAGACGCTGACAGCCGCGGCACAGCAGGTGGCCGAGCTGCTTGTGGACGGGGACTATCAGGCGGTGTACCAGATGTTCCGGGAGGACGTCCGGTCGGAGCTGTCGGCGGAGAGCGTCAGCGATCTGGCCGCGCCCGCCCTGGAGGAGGCCGGCGACTTTGAGTCCATTGATGAGACAGTCGTGTCCGGCAGCGCCGAGGGCGAGTCCCACGGCATCGTCCAGCTTACGTGCACCTTCTCAGAAAAGGAAGTGGAGTTCCGGGTGGCCTTTGACCCGGGGATGGAGCTGATCGGCCTGTCAGTGGGCAGCCGCTCCACGGGATGGAGCTTCTCCAACCTGTTCCACAACCTGTCCAATTTGTTCAGCTGAGAGACACACGAAGAGAGCGAAAGAGAAAGTATATAGTATGAATGTGGAGGTAATTGACAATGCGTGATCCCAAACCCTTTGGCCTGAACGAGCTGCGTGAGATGTTCCTGTCCTTTTTTGAAACCAAGGGACACCTGCGCCTGCCCAGCTTTTCCCTGATCCCCCAGAACGATCCCTCCCTGCTGCTGATCAACAGCGGCATGGCACCCATGAAGCCCTGGTTCACCGGGGAGCAGGAGCCCCCCCGGCACCGGGTGACCACCTGCCAGAAGTGCATCCGCACCGGCGACATTGAGAACATCGGCAAGACCGCCCGCCACGGCACCTACTTTGAGATGCTGGGCAACTTCTCCTTCGGGGACTACTTTAAGACCGAGGCCATCCACTGGGCCTGGGAGTTTCTGACCAGCCCGGAGTGGGTGGGCCTGGATCCCGACCGCCTCTACCCCTCGGTCTTCGCGGGCAACGAGACCACCCCCGCCGACGACGAGGCCTTCCGCATCTGGAACGAGGAGATCGGCATCCCCGCCGACCGCATCTTCAAGTTCGGCAAGGCGGACAACTTCTGGGAGCACGGCTCCGGCCCCTGCGGCCCCTGCTCCGAGATCTACTATGACCGGGGCCCCGAGTGGGGCTGCGGCAAGCCGGGCTGCACCGTGGGCTGCGACTGCGACCGGTATATCGAGGTCTGGAACGTGGTGTTCTCCCAGTTTGACAACGACGGAGAGGGCCACTACACCGAGCTGAAGCAGAAGAACATCGACACCGGCATGGGCCTGGAGCGGCTGGCCTGCGTGTGCCAGAACGTGCCCTCCCTCTTTGACGTGGACACGGTGATGAACATCACCCACAAGGTGTCTGAGATCACCGGCGCCCACTACGGCGAGACCGCCGCCAAGGACGTGTCCCTGCGGGTGATCACCGACCACATCCGCTCCGCCACCTTTATGATCTGCGACGGCGTGCTGCCCTCCAACGAGGGCCGGGGCTACGTCCTGCGCCGCCTGCTGCGCCGGGCCGCCCGCCACGGCAAGCTGCTGGGGGTGGACCGCCCCTTCCTCTATGAGGTGTGCGACACCGTTATCCACGAGAACGAGGGGCACTATCCCGAGCTGCGGGAGCGCCAGGACTATATCACCAAGGTCATCCGGGTGGAGGAGGAGAACTTTGCCAAGACCATCGACGGCGGCCTGAAAATCTTCCATGACATGCTGGAGGGCCACAAGGCCAAGGGGGAGAAGACCTTCTCCGGCGCCGACGCCTTCAAGCTGTATGACACCTACGGCTTCCCCATCGACCTGACCATCGAGATGGTGGAGGAGCAGGGCATGAAGTTGGACGAGGCGTCCTTCCACCAGCTGATGGAGGAGCAGCGCCAGCGGGCCCGGAAGGCCCGGGAGGCCCTGGGCGACCTGGGCTGGTCGGGCGTGGAGTTCGGCAAGGATGTGCCCGAGACCCAGTTTGTGGGCTACGACACCAATACCGTCCTGGACGCCAAGGTGGTGGCCATTGTGGCCGAGGGGGCGCAGGTGGATGAGATCGTCCCCGGGGTGGAGGCCATTGTGGTGCTGGACAAGACCCCCTTCTATGCCGAGATGGGCGGCCAGGTGGCCGAC
>JAHYYS010000023.1 GCA_019424865.1 bacterium
TGAAGATGGAGTAGCCGCCGTGCTCGGTGGCGATGTTGTGGATCAGCTCCTGGATCAGCACCGTCTTTCCCACGCCGGCGCCCCCGAACAGGCCGATCTTGCCGCCCTGGGCATAGGGGGCCAGCAGGTCGATGACCTTAATGCCGGTTTCAAAGATATCCACCACCGGGCGCTGGTTTTCAAAGGGAGGGGCCTGCCGGTGGATGGCCCACTTCTCATCGGCCTCCACCGCGCCCTTTCCGTCGATGGCCTCGCCCAGAACGTTGAACATGCGTCCCAAAACGCCCTTGCCCACCGGGACGGAGATGGGGGCGCCGGTGGCGGTGACCTCCATGCCGC
Organism: bacterium; assembly: GCA_019424865.1. Taxonomy (GTDB): domain Bacteria; phylum Bacillota; class Clostridia; order Oscillospirales; family Oscillospiraceae; genus Lawsonibacter. The sequence goes on from JAHYYS010000023.1 coordinate 340, forward strand.
GGCCCAGGCCCTCGCTGGGGGAGAGCATAATGCAGCGCACGGTATCGCCGCCCACATGCTGGGCCACCTCCATCACCTGGCGCTGACCGTTCAGCTCCACCTCCAGGGCGTCCTTGATCGAGGGCAGATTGGGGCCGGGAAAGGCCACGTCCACCACAGGCCCCATGACCTGTACAATGGTTCCTTTATTCTCACTCATAGTATTGAAATCCCCTTTCGGGCGTTCACTGCCTCGCAGAGTTTCCGGCGCGGCGCGCCGGGCACAATTCCGGACCCGCGCCGGAAAGAAAATGAAAGAATGCACGCAGCCGGGAGCTGGCCTGCCCGCTCCCCCCTCCGTTACAGCGCGGCCTGCGCGCCGCCCACCACCTCGGTAATCTCCTGGGTGATGGCGGCCTGCCGGGCACGGTTGAGGGACAGATTCAGGTCCTGAAGCATCTCACGGGCGCTGTCGCTGGAGGACTTCATGGCGGTCATGCGCGCGGTCTGTTCGGAGCAGTAGGACTCCACCAGGGCCCCGAACAGCTCGCCCTTCAGATAGCCGGCCACCAGCCGGTCCATGACCGCCCCCACCGACGGCAGGTAGGACACCTCCTGCCGCCGGCCGCTCATTTGCTGCTCCTCCCGGGGGAACATCCCTGCCGACAGCGGCAGCAGCTTATGCACCGTAGGCTCCAGATGGAACGCGGATCGCATGTCGGTATACAGCACATAGATCTCGTCCAGTTCTCCCCGGGTGAAGAGGTCCATCAGCTCCTCCGACATGTCTCTGGCCCGCGCGATATTGGGGTTCTGGGCCGTATACAGAAATTCCTTGGCCACCGGGATCCCCTGCTCTGTAAAGTGGGCCCGGCCTACCTGGCCCACAATATACAGGCTGACGTTCGGGGCCTGCCTCACCTTTTCCTCTGCCAGCTTCAGGATGTTATGGTTATAGGCGCCGGCCAGCCCCTTGTCGCTGGTGATCACCACATAGCCCACCCTGCGGCGCTGGGCGGGAATGCCCGGCCGCTGGTCGAAATAGCGGTGTTCAATCTTGGGGGAATTATACAGGATGTCGGTAATGGTGCTTTCGATTTTGCGGAAGTAGGGCTCCACATCGGTCAGCTGTTTGCGGGCTTTCCGCAGATTGGAGGAGGCGATGAGATACATGGCGTTGGTAATCTTCAGCGTCTGCTCCACGCTTCTGATGTGGGCGCGGATCTCCTTCATGCTTGCCATGCAGCACTCACCCGCTTCTTATAGTCCTCCAGCACACTGCGGATGGTCTCGATGGCCGGACCGCTCAGATTGCCGGTGGACTCAATCTCCTCCATCACCTCGGCGTGCTCATTTTCCATCTCCTGGGCAAAGCTCAGCACAAATTCCCGCACCTCTTCCAGCGGCACATCGTCCACCAGTCCGTTGGTGGCGGCGTACAGCACGACCGCCTGCCGGCTCATCGACATGGGGTGATACAAAGGCTGCTTCAGCAGCTCCAGCAGCCGGCGGCCATGGTCCAGGGTCTGCTGGGTAGCCGCGTCCAGGTCGGAGGCAAACTGGGTAAATACCTCCAGTTCCCGGAAGCGGGCCAGGTCGATACGCAGGGTTCCGGCGGTCTTTTTGATGGCTCTGGTCTGGGCCGCGCCGCCTACACGGGAGACGGACAGGCCCACATTGACGGCGGGGCGCTGGCCGGAGAAGAACAGGTCGGTCTCCAGATAGATCTGGCCGTCTGTGATGGAAATAACATTGGTGGGGATATAGGCCGACACATCCCCCGCCTGGGTCTCAATGATGGGCAGGGCGGTCATGGATCCGCCGCCGTACTCCTTGGTCAGGCGGCAGGCCCGCTCCAGCAGGCGGGAATGGAGGTAAAATACGTCGCCGGGGTAGGCCTCACGGCCCGGGGAGCGCTTGAGCAGCAGGGACAGGGTGCGGTAAGCCACCGCATGCTTGGACAGGTCGTCATAGATAATCAGCACGTCCTTGCCCTGGCTCATAAAGTACTCGCCGATGGCTGCGCCGGCATAGGGCGCGATATATTGCAGCGGCGCGGAGTCGCTGGCCGTGGCCGAGAGAATGATGGAGTAATCCATGGCGCCGTATTTTTTCAGCGTATCCCGGATTCTGGCCACCGAGCTGGCCTTCTGGCCGATGGCCACATAGATGCAGATGACATTCTGGCCCTTCTGGTTCAGAATGGTATCCACCGCGATGGCAGTTTTGCCCGTCTGGCGGTCGCCGATGATCAGCTCACGCTGTCCCCGGCCAATGGGCACCATGGCGTCGATGGCCAGGATGCCGGTCTGGAGGGGGACATTCACCGGCTCACGGCTGATCACGCCGCTGGCCTCGTGCTCAATGGGGCGTCTCTCCGTGGTCTCAATGGGGCCGAGCCCGTCGATGGGATTGCCCAGAGCATCCACCACGCGGCCCACCATTTTATCGCCCACAGGCACGTCAGCCGGACGGCCGGTGCGGCGCACCAGGGTTCCCTCCCGGATGCCGGCCTCGCTGCCCAACAGCACCACGCCCACACTGTCCCGGGTGAGGTTCATCACCATGCCCCGCACGCCGGTCTCCAGCTCTACCAGCTCGCCGTACACCGCCCGGTCCAGGCCGCTGACGGTGGCAATGCCGTCGCCCACCTCCTGAACGCGGCCGGTCTCACTGCGGTCCTCCCCGGGCTGAAAGCCCTGGATGGTATTGCGCATGCTCTGGATCAGGTCCTCCAGGCCGTCGCCGCCCGCGGCGTCCTCCAGGCCCTGGGCCAGCCGGTTCAGCCGGCCCTTGACGCTGTAATCATAGGTGACCCCCTGAATTTCCAGGACAAAGCCGCCCAGCAGCTCCGGATCCACCTGGAAGCGCATCACCACCTGATCCAGGCCCCGCAGACGGCACACCGCCTTCTGCAGATCCTCCTTCATGGGGCCGTCGGGCTCCCGGGCGCAGGTGACGGTGCACACCGCGCCGCCCCGGGCAGCCAGCTCCAGCCGCCGCACCTCGTCCAGGACGGCGGGGAAGTCCTCCAGGTGCCCCTCCCGCAAAAGCAGGCTCAAAAAGCCCCGGAGGGTTTCCGCCCCCTCCAGCGCGGGGGCGGAGCGGAGCAGCTCCTCCTTCTCCTTTTGGGAAACGGCGGCGCTGCACAGGGTGTTCCAAAGGGCGCTCTGCCCCAACAGGGCGTCGCCCGACTGGATCAGGCGCTCCCCCTCCCCGGCGGCCAGGCCGTACAGGGCGGCGGCATAGCGCTCGATCATCTCGCTCATGTCCGCTCACCCGCCTCTGACAAAAATTCCTCTACCATGGCCCGGTCGGTCTCCCGGTCCAGATCCTTGCGCGCCACCTGGGACGCGGCCAGAACGGCCAGCTGGGCCACCTCCTGCCGGACACCCCGGAGCATCTCCTGCCGCTGGGTAGCAATCCGGGCCTCGGCCTCGGCCTGAACCCGCTTGGCCTCCGCCTGGGCCTGGGCCATCTGGTCCTCATAGGCCTTCTGGGCGCGCACCTTGGCGTCGGAGACAATCTTTTCCGCCTCCTCCCGGGCGCCCGAAAGCTTCTGCTCATACTGATCCTGAAGGGCCTGGGCCTGGGTTTTCCCGGCCTCCGCCGCCTCCACCTGCTCCTGAATCAGCTTTTCCCGCTGCTCCAGGACGGCGTTGACCCGGCCAAACAGGAACTTTTTCAGGAACAGATAGAGCACCAACAGGTTGATAATGGTAAACACAATGGTTGAAAGCTGGAAGTCCAGCATTGGGAACGCCCCCTTAGCCCATAAAGATGATGATCAGAGCGGTGATGAAGCCGAAGATGGCCGTCCCCTCTGCCAGCGCGCACCCAAGAAGCAGGGTGCTGTTAATCTTGCCGGAGGCCTCCGGCTGGCGGGCAATGGCCTCGCTGGCCTTGCCAGTGGCAATTCCGATACCGATGCCGGCCCCGATGCCGGTCATAACCGCAAGGCCCGCGGCGATAATTCCGATTGTCATGATAAAGTCCTCCTTTTAATTACACTTGTTACTCGGGATCCTTGATGCCCTCGCCGGTGAACAGCGCGGTCAGGAATACAAAGACAGCCATCTGAATCAGCCCGTCAAACAGGTCGAAATAGATGCTGAGCACCGCCGGCACCACCGCCGGCACCAGGAACTTCACCAGCTCCATGATGATAAAGGCACCCAGAATATTGCCGAACAGACGCATACATAGCGCCATGGGGCGGATAGCAACCTCCATCAGGTTGATGGGCACCAGCAGCGGCATGGGCTCGGCAAATTTCTTCAGGCCGCCCAGCAGCCCGTTGTAGCGGAACTGAGCCCCATAAATGAGGAACAGACTCATCAGGGCCAGGGCCGCGGTGACGCTGATGTCCTTGGTGGGGGGCGTCAGGCCGAAAATGCCGATGAGATTGGACAGGCCAATGTACAGCGCCACAGTCCCCAGATAGGGGGCAAAGGGCCGCCAGTGCCGGCCGATGCTGTTCTTGACAAATCCGTTGAGAAAGCTTACGCCGATTTCCAGTGCAACCTGCAGCTTTCCCGGGCTGCGCACGCTCAGCTTCCGCGTGAGCACCAGTGCCAGGATCATCCAAACCGCCATCACAATCCAGGTTACCACCACCGACTCCGCCACCGGGATGCCGCCGAACAGCGGAATGGTAAAGGCTATCTTATTTCCCAGTTCTTCCAGCAGTTTTTCTCTTAATGCTTCCAACACACATCACCTCGATTCGACGCCTCTTATCTTAATGCCGGACGCGCCCTTTGGTAACCCTTTCGTAACTAAGAAAAGTAACGTAACTCCCAGATTTTTGCTGGGGCACAGGGGACGGAACAGCCATTTTATTCCCCTGCCGCCCCAGCATGATTTGACAGAAGCCGGACTTTTTGAGTATACTTAAAAGAGCTGACAGGTGTTCCGGCTCCCTGGCTCATGCGTTCCGGCCGCCTCTTTGCGCAGCTTTTATCCTGTATTGTACCAAGGGGGCGGCCGTCTATGCCACTCAGAAGCAGGCACTCTATCCGTTCTCAGCTCATGTGGCTGACGCTGGTTATCGTCTCTGTCTCCACTGCCCTCTTTCTGCTGGGCGCACTGACTCTCACCCTGGGCAGCGAGCGCGCCAGCTTGAACCGCAACCTGCTCAATTCGGCTGCCATTCTCACCCGGGTCCCCATGGTCAGCGGCGCCCTGCGCGGCCAGGTGTCCCAGACGGAACTGGCCGCTTTCCTGGACAGCGCCACCGTCAATGTCTCCGACATCGATTTGATCCTGGTGGGCGATTTGAACAGCACCCTGATCTATGCCCCAGACCCCAGCGACGTGGGCACCCGCTATACCGGCACCATCCAGGCCAGCGTTCTGGCCGGCGGGGGTGCCATCACCTCGGACGACAGCGGCCCCATGGGATTGGATCACGCGGCCTGCGCGCCGGTTTACGGCGAGGACGGTACGCTGCTGGGCTTTGTGGTGGTGGGGGTCTATCTGCGCAGCATGGCCCAGGTCACCCAGCTTACCGTCATCCGCTATCTGGTCATCGGCCTTATGGCCGCCGGCCTGGGGGCGCTGCTGGCCCTGCGTCTGTCCCGAAATATCAAGGACACCCTGATGGGCTATGAGCCCGCGGCCTTCGCCCAGCGCTTCCACCAGCGGGAGGATATTCTGGAGGCGCTGGAGGAGGGAGTTCTGGCCATTGACACCGCACAAAACGTGATTTTCTTCAACCGTGCAGCGGCAGATATGCTCTCTCTGAAGGAAACGGATTTGGGCCGGCCCCTCCACGCTATTTATTCCAAGTCCACGCTGGATCGCATCCTGCGCACCAAGCGTCCGGAATATAATGTCAGCATCCGCTCTCTGACCCGCGCCCAGGTGATTTCCGACCGCCTGCCCCTCTATGAGGACGGACGCATCGCCGGCGTTGTGGGAATTTTCCGCAACCGCACCGAGGTGGCCCGCCTGACCGACGACCTGAACGGCGTGCGCCACATGGTGGACGCCATGCGGGCCTATACCCACGAATTCATGAACAAGCTCCACGTGATTCTGGGCCTGCTTCAAATCGGCGAGCCGGAGAAGGCTCAGCAATATATTATGGACACCACCCGGATTCAGCAGGAGGCGGTCAGCCGCATTATGAACCAGATCGGCGAACCCGCAGTGGCCGCCCTGCTGGTGGGCAAAACCAGCAGGGCCAACGAATTGGGCATCCGCCTGAAGCTGGATCGGGAAAGCGTTTTGAGAGCGGACAATGCCTGGCTCCCGCCGGACGCCTATATCACCATTTTGGGAAATCTGATTGAAAACGCCATTGAGGGGCTCAACCGCTCTCCCCGGGGTGCCAAGGAAATTTCCGTCAGTATCCGGGAGGATGACCGCAGCCTTCTGCTGTGTGTGGAGGACAACGGCCCCGGCATCCCCGTGGACATGCGCAGCCGGCTGTTTCAGCGGGGCGTCTCCTCCAAGGGCTCCTCCCGCGGGACGGGGCTCTCCCTGGTCCGGGAGGTGGTGGACGCCTATCGCGGGGAGATCCGCGTGGAGTCAGAGTCCGGCGTGGGCACAGCCTTTTTCATCAGCTTCCGGCGGTAGCATCCGCCGGAAAGGGGGAATCTGCATTGTATCAGGTTGTAATTGTGGAGGACGATCCCATGGTCTCCCTCCTGAACCGCACCTTCATCGATAAAGACAGCCGGTTTCAGGTGGTCCAGACCTTTCAGGAGGGGCGCAGCGCGCTGCGCTGGCTGACCTCCCACCCGGTGGATCTGCTGATTCTGGATGTCTATATGCCGGTTCTGACCGGCCTGGAGCTGCTGCACCAGCTTCGGGCCCAGGCGGTGGAGGCCGACGCCATCATGGTCACCGCCGCCAATGACGCCAAAACGGTGGACGCCCTGCTGAAGCTGGGCGTTGTGGACTATCTGGTCAAGCCCTTCACCTATGAGCGCCTGCAGCGGGCGCTGGATACCTTCTGCCATCACCGGGAGGCGGTCTCCGGCGGCGCCGTGAGCCAGTGCACCCTGGACAAGCTTTTTATCCCCGGGGGAACCGTCTCCAGCGACCCGGCCCCGCCCAAGGGGATGCAGGAAAACACTCTGGCCCTTATCCGCACCGGCCTGCGCGCCGCGCCGCCACAGGGCCTCACCAGCGACGCCCTCGCCCGCCAGACCGGCCTGTCCGCGGTGACGGTGCGGCGCTACCTGAACTATCTGGTGGAGAAGGGCGAGGCGGTGAGCACCATCAACTATGACACCGGGGGACGGCCCTGCCGGCTGTACCATATCCCCGGCGTCTTTTAGCGGGCCATGCGCCCCGCACGGCCGCAAAAATGTGCCGCACCTCAGCAGAGCGCTTGAGGTGCGGCACATCTTATCTATTCATCTATAAAATTGGGACAAATCTTTCTCATGCAAGGAGATCCGCCACCAGCCGCACCATCAGCAGCGCCAGCACCACGAAAAACATGGGCCGGATCACTCTGGCCCCGCCCCGCAGGGCCAGGCTGGTGCCCACAAAGTTTCCCGCGATGCCGCACAGGGCGGCCGGAATGCCCACTGCCCACATCACCTTGCCGGCGGCGGCAAAGGTGACCAGGGAGGCCAGGTTGCTGGCGGAGTTGGCCAGCTTGGTGTTGCCCGAGGCGGTCAGCAGGTCAAAGCGGCACAGCCCGGTGAAGGCCAGCATCAGAAAGGTGCCCGCCCCGGGGCCGAAAAAGCCGTCATAGGTCCCAATCACCAGGCCGATAAGCCCGGAGAACACCATCAGGCGGCGCCGGCCCAGCTGGCCGGAGCGATCCTCGCTGCCGAAATCCCGCCGGAACAGCAGGAAGACGGCCATAATGGGGACAACGGCCAGCATCAGATAGTACAGGACCTGCTCGGGCACCACCATGTTCAGCTGCGTCCCCAGCCAGGCCCCCATCAGGGCCCCGACCGCAGCCAGCGCGGCAGTGGGCAGATGGACGTCCCCTCTTTTCAGAAAGCGGCCGGTGGCCAGAAAGGTCCCGAAGGCGTTGCCGCACTTGTTGGTGCCCGAGGCCAGGTGGGGCGGCAGGCCTGCCAGCAGATAGGCGGGCAGGGTAATCAGCCCTCCTCCCCCGGCCACCGCGTCCACCAGTCCGCCCAGAAATACCAGCGGACAGACAATGATCAGAATATGTGCGATTTCTTCCATCTCTCTCTCCTTTTCCGCCCCTTATCTCCAAAGGGGCACCCCGGTCAGTCGGGGGGCTCCCCCTTGATCTCCTCCCAGTAGCGCCGGGCGGCCTGCTCCGTCTTGTTGTCTCCGTACTGGTAATACTTCCGATCCTTCAGGGCGTCGGGCAGATACTGCTGCTGCACCCAGTGGTGGCGGAAGTTGTGGGGATAGCGATAGCCCTGCTCCCGCTCCTGGCCCGCCGAGTCGGCGTGGACATTCTGAAGCTCCCGCGGGATGTCTCCGGTGCGCCCCGCTTTCACATCGGCCCAGGCGGAGCCGATGGCCATGCAGGCGGAGTTGGACTTGGGCCAGGTGGACAGGAGAATCACCGCCTCTCCCAGGGGGAGCTGGGCCTCCGGCAGGCCCAGCTGCAGGGCGCTGTCCACGCATGCCTTGATGATGGGCACCGCCTGGGGATAGGCCAGTCCCACATCCTCGCTGGCGGAGCAGAGAATGCGCCGGATAGCGGTGATCAGGTCCCCCGCCTCCAGCAGGCGGGCCAGGTAGTGCAGCGCGGCGTCCGGATCGGAGCCCCGCATGGACTTCATCAGGGCGGAGGCGATATCAAAGTGGGCGTCCCCCTCCCGGTCATAGCGCATGGCGGACTTTTGGGCCGCCGTCTGGGCGTCGGCCAGGGTGATGAGAAAGCGGCCGTCCTCCTGCCGGGCGGCCCCGGCCAGCAGCTCCAGGGCGTTCATGGCCTTTCGGATGTCTCCCCCGCAGGCGGAGGCGATGTGCTCCCGCACCCCGTCCTCCAGCGCCAGCTTGCCCCCCATGCGCTCCTCCAGAATGGACACCCCCCGGTCAATGGCGGGCAGGGCGTCCTGGGGGGTGATCTGCTTGAACTCAAACACGGTGGACCGGGACAGGACCGCCCCGAACACATAGAAGAAGGGGTTCTCCGTGGTGGAGGCAATCAGGGTGATCTTCCCGTTCTCCATAAATTCCAGCAGGGACTGCTGCTGCTTTTTATTGAAATACTGAATCTCATCCAGATAGAGCAGCACCCCCTCCGGCGCCATCAGGGTGCCGATGTCGGCAATGATGTCCTTGATGTCGCTGATGGAGGCGGTGGTGGCGTTGAGCCGATGGAGGGGCCGGTGGGTGCGCTGGGCGATGATATTGGCCACCGTGGTCTTCCCCGTCCCCGACGGACCGTAAAAAATCAGGTTTGGGACGTTCCCGCTCTCGATAATCCGGCGCAGCAGGCCGTCCTTTCCCAAAATATGCCGCTGGCCCACCACCTGATCCAGGGTGGTGGGCCTGATCTCATCCGCCAGAGGGCGATATGCCATATGGGTCACACCTTTCCAGGAAAAATCTCAGTCCCGCAGCAGGGACGCATAGCCCTTCAGCTGCTGCCTGCGCCGGCGCCAGTCGGGCATCAGCGCGTCCATCCGGCCGCGGAAGCCGGGGCCGTGGTCGTGGTGGAGGAAGTGGATCAGCTCATGGAGGGCCACATAGTCCCGCAGCTCCTCCGGGCAGCGGGCCAGGGCGGCGTTGAGGGTGATGTAACCCTGGGCCCAGTGGCAGTTGCCCCACTGGCTCTTCATCCGCCGCATCCGCAGCTGGGGCCGGGCCACGCCCAGGGGGGCGGCCAGGGGATAGATCCGCTCCAGGGCCTCCGCCAGCCGGGCCAGGCAGACCTCCTTCTCCGCCGGAGGAAGGAGCTCCCCCTGGGGGACGGCGCTCAGCCGGGCCTGGGCCCGGACAATCCAGTCCGATTTCTCCCGAATCAGCTGGTCGGCCTGATCCGCCGGGCAGCGGTTCGGGGCGGAGAGCAGAACAGCCCCATCGGGCTCCACCCGCAGATTCCAGTTTTTCACCCGCTTGCGCACCAGGGTATAGGTGATGGGGCCGGCCGGGGTGTCCACCAGTCGCAGCTGTTCCATGTCCCTTACGCCCCCTCCGCCCGCAGGGTGAGAGCCGTAATTTCCGGCCGGTTGAACACCCGCAGGGGGAACACGCTGTTGCCCAGTCCCCGGCTGACCAGCATGGTGGTCTCCTCCGCCTGATAGAGGCCGGCGGTGTACTCGGGCAGCGGCCCCTGCCCCGGCGCAAACAGCCCTCCCACAGCGGGCAGGCGGATCTGACCGCCGTGGGCGTGGCCGCAGAAGACCAGGTCCGCACCGGCGGCGGCATAGGACTGCAAATACTGGGGCTCATGGGCCAGCAGAAGGGTCAGGGCCTCCTCCAGTCCGGACTCCGCCCGGGCCGCCGCCAGCACATTCTGGACGTCCCCCGCCCGCAGCGCGGTGTCGGAGACGCCGGCCAGCAGCAGGGGCGCTCCCCCCGGCAGCTCCAGCTGTGCCCAATTATCATCCAGCAGGTGCACCCCCGCCTGGGCCAGCCCCTGAAACAGGGTCTGGCGGGTCCCCTCCTCCACGCTGAATTCGTGGTTCCCCGTGACGTACCAGGTGGGGGCCAGGCCGGCGGCCCCAGCGGCAAAGGTCAGGGCGGGCCCCAGGTCGGTCCGGTTGCGGTCAATAATGTCGCCGGTGATGACAATCAGGTCGGGCTGGGCCTGGGCCACCAGAGAGAGCAGCCCTCCCTGCTCCGTCCCGAAGGAGTGGTTGTGCAGGTCGGAGACCTGGACGATGGTAAAGCCGTCGGCGGCCTTTGGGACCTTGGGCGACGACCACTGATACCGGGTCAGGGTCAGACCGTTGTTCTCCCACCAGCAGAAGGCGGCGGTGAGGGCGAGGGCTCCCGCCGCGGCGGCTCTGCGGACATAGGGTTTGGATCTGCGTTGTTTCATGCTGCCTCCCAAGTGTCGCGTCCGGCGCGGGCCGCGCCGAATCCACGCTGCTTTGTATCTGGCATTATACCAGCCCCACGGGCAAAAAGCAAGGCGGCGCGCCCTGTGGGCGCGCCGCTCAAGGCCGTCGAAAAAGTGTCTGATCTATCCGAATGAATTGGTCAGACACCTTTTCGAGTTAAGCTGCACGAAATTTTCGCCTCGATTTCTTGCGAAATTGTCGGTTAAAATTTCGTGAGAGGTGTTATTTCCTATGTACATGCCACTGGAAATGACAGATTTCGTTTGATTCCTGCGGCTGCGGCCGCAGGAACTCCTTGCAGGAGGGCTTCTTTGACAAGCTGAGGCGGCGCGCCCTGTGGGCGCGCCGCCTCAGTCCTTTTATCCTGTGAGTCCCAGCTGTGCCCGGGCGTTGACCAGCCAGGCCGGCTCCTCTGCTCCGCTTCCGGTTGCGCTGTCGTACACCTCCGCCGCACTGACGCCGTCGGCGGACTCCCACCGTTCCATCCAGCCGCAGCTTTGCGGATCTCCCCCAACCACGATATAGGTCCGGTTGCCCGCCTCATCCTCAGATGTATAGAGATAGGGGGTCTCCTCGTCAATCCGGTCGGTAATATCGATCCGCTGTCCGTCGGCTACAAACCACAGGCGGCCCTCCTCTCTGAAAAGCTTGTGTGAAACGCGTCTCACCCTTTATAACACATCCCGGGGCAATTTGGTTTCATCATTTTTCTGGGACAGGCAAAAAATTTTTTCGGCCGCATAAGCTTGCATGGAGGCTGCTCAACGGAGGTGGGACCATATGGGACGGCTGCTTGGAAAACAAAAATACCGGGACCTTCTGCTGGGGCTGGGGCTGCTGGCCGCCGCACTGGCCCTGGTGCTGTGGCCCGCCCAGGCCATGGAGGCCATGCGGGACGGGCTGAAGCTGTGCGGCAACGTGATGATCCCCTCTCTGTTTCCCTTCTTCGTCCTGTCCTCGCTGGTGGTGGAGCTGGGGATGTCCCGCTATCTGGGCCGCCTGCTGGAGCCGGTGATGGTCCCGCTGTTCCGGGTCAACGGCGCCTGCTCCGCCGCACTGGCCCTGGGCTTTGTGGGGGGCTATCCCGTGGGGGCCAGGACAGCCATCCAGCTGTATCAGAGCGGCCAGTGCTCCCGCACCGAGGCCGAGCGGCTGCTGGCCTTCTGCAACAACTGCGGCCCCGCCTTTATTCTGGGCGTGGTGGGGACGGGGCTCTTTGGCAGCGGGCTGGTGGGGCTGCTGCTCTATCTGGCGCACCTGCTCTCCTCCCTGATTGTGGGCCTGCTGTTCCGGTTTTACAAGCCCGGCCAGGGCCCCCGGCGGAAAGACGGCTCTCCGGCCCAATTTCAGACCGCCAGCTTTCCCGCCGCCTTCACCAGGTCGGTCACGGGCGCTCTGCAGTCCACCCTGAACATCTGCGCCTTCATTTTGTTTTTTACCGTGGCGGTGCGCATGCTGACCCTGTCCGGCCTGCTGTCCGCCGCGGCCGGTCTGCTCTCCCGGCTGCTGTTCCCCCTGGGGCTGTCCCAGGAGTGGGCGGAGCGGCTGATTACCGGGGTGCTGGAGGTGTCCACCGGGGTGTCCTCCCTCACCGACGGGGCGCTGTCCGGCCGGATGTCCATGGCCGCCTTTATGCTGGGCTGGGCCGGTCTGTCCGTCCACTGCCAGGTACTGGCCTTTCTGGGGGGCAGCGGGCTGTCCCTGCGGACCTATCTGGCGGGCAAGCTGCTGCACGGGGTGCTGTCCTCCCTGCTGGTCTATGGCATGGCCAGTCTGCTGCCCCTGGAGGTGTCCGTCTCCGCCTATCTGGCCCGGCAGACCGAGGCCATCGCCCATCTGGATTTTCACCAGGCCCTGACCATCTCGGCGGCGGCCGCCTGGGCGGTTTGGCTGGCCTTTCTGGTGCTGGCCCTCTATGTGGTGAAAAAAAGCAGTGGAAAAAGCGCGCGCCATAGATTATAATGGGGACAGTATGATGAAAAGGAGTGGCCCTGCTGTGAGCCTGTTTCAGAAAAAGATTGAGCCCCGGTGCGCCTACTGCGCCCACGGGCGGGCGCTGGAGGAAGATCAGATTGTATGTCCCAAAAAGGGGGTTATGTCGGCCGGGTCCCACTGCCGCTCCTTCCGATATGACCCGCTCAAGCGGGTGCCTCCCCGGCCGGTGAAGCTGCCGGGAACCAACCTGCGGGACGAGGATTTCCAGCTGTAAGTACATAGGCGGCCTCCGCCGGCTCCCTGTCCGCATGATTTTGAAATGGACACATCCGCCGCTCAGGGGATGTGTCCATTTTTCACGTCATCCGGCGGAACGAACAATTTTCCGCCCCCACTTTTGTACAGGCTGTCTCAACCGTCCCCCACCCTTCCGCCCCCTTCGACCCGCTTCCCAACGGTTCCGCCTCTCCGGCGGCGAAGGGAGGCGAACCGATGGATTTTCTGCGATATTTTTCTCTTTCCCTTCCCGACGAAGCACTATATAATGTGTTTTATCAAAAAACTATACAGGGAGAAGCACAAGATGATGGAACTTAAGGTTGCAACCCGGCAGTGTACCGACGACGCCGGGAAAATCCGCCGCTTCCATTACTATCTCACGGTGGAGCAGGCGGAGGGTCCGTACATGTACTGCGAAAACTATGGCGTGCGCATCGAGGAGGAAGGCGGCGGAGCTGAAACCGTCCCGGGCATCACCCCCAGCGCCTCCCGCATTGACGAACTGATGACCCTTCTGGTGGACAACCGGGTGGGGCCGGTGGGGCTGCGGGACGTGATTTCGGACTGGCTTTGACCCCGGGCGGCACAGGGCACAAAGGCTTCCTGCCGTGCCGCCGCTTTTCGCGCTGAAAGCGGAACAGCCGCCCGTTTGGGCGGCTGTTCCGCTTTCGGTCAACAACAGGGACGGGTTCCTTTTGGCCTCCACTGGGCGTCTAAAAAGGAACAGGCCGGGCGGCAGATGCCGCCCGGCCTGTCAATCGTGATAAAACGCAGCGCTTACTTCTTCTTGCCGCCCATCTTACCCATAGCTAAGACAATCAGCGCAATGATGCCCAGCACCACAAAGATGCCGATCATGCCCTGAAGCAGCATGGCGACTGCGCCTTGCAGATTCTGAATCATTTCTTGAGACATTATCAATTCCTCCTATCAGCCCAGGTTGGCGAAGTACTGCAGCACCACGCCGCCGGCAACCACAGAGGCGATCTGGCCGGACACGTTGGCAGCCACAGCGTGCATCAGCAGGTGGTTCTGGGGGTCGGCCTCCTGGCCCATCTTCTCGATTACGCGGGAAGACATGGGGAAGGCGGAAATACCGGCCGCACCCACCATGGGGTTCATCTTGTTGTGAGGAGTGAAGATGTTCAGGATCTTGACGAAGAGTACGCCCACCATGGAGTCCAGCACGAAGGCCACCAGGCCCAGGCACATGATCATAATGGTCTGGGGCTGGACAAACTGATCGGCCTTCATGGAGGCAGCGATTGTGATGCCCAGCAGCAGGGTGATCAGGTTGGCCAGATCGTTCTGGGCGGTCTGGGACAGGGACTCCAGCACGCCGCACTCGCGGATCAGGTTGCCGAACATCAGGAAGCCCACCAGAGCCACGGAGGAGGGAGCAACCAGACCGGCAATGACAGAGACGATGATGGGGAACAGGATGCGCATCCGGCGGGTCACGCCCTGAGGCCGATAGGGCATTCGGATGGCCCGCTCCTTCTTGGTGGTGACCAGCTTGATGGCAAAGGGCTGGATGATGGGCACCAGGGCCATGTAGGAGTAGGCGGCCACAGCAATGGCGCCCACAAAGTTGGAGTCCAGAGTCTGGGACACCAGGATGGAGGTGGGGCCGTCAGCGGCGCCGATGATGCCAATGGAGGCGGCATCCTTCAGCTCGAAGCCCATCAGGGTCGCGATGATGATGGTCAGGAAGATACCGGCCTGGGCGGCGGCGCCGCACAGGAACAGCTTGGGATTAGACAGCAGGGGGCCAAAGTCAATCATGGCGCCGATGCCGATGAACAGCAGGATGGGCATGGCCTCGCTGGCCTCGATACCCACTTCAAACAGCCACTCAATGATACCATGGGTCTCGCCCAGCGCCTCGCTGAACTGGTTCATAACGCCGGACAGGGGCAGGTTGACCAGAATGGCACCAAAGCCCATGGGCATCAGCAGAGAGGGCTCAAACCCCTTCTCGATGGCGAGCCAAATCAGCACGGCACCGATCACATACATGACAATCTGCTGCCATGTTATGGCCGTCAGATTGACCCACAAAAAGCTAAAATCCATACCACATAAACATCCTTTCCTTTTTCTTTACACAGACTTTCCAGTTTCCTGTGCATCAAGGCTGGGGGCCATACCCCATCCCAGAAAGGGAGTTATGTACAACGTCCGGCCAAATCCGGTGTGCAGCCATGCCTGTGCCCACTGAAAAAGACCTGTATCCCTGCCGAGGAACACAGGTCTTGTCATTTCAGACATAGCCAGAATGGCCCTGCTGGCCATCCATGCTTGTTAGCATATGCCACGCACCCAAAATGGAGGCGCCGACTACTCCCCTTGTTGCAAAGTGCATCATAACACAATCTTTCCCGCCTTGTCAAGAACTGAGTTGGGAATTATGACAAACTGTGGGATTTTTGCGCGGACGGCGCATGGGCAGACCGGAGTCACGCCGGGATGGCGGCCACCGCGGCCTCAATGGACGCCTCTTCCGCCTGCATGGCCTTCAGCGTCAGGTCCAGCAGCTTGTCCAGATCCCAGCCAAGCAGCTGGGCCCCCTGGGTGATGGTATCCCGGGAACAGCCGGCGGCAAACTTTTTGTCCTTGAACTTCTTCTTCAGGGACTTCAGCTCCATGTCGGCCACGCTTTTGGAGGGCCGCATCAGGGCGGCGGCCCCAATCAGGCCGGTGAGCTCGTCGGCGGCAAAGAGGACCTTTTCCATCTCGTGCTCGGGCTGGATCTCCGAGCAGATACCCCATCCGTGGCTGGCCGCCGAGCGGATGATATCCTCATCCACACCGGCCTGGCGCATCAGCTCCCGGCACTTGACGCAGTGCTCCTCGGGCCACTGTTCAAAATCCAGGTCGTGCAGCAGGCCCACCAGCGCCCAGTGGTCCGCCTCCGCCCCATAGCCCAGCTCCCGGGCGTACCAGCCCATTACATGCTCCACCGTAATGGCGTGGCGCAGGTGAAAGGGCTCCTTGTTGTACTGCGTCAGCAGGCCCCAGGCCTGCTGTCTGGTCATCGACATCGCATATCCCCCCGAATTTTAAATCATATCAGGATAAAAGGAAAGAGCGGCTTGTTAATTGATCGAAATTGACAAGCCGCTTTTTCGACAGTCTTATCTTAAGTTGTATGCTATTTCACGGGATTTGTCAATAGGCCACCACAATGCCGCCGTCGTTGGCATAGACAGTGGTAATCCCCCCGGCCTCCAAAATCAGAATATCGGAAAAGCGGCATTTTGCCTCCACCCAGGTTTTGACCTGGAAGGCCCGCTCCAGACAGTTGCAGTGACAGATAGCCAGGGTACGGCCCTCGTGATGGGGGTCGGCAGCCATCCTGTCCACCATCTTTCCCAGGGCCTGCTTGGTGGACAAAGCCTGACCCAGCTTGCAGATCTCGCCCTGAGGCGTGGCCCCCATGAAGAGCTTGATTTTCAGTGCCCCGGTCACCACCGCCTGCAGCTTGGTCAGCCGCCCGTTTTTCCGCAGGTTTTCCAGGGATTCCAGCACAAACAGAGTCTGCATCTGGGCAATGAACTGCTCCACTTCCCGCACAACATGCTTGAAAGGCATACCGGAGGAGGCAAGCTCCCGGATTTTCAGTGCTACCAGCACCTCTCCGGAGGAGGCGGAACAGGAATTGAAGACGTGGACGTTGACCTCCGGATGGTCCTCCTCCAGCAGAACCCTGGCCTGCTCCGCACTGTTATGTGAGCCGCTGAGCAGGGCAGACAGGGTCACCACATAGATGTCCTGGGCCCCGCACAGATAGGCGTCCAAATAGCTCTGAGGGGAGGGACAGGCAGTGGAGGGGGCCTGCTCGCTTTGACGCATGGCCCACAGCAGGTCGGCCTGGCTAAAGGTATCGTCGTCTACAAAGGTGCTTCCGCCGGCATACACAGTAAGCGGCACCTTGACAAAGCAGGGATCCATGCGCATTTGGTTGGTCAGGTCGCAGCAGCTGTCTACCACAATTTTAAAACTCATGCGTTCCATCTCCGAATATAATTTTCAATATGATATCTTTCCAATTAGTGTATCACATGCGCGCTCCTTTGTAAAGAAAAAGCGGAAGAATTTTCTTCGGGGCGAAAAGCATATGCAGCGGCCTGCTTTGTTTAAAACAGATCCGGACGTTCCTCCTTCAGTTCGGCCAGAAGCTTCTGATCCTCCTTGGCTGAAAAATCCTGCTTCTGGTACAGATCGGGCCGGCGCTGCCGGGTGCGGAGGATGGACTGCTTGCGCCGCCACTGGTCCACCTTGGCATGGTTGCCCGACAGGAGAATGGAGGGCACCGCCCGCTCGTGCCACACCTCGGGCCGGGAGTACTGGGGGGCCTCCAGCATGCCGTTCCAGTGGCTCTCGTTTTCATAGCAGGAGGGGTCGGAGAGCACCCCCGGCACCAGACGGCACACCGCGTCGGCCACCGCCATGGCGGGGATCTCCCCGCCGGTCATGACAAAATCGCCGATGGAAATCTCCTCGTCCACGCACTCCTCAATAAAGCGCTCGTCGATGCCCTCGTAGTGGCCGCACACCAGAATCAGCCGGCTGTAGTCCTCCTTCAGCCGGCGGGCATCCGCCTGACAGAAGGTATGGCCCGCCGGGGACATATAGATGGTGTGAATGCGCTCCCCCGCCTCGCCGCAGATGTGCTTCCAGCACTGATAGAGGGGGTCGGCCTGCATCACCGCGCCCCGGCCGCCGCCGTAGGGGTAGTCGTCCACCTGCTTTTGTTTATTTAATGTGTAGTCCCGAATCTGATGGCACTCGATGCGGATATAGCCCCGCTCCTGGCCGCGGCCCAGGACGGACTCGCACAGCATATCTCCCACAACATCGGGGAATAATGTCATAATGTCAATACGGTACATGGAAGGTACATCCCTTCTCTTGGTAAATTTATCGGCGCGAAGGCCGGCCAATCTCCATCATTATACGCATTTCCTCCGCTTTTTTCAACGTAAGTTTCGCCGTTTTCACCTTTTTTCTTCTGCGCACTATCTTTTGGGGAAAATTTGTGGTATGATGCCTGCAGAAAAAACCTGCCAATGGAAAGTGAGGCTTGTCTATGTATTGTGTACGCAAGGTGACAGAGGATCTGGTGTGGATCGGGGGGAACGACCGGCAGCTGCCCCGCTTTGAGGCCGCCTATCCCGTTCCCCGCGGGATGTCCTATAACTCCTATCTGCTGCTGGACGAGAAAACCGTCCTGCTGGATACCGTGGACCGCGCCATCCAGTCCCAGTTCTTTGAAAATCTGGAGCATGCGCTGAACGGCAGAGCGCTGGACTATGTGTTCGTCCACCACATGGAGCCCGACCATGCCGCCACGCTGGGAGATCTGATGCTGCGCCACCCCGAGGCCACCGTGGTGTGCAACGGCAAGTCCATCAATCTGATCCGGCAGTTTCACTGCATCGACCCCAGCGGGGCTCTGCTGGTCAAAGAGGGGGACACCCTGTGCACCGGCCGGCACACCTTCACCTTTGCCTTCGCCCCCATGGTCCACTGGCCGGAGGTGATGGTCAGCTATGACAGCACCGACAAGATCCTCTTTTCCGCCGACGCCTTCGGCACCTTCGGCGCCCTGAACGGCATTCTCTTCGCCGACGAGGTGGACTTCCAGCGGGACTGGATGGACGAGGCCCGGCGGTACTATACCAACATCGTGGGCAAGTACGGCCCCCAGGTGCAGGCCCTGCTGAAAAAGGCCGCCGCGCTGGACATCCGGATGATCTGCCCCCTCCACGGACCGGTGTGGCGCAGAGATTTGGACGTCATTCTGGACAAGTACGCCAAGTGGGCGGCCTACGAGCCGGAGGTGCAGGGCGTGCTCATCGCCTTTGCCTCCGTCTACGGCGACACCGAGACTGCGGCCAATATTCTGGCCTGCCGCCTGGCTGAGCGGGGCGTGCCGGTGGATATGTACGACGTGTCCATCACCCACCCCTCCTATGTGCTCTCCGAGGCCTTCCGGTACAGCCATCTGGTGTTTGCCTCCACCACCTACAACAACGGAATTTTTACCTCCATGGAAAATCTGCTCCACGAGCTGTCCCACCACAACTTGCAGAACCGGAAGGTGGCGCTCATTCAAAACGGCTCCTGGGCCCCCGCCAGCGGCAAGCTGATGGCCCAGATCCTGGCCGGCATGAAGAATATGGAGGTGCTGGAGGCCCCTGTCACCATGAAGTCGGCCCTGGCCCCCGGCCAGGAGCAGGAGCTGGACGCGCTGGCCCAGGAGCTGGCCGCCTCCGTCCGGGGCGAGGAGCCCGCCCCCGTCCAGGCGGAGCAGACCGCCAAGCCCCGGGGCTTTGTGTGCAAAATCTGCGGCTTTATCTATGAGGGCGACGCCCTGCCGGCGGACTTCGTGTGCCCCATCTGCCGCCGGCCCGCCAGCGACTTCGAACCGCTGGCCTGACTGTCTGGTTTTTCGCTGACTGCGATGCCATATCCGATACGTTTATTTACGATCAGAAAGGAGCGCTTTGTACCATGAAGTATGTGTGCGATCTGTGCGGCTTCATCTATGATGAGGCCACCGAGGGCCCCATGCCCGACGACTATGCCTGCCCCCTGTGCGGCGCGGACAAGAGCCACTTTGAGCCTGAGGAATAATGTCTTCCCAGAAGGACAGCCGCGAAAAGCGGCTGTCCTTTCTTCTCGCCCCGGCGCGCCGCCCGCTTTTCCGTTGACATTCCCAGCGGAGCCCCCTATAATTGATATGGTTGGATTTTCGGCGGGGCTTCGGCTCCGCCCCGTTTTGGAGCACAAAGGGAGGTCTGGTATGGACATCCACGTCAACGACATTCTGAAGATGAAGAAGGCCCACCCCTGCGGCAGCCAGGAGTGGCTGGTCCTGCGGGTGGGCATGGATTTCAAGCTGCGGTGTCAGGGCTGCGGCCACGAGGTGATGCTCCCCCGCAGCAAGGCGGAAAAGAGCATCCGCAAAGTATTCCGGGACGGTCAGGCCGCAGAGGTCTGACCCGCCCGCAGCAGAAAGGACAAAACATCATGCGTTACGACAGCGACCTGCTTTACCGTCCCCCAGGAGAGTGGAAGAGCTATCTGCTTCAGTGCACCATCGGCTGTTCCCACAACAAGTGCACCTTCTGCGGCATGTACAAGGAGAAAAAGTTCCGCATCCGTCCCACCGGTGAAATTCTGGAGGACATCGACATGGCCCGTGAGTACTACGGTCCCGGGCTGCAGCGGGTGTTCCTGATGGATGGGGACGCCATCATCATCAAAACAGAGGAGATGCTGAAAATCCTCCACAAGCTGTACCGCACTTTCCCCCACCTGGAGAAGGTGACCGTATACGCCGGTCCCCGCAGCACCCTGTCCAAGTCCGTGGAGGAGCTGAAGATCCTCCATCAGGCGGGCCTGAGCCGGGCCTATCTGGGGGTGGAGAGCGGCAGTGAGGCTGTGCTGCGCTTCATCAACAAGGGCTGCACCGCCCGGCAGATGCTCCAGGCGGGGCAGAACCTGGTGGAGGCGGGAATCGACCTGTGGGTCACCGTCATTCTGGGCATTACCGGAGCGGACGGGGACTGGGAGGAGCACATTCTGTCCACCGCCAATATGATCAATGAGATGAAGCCCCGCCACCTGTCCGCCATGACCTTCGCCCCCGCCAAGGGCACCCCGCTGGGGGACGAGGTGCTGGCCGGACGGTTCAAGGTCTGTTCCCCGGACCACATTCTGGAGGAGTGCCGGCTGCTCATTGAGCACCTGGATGTGAACCCTCTGCACTTCACCAGCAACCACGCCTCCAACTACCTCCCCCTGAAGGGCGGCCTGCCTGAGGATAGGGAACAGTTCCTCTCCCTGATTGATCAGGCCTTGGCGGGCAAAATCCGCCTGCGCAAGACCCTGAACCGGGGCATTTGAGTCAGGCTTCTTCCTGTGCAGAAACAGCGCCTTTGAGTCGCTTCCGTTTGGATGCGGCCGCCCGCTGGGCGGCCGCATCCAACTGTTTCAACCCGGATCGGCGCGGACAGAAAAGCGCCCGCCTCCCCGTTGATTCCCCTCCCCCACCCCTCCCGCCCGGCCGTCTTGTCCAGGGCCTCCCGGTGTCCGCAGAGGGAAAACGGCTGGGTTGGGGAATTGGGGCGCTCCCCGTCAGAAAGGGCAGAAAAGCGTCAAAATTCCGTAAATTCTTGATCAATACAGACAAATTACACAACTTTAGCCTGCCAAGTATGGTCAATTTTGCCCTTGCGCCCAGAGAGACAATTGGTTACAATATGGTAACAAAAGTAACAGTCAGTTGCTTTTTCTTGTCATCAAAATGACAAAATTTTGTTTCTTTAGGAGTGTAGACAATGACACGCAAGCTATTTTCCACGCTGCTGTGCGCCTTTGCCTTACTCCTCCTGATGGGCGCCGGGAAAGCGCCCGAGCAGCAGCCGGCCTCTCTGCTGGCTGAGGAGGAGAGCGCTGCGGCCTCTGCCGCGGCGCTTGAGACAAACCTGACCTCTGCGCAGGTCTCCGGCGAGGCGGTCCCCGCGGCCGCCGGCGCCAGCCCCATCTCCATGGCGGACAGCACGGACAGCGGACTGCTTGTCGACGGGGTTCACGCCTCTGCTGACGTGGGCCGGTACGCGCTGGACGGAGTGACCTATGTAGCCCTGGCCCCCATGGCCCTGGCCCTGGACCCCAGCGCTCAGGTCTCCTGGGACGCGGGGAGCGCCACGGCCACTGTGACCACCAGCAAGCTGTCCCTGACCGCCCGCGCCGGTCAGCTCTATCTGGTGGCCAACGGCCGGTACCTGTATATCCCGGAGCAGGTCCAGATGGTGAACGGACGGCTGACCGTCCCCCTGTGGGCGGTGGCCAAAGCCTTTGACGCCGCCGTGGGCTGGGACGCCGCCACCGGCACGGTGACGGTCACCCGGGGCAGCGGCGCCATCCAGTCGGGCGACTCCTTCTACAATCAGGAGGACCTGTTCTGGCTGTCCCGCGTGATTACGGCGGAGAGCGGCAATCAGCCCCTGGAGGGGCAGATGGCGGTGGGCAACGTGGTGATGAACCGGGTGGCCAGCCCCATTTACCCCAACACGGTGGAGGGCGTGCTGGCCCAGAAAAACCAGTTCACCACTTACCGCGCCGGCAAGCTGGCCGACCGCACCCCCACCGCCACCAGCGTCATCGCCGCCAAGCTGGTTCTGGACGGCGGCGTGGTGGAGGAGACGGCGGGTGCGCTGTACTTTGACTCCGCCTCCGGCAGCTGGGCCTCCCGCAACAAGGAGTGCGTGGCCGTCATCGGCAACCACAAATTTTACCGCTGAACCGGCGGCACCTGCCGCGCCGGAGGGCTTGCGCCCCCGGCGCGGCTTTTTTCTGCCCGGAAATCCTGCCGGACCTGCTGCGCAAAGACAGGAAAAGGATTTGACAGGGCGGGCGCTATCGGTTAAACTGTAACGGAGTAGAGACTTGAGACGCCGCCCCGGCGTCCCCCAAAGAACGGAGCGCTGCGAGATGAAACGAAATGCGAAGGTATCCACGGCGGTGATTCGCCGTCTGCCCCGGTATTACCGCCAGCTGTCTGAGCTGCAGGAGGCGGGGACCGTGCGCATCTCCTCCAGTGCGCTGGGAAAGTCCATGGGGCTGACCGCCTCCCAGATCCGACAGGATCTCTTCTGCTTCGGCGAGTTCGGCCAGCAGGGCTACGGCTATAAGGTGGACAGCCTGAAGGAGGAAATCGGGGAAATTTTGGGCATCAACCGGGGCCACACCGTGGTGGTGCTGGGCACCGGCAACCTGGGCCGGGCCATTATAGAGAACTTCAAGTTTTCCAGCAACGGCTTTCGGCTTCTGGCCGCCTTTGATGTCAATCCCCTGCTGGTGGGCACGCGGATTGGGGGCGTTCCGGTGTACCACGCGGACACGCTGGAGCAGTTTATCCGGGAGCACCAGGTCAGCGTGGGCATGCTGACGGTGCCCATCTCCGCCGCCCAGGAGATGGGCGAGCGGCTGGCCGCCGCCGGGGTGAAAGGCATCTGGAACTTTACCAACTATGAGATTTCCCTGAACAGCCGGGAGGTTGTGGTGGAGTCGGTGCATTTTTCCGACAGCCTTCTGGCGCTGAGCTATATGATCTCCCAGCGGGAGGACACGACCAAGGAGGAGACAAAATGAAAAAAAAGCTGCGGCGGCTTTGGGCGGCCGCTTTGTGTCTGGCTGTGCTGGCCTGCGGGGCCTATGCCCTGTCCTCCGGAGACAGCCTGATTTCCCTGAACTATCTGACGCAGACGTTTTTGCCCAAGGCGGTCAGCCAGGGCGAGACCGCGGCCAACCAGAAGCTGCAGGAGACCTATGACGCGGCCAAGTCCCAGCTGGATCAGGTCCAGCAGGAGCTGGTATCCCAGGCCACGGGGAGTTCCGGCGCGCTGTACAGCGCGGATCTGCGCCCCCGGGACTGGTCCGAGGGACAGACCGTCTCTCTGCCCACCGGCGCGGGCTTCCTCCTGACGGAGGGAAGCGCTCAGGTGACCCACGGCGGCGCTGTTGTGGATGTGACCCAGGGCAGCACGGTGGCCTCGGGCACCCGGCTGACCGCGGGACACCGCTATTTGGTGGGGGAAGATACCACCGCCCAGGTGACGGTGCTCTCCGGCGCGGCCCGGCTGGGCCTTCAGGGGAGCTATACGGCAGCGGCGGGCATGGAAAATCCCCTGCCCTTTTATGACGTGAGCCAGACCGACTGGTACTATGGGCCGGTGCGCTATGTCTATGAGAATGGGCTGTTTTCCGGCATGAGCGAGCACACCTTCGGCGCGGGAGAGGCCATGAACCGGGCCATGCTGATGACGGTGCTCTACCAGATGGCGGGCGCGCCGGAGGCCGAGCTGAACGCCGCCGACGCCGCCTTCTCCGACGTGCCTGACAGCGCCTGGTACGCCTCCTATGTGCGCTGGGGCGCCTCTCAGGGCATCACCGCGGGCACCGGCCCGAACACCTTCGGTCCCGGCCTTCAGGTCACCCGGGAGCAGGTTGTGGTGCTGCTGTACAGCTTCGGCTCCGACTATCTGGGGCTGGATCTCAGCCGCCGGGCCGACCTGTCCGGCTATCAGGACCTGGAACAGTCCAATGTCTGGGCCCGGGACGCCCTGTCCTGGGCTGTGGCCGACGGGATTATCAGCAGCTCCTCCACCGATGCCCTGACCATCAGCCCCCAGCGCAGCGCCAACCGTGCGGAGGTAGCCGCCATGCTGCGGGGCTTTGCGGAAAAATTTCTGTAATCGGCAGAACCCATTCTGCCCCTGGACCATATGATGGAATGAGAGCGGCAAAGAGCCCTCTTTAAAACTTCATATCAGGAGGTACTCAAATGGGGTGCTGCAATAACGGTTGGGGCGGCGGAGGCTGCCTGTGGATCATCATCCTGATCATCATCCTGTGCTGCTGCTGCGGCGGCAACAGCTGGGGCGGCAGCGGCTGCGGCTGCAACAATGGCTGCGGCTGCAATAACGGCTGCTGCTGATTTTGGCTGTCGGCATACGAACTCACGTCAGGGGCGCGGAGATCCTCCGCGCCCCTCAAGCTTCAAAACCGGATGGGCGCTTATATGGCCCGGGGCCCTGTCCCGCACCAGAGAGAAAGGGGGAGACACCCGATGCGCAAGCTGGCCATCGCGGCCTTTTCCTTTTCCGGGGCGGTGTTTGCGGCCAATTACCTGCTGCCCGGCGGCGCGCTGCTGCCACTGGGCGTCGGGGCGGCGCTCTTGTGTCTGGTGTGCGGTCTGCTGCTGCGCCGGCGGAAGAGCCGGCGTCTGCTGGCCGCGGCGCTGGTGCTGGGCGGCCTGGCGGCGGGATGGCTGTGGACCCAGGCCTATGCTTTTATTTTCTTCCGGCCGGCCCAGGCATTGGACGACCGGACCACGGTCATGACCGGTGCGGCCGCCGACTGGCCCCAGGCGACGGAGTACGGCGGCTATTCTGTTCTGGTCCGGGTGGACACGCCCTCCCGGGTCAAGCTGTCCGCCGTGGTCTATGTGGACGAGCAGGGGGCCCAGCTGCGCCCGGGAGATCGGATCCAGGCCGTCACCCACTGGACCTTGGGCGACCGGACCTTCTCCGGCGAGGCGATCACCTACTACACCGCCAAGGGCATCTTTCTGCAGGGGGAGGCCTATGGCCGGCTGGAGATCCGGCGGCCGGAGCGACCTCCCCTGTGGTGCTGGGCGGCGCTGCTGTCCCGGCAGCTGAAGGAGGGCATTGAGGCGGCCTTTCCCCCGGAACAGGCCCCGCTGATTCTGGCGCTGGTCACAGGCAACCGGGACAACCTGACGGACCAGTTTACCTCCTCCCTTCAGCGCACCGGCCTGTCCCACACAGTGGCGGTGTCCGGGATGCATCTGGCATTTCTGGCCTCCCTGCTGTCCCTGAGTCTGGGGCGGGGCAAGCGGGGCACCGCTGCCGTCACCGCCGTATGCGTGGTACTGTTTTGCGGCGTGGCGGGGAACACCCCCTCGGTGCTGCGTTCGGCGGTGATGATCTTGATGCTCCAGGCCGCGCCTCTGCTGGAGCGGGAGCGGGACGGCCCCACCGCCCTGGGTGCGGCGCTGATGGTGCTGTTGGCCTGGAACCCCTTCTCCGCCGCCCACATCGGGCTTCAGCTTTCCTTTGCGGCGGTGGCGGGGATTCAGCTGGCCGCCGAACCCATTCAGCGCTGCCTGCGCTCCGCACTCCGCCTGGATCGCCCCCGTGAGGGCCGGCTTCTCCGGCTGCTGATGGCCGTCCCCAATTTTCTGATCTCCACGCTGGCCTCCACCCTGGGTGCCTCCGTGTTGACGGTCCCCCTGGTGGCCCTCCACTTTCAAACGATCTCCCTGATCTCTCCCCTGTCCAACCTGCTCACCCTGTGGGCAGTGTCTGTGCTGTTCGCCGGCGGCCTTGTGCTGGGGGTGGTCGGGGTCTTTCTCCCCGGCCTGGCCTGCGCGCTGGCGCTCCCCTTTCTCACCCTGGCCGATTATCTGGAATGGGCGGTCAACGCCCTGGGACGGCTGTCCTTTGCCGCCCTGCCTACGAACTCCTTTTATTATCGGGCATGGCTGATCTTTCTGTGCCTGCTGATGGTCTCGGCCTTGTACCGGGGCCGAAAGCGGCTGATTACCCCGGTGTGCGCCGGAATTGTGACGCTGTGCCTGTCCCTGGTGCTCTCCTCCGCCTCCGCCCAGCTGGGCGACGCCTCGGTGTCCGCCCTGGATGTGGGCCAGGGGCAGAGCGTGCTGCTGCGGTCGGGGCAGTTTCTCACGCTGGTGGACTGCGGCGGAGACAGTGCGGACAACCCCGGGGACCTGGCGGCCGACTATCTCCAGTCCCAGGGCTGGGACAGGCTGGATCTGCTGGTGATGTCCCACTTTCACGATGACCACGCCAACGGGGTGCCCCAGCTGCTGCGCCGTCTGGAGGTGGACACGGTGGCCCTCCCCAATGTGGAGGAGGACAGCCCCCTGCGGGCTGAAATTCTGGCCGCGGCCCAGGCGCAGGGGTGTCAGATCCGCCTGATTGAGACGGACACCACCTATACCCTGGAGGACGGCGGCACGCTGACGCTCTTCCCCCCGCTGGGCCGGAGCAGCGACACCAACGAGCTGGGCCTGACCGTTCTGGCCCGGTTCGGGGCGCTGAGCACCCTGATCACCGGGGATATGAGCGGCCAGGTGGAGCCGCAGCTGCTGGCCCACACCCAGCTGCCCCAGGTGGACGTGCTGGTGGCGGGCCACCACGGCTCCCAAACCTCCACCACGGCAGAACTGCTGGCGCAGGTGCAGCCCGAATTCGCGCTGATCTCCGTGGGACGGGACAACCACTATGGGCACCCGGGCCAGGAGACTTTGGAGCGTCTGGCCCAGGCCGGCGCCGCCATCTACCGCACCGATCTGTCCGGCACCGTCACCGTGTCCGGACGGGCCAACCATACTCACTGAAGAAAAGGAGGGAGGGCCATGCCCCCCAAAGCCAAGCCGGACAGCGCCGGCTATCAGAAGCTGAAACAGGACCTGTCCAAGGGTGAGCCGGGCCGGCTGTATGTATTCCACGGGGAGGAGACCTATCTGCGGGACCACTATTTGGGCCGGCTGAAGGAGCGGGTTCTCACCGGGGGAATGGGCACCTTCAACCTCCACGAGCTGAGCGCCCGGGACATGTCCCCCCACGCACTGGAGGAGGCCGTGGACTGTCTGCCCATGATGGGGGAGCGCACCCTGGTTCTGGTAACCGATTTCGACCTGTTCAAGGCGGGGGAAAAGGACCGGGAGGCCTATATCCGCATCCTCTCCCAGCTGCCGGAGTATGTCTGTCTGGGCTTTTTGTACGATCTCATTGACTATAAGGGGGACGCCCGCACCAAGCTGGCCGCCGCCCTGAAGCAGTATGGCACTGTGGTGAACTTTGCCCGCCAGGACCAGGGGGATCTGGTGGACTGGGTGCGCCGGCGCTTCCGCGCCCTGGGAAAGGACATCGACTCCCATCTGGCGCTGGACTTTATCTTTCTGTGCGGTGATTTGATGACAAACCTCATCGGAGAAATTGAAAAGGTGGGCGCCTATGCCAAGGGGCCCCGCATCACCCGCCAGGATATCGAGGCGGTGGCCACGCCCCAGCTGGACGCGGTGGTGTTCCGCATGACGGACGCCATCGGCGAGGGAAACTTTGACCGGGCGGCCCAGGTGCTGGGGGAGCTGTATCAGATGCAGGAGCCCCCGGTGAAGATCATGTGGTCCCTGGGGCGGCAGATGCGGCAGCTGTACGCCGCCCGGCTGGCTCTGGAGACGGGCAAGGGCCCGGGCTGGGTGGCCGGGCTGTGGGGGCTCAAGCCCTATCCGGCGGATAAGCTGATGCGCAGCGCCAAGCGCTTCACTCTGGCCTGGTGCCGGCGGGCGGTGGTGCGGTGCGGCCAGACCGATCTGGCCATGAAGTCCACCGGCCGGGACGGGCAGGAGCTGCTGACCCAGCTGCTGCTGGAGCTGGCCAACCAGGCGGCGGCCTGAACCCGCAGAAGGAGGTATCCCATGTTCCGTATCCGGGAAGCCATTGTGGTGGAGGGGCGGTATGACAAAAACGCCCTGTCCCAGGTGGTGGACACCCTGATTTTAGAGACGTCCGGCTTCGGCATTTTCCGCAATCCGGAGCAGATGGCCCTGCTGCGGCGGGCGGCCCAGCGCCGGGGGCTGGTGGTGCTCACCGACTCCGACGGGGCGGGCTTTGTCATTCGAAACCGCATCCGGGGCGCGGTTCCCCCGGAGCAGGTCAAGCACGCCTATATCCCAGACCGGTACGGCAAGGAGCGCAGGAAGCGCCGGGCCGGCCGCGAGGGCAAGCTGGGGGTGGAGGGAATGCCGCCCCAGGTGCTGGAGCAGGCCCTGCGCCGGGCCGGGGTCACCGTGCTGGAGGAGGACGGCAGCGGGCAGACCGGCGCCGTTCCCCCGCTCACCAAGGCGGATTTGTTTGCCGCCGGGCTGACCGGCACACCGGACAGCGCCCTGCGCCGCCGGGCGCTGCTGAAGCATCTGGAGCTGCCCGAGCACATGAGCGCCAACGCCCTTTTGGCCGTGCTCAACGGGTGCTATACCCGGGCCGAGCTGGACCGCCTGCTGGCGGCTTCATTTTCTCTTCTGCCGGAATCTTCCGGACACAAACCGATCGGATAAAGGAGCTCACATGGAATATACTGCTTATGAACTGCTTTGGTTTTTTCTGGTCTATGCCTTTCTGGGCTGGGTGGCTGAGACGGTCCTGGCGGCGGCCAAGCGGCGGCGGCTGATCAACCGCGGCTTTTTGAACCTCCCCCTCTCCCCTGTCTACGGCCTGGCGGCGGTTCTCTTTTCCGTCTTTCTGCCCGAGCTGCGCAGCGCCCCCTTCTTTCTGTTCCTCTTCGGCATGGTCATCGCCACTGCGCTGGAGCTGTTCACCGGCGTGTTCCTCCAGAAGCTCACCGGCGAGCGGTGGTGGGACTATTCCAATCACCGCTTTCAGTTTGAGGGCTATATCAGTCTGACCTATGCCATTGTCTGGGGCATCTCCGCCCTGCTGTGCATCTTTGTGGGCAACCCCATCCTGGCGGCCCTGACGGATCTGATTCCCCGGCAGATTGGAGATATCATCCTGCTGGCGTCCTATATCCTGCTGGCGGTGGACATGACCGCATCCTTTGCCGCCCTGTTCCAGCTGGGCAAGAGTGTCCGGGAGCCCAGCGAGCTCTCCCGCCTGCTCCGCCGCCTGACGGACGCACTGGACAACGCGGTGACCCGCGCGGTCCAGCGCCGTGTGGCCCGGGCCTATCCGGGACTGGACCGGGAGCACCTGCGGGAAAAGGCGGCCGCCAAAACGCCCCCGGAGCGGGACAATGTCTTTGCCAAGGGATGCGGCTTCCACAAGATGGTCTATCTGTTCCTCATCGCCGCCTTTTTGGGCGATATTATTGAGACCATCTTCTGCCGCCTGACCACCGGGGTATGGATGAGCCGCAGCAGCCTGGTCTGGGGCCCCTTCTCCATCGTGTGGGGGTTCGGGGCGGTGCTGCTTACGGCCGTGCTGTATAAATACCGGGATCGGAGCGACCGATATGTCTTTCTGGTGGGCACCGTGGCGGGCGGCGCCTATGAGTACATCTGTTCCGTGCTGTCCGAGCTGGTATTCGGCACGGTATTCTGGGATTACAGCCACCTGCCCTTCAACCTGGGCGGCCGCATCAACCTGCTGTACTGCTTCTTCTGGGGCATTGCCGCTGTGGTATGGCTGAAGGGCATCTATCCCCGCCTGTCCGGCTGGATTGAAAAGCTGCCCATGTCGGTGGGACGGGCCGGCACCTGGATCATCGTGGTGTTTATGCTGGTGAACATGGCGGTATCCGCCCTGGCACTGGCCCGGTATACCGAGCGCGTCAACACAGGCGCCCCCGCCGAGAATGCCCTGGAGACCCTGCTGGATCAGCGCTTCCCCAACGAACGGATGGAGCGCGTCTATCCCAATGCCATTCTGGTGGAGGACTGACCTCCGCCGTCCCCATTGGGCAGCCGAAAAAGAGGAGGATCCCCTATGCGTCTGATCGTCTGTGTGGAGGACCGGATGGGCATGCTGTTCCACGCCCGCAGGCTCAGCCGGGACCGGGAGGCAACCCGGCGCATTGTTCAGCTGGCGGGCCAGGGCCCCCTGTGGGTCAGCCCATACAGCCAGGGCCTGTTCCAGGAATGCCCGCCGAGCGGCGGGCTGCGGGTGTCGCCCGATTTTCTGGCCTGTGCCGGTCCGGAGGAGCTGTGCTTTGTGGAGGACGCGGATATTCTCCCCTTTTCAGAGCGGATCTCCCGGGTCTTCCTGCTGCGCTGGAACCGAACCTATCCCTTTGATACCAAATTTCCCCTGGACCTGAATGCGGCGGGCTGGACCTGCCGCGCCCGGGAGGAGTTCCCCGGCTTCTCCCACCCCAAAATCACCCTGGAGGCGTATTACCGTGAACACTCGTAGCACCTCTCCCCTCTCCCGCCTGTGTCTGGCGCTGTCCCTGCTGTGCGCATTGCTGCTCAACGGCTGCGCCCAGGAGCCCGCGGCCCGGACCCAGAGCAGCGTTACACTGGACTCCATCCCCGCCTATGACGGCAGCCCCTGGGTCGAGTTAAATCAAAACACGCCCAATTTTGACCCCGACGATCTCACCCAAGAGGCCTTTGAGGAGTATGGTCCGCTGGACAGCCTGGGCCGCTGCACCACCGCCTGGGCCAACGTATGCCAGGAGCTGATGCCGACAGAGGACCGGGAGAGCATCAGCTCTGTGACTCCCACAGGCTGGATCAACCGGGAATATGACGGGGAGTACCTGTATAACCGCTGCCACCTCATCGGCTTTCAGCTGACGGGGGAAAATGCCAACGAACAGAACCTGATTACCGGCACCCGGTATCTGAATGTAGAGGGCATGCTGCCCTTTGAAAACATGGTGGCGGACTACGTAAAGGAGACCGGAAACCATGTGCTCTATCGGGTCACCCCCATCTTTGATGGGGACAATCTGGTGGCCAGCGGCGTGGAGATGGAGGCCCAGAGTGTGGAGGACCAGGGCGAAGGCATCTGTTTCCACGTCTACTGCTACAATGTCCAGCCCGGTGTCACCATCGACTATGCCACAGGGGAAAGCTGGCCGGAGGGGACGGAACAGCCCGATGCCGGCCAGAGCGGCGCGGGACAGCACTATGTCCTTAACACCAGCTCCATGAAATTTCATCTTCCGGACTGCCCGGGTGTGAGCAATATGAGCGAACAAAACAAGCAGGAGTATACGGGCTCCCGGGAGGATCTGATCGCCCGGGGCTACTCCCCCTGCGGTACCTGCGATCCGTAACACGCCCGCCTCACTGCGCGGCTTCCAACGTGCCAAAAGAGGTGTGACGCTTTATAAAAAGCGTCACACCTCTGAGACTGTCGAAAAAGTGGCTTGTCAATTGATAGAAATTGACAAGCCACTTTTTCGAGTAGGCCGCACGAAATTTCAGGCTCGATTTCTTGGGAAATTGTCGCCCAAAATTTCGTGAGAGGTGTCATTTCCCAGGCGCATGTCCTTGGAAATGACTGGATTTTATTTTATTCCGCCGTCTGCGGACGGCGGAACTCCTTGCAGGAGGGCTTTTTTGCCATCAGCTCGTTTCAATGTTATAGAGCATGGCGGCCAGCTCGGCCCGGGAGAGCCGGGCTGCAGGGCGGAAGGTTCCGTCGTCAAAGCCGGAGAGAATGCCCGCCTGGTAAAGGCGCAGAATCGCCTGATAGGACCAGGGGGTCTCCTGGCGGCTGACATCGGGGAAGGGGCTGCGGGACGGAACAGAGACATTCAGGGAGAGGGCCTGGTCCAGCATGACGGCCATCTCCTGCCGGGAAACGGGGCTGTCCGGGGCATAGCGGTTGCCGCCCACACCGGACACCAGGCCGTGATACTGTGCGGTCCGGATGTAAGTGCGCGCCCAGTGTTGCCGGGTATCGGAAAAATCCTTCTGACTGGATGGGGCGGGAGACAGGTCAAAGAGACGGCACAGCACAACTGCCGCTTCCGCCCGGGTAAGGGAGCGGTCGGGGGCAAAGGCGGTGGACGAAACGCCCGCCATCAGTCCCCGCTCCGCGGCCGAGATAATCTGCTGCACCGCCCAGTGTCCCTGGGTATCCGCATAGGGCAGCCCGTTCAGCCAAAGGGAAAAATAATTCCAGGTGTCCGGGGTCTCCTGCCCCAGGCTCCAGCTGCCGGCTCCCAGCAGGTCGTATTGCTCCACCAGGGCCAGCTGTCTCTTTTTGGACTGCTCCGATTCATGCCAGATGGTATAGCTTCCGGCTGTGAGCGTAATGCCGTTGACCACCGGCTTTTTGTCCGAGGCGGTCACGGTGATGCGGGTATAGGCGGAGCCGGTGGCGCTGTCCTGGGTTGTCTTCCCCCCGTACTGGGCCGCCAGGCTCTGGATCTGGGTTTCGCTCAGGCCATGCCCCTTCATCAGGGTCCCCTGGTCGCTCCAGATCCGTCCAAAAAAGGGGAAGCCCAGCACCAGCTTTTCCGCCGGGGCATATTTCAGGGCGTATTGGATAGAGCGCTCCATAAAGCTCAGACTTGCCACCGGACCGGGTTCACCGCCCTGGTAGTGCTCGTCATAGCTCATAAGCATCAGATAATCCGCACTCTTGGCCAGGCGGGCATAGTCATAGGAGCCGTGCCAGCCGGTGGTCAGGCTGTACGGATTGGCAGCTACCGCCACTGCTACAACCTTGTCCTTGGGAAGCTTTCTGCGCAGCAGCTCCACAAACCTGGAGTAGTCGTCCCGATGCAGGTGCGTCACGTTTTCAATGTCCACGTTGATGCCGTCCAGGTTGTACTGCTTCACCGCCTGGGCAATCTGGTCTGCCAGCTGCTCCCGGTTCTCCAGCGCTTTGATTCCCAGGGCCCGATCCCAGTGGTTGCTCAAAAAGGGAACCACCCGGATGCCCCGGGCATGCATCTGGGAGACAAATTCGGAAATGCCGGAGTCTGTAACATTCAACGTTCCATCTTCGTTCAAGTTAAAATAGTTGGGGGAAATTTCATCCAGAGCTCCTCTGGCCTGCTCTACCCTCTGGACATAGGCGGAGGGTGAACCGAAATATAAGTAGGTCATGTTGAACCTTCCCGCACTGGCCGAGACGGAAAACAGAGCCAGGGCGGCAAGGAAGCAGCATAAGGCTGCGGAGAGGCCTCGTCGTTTCACAGCATTCACTCCTTGGTGGATTTTCAGCGGCGGGGATCTTCGCCCTTCCAGTATACCGAACGGCGCATTTTCCGCAATGCAAAATGTTTTCCAGTACAGGAGATTGTTGCCCAGACCACAGCCGCCATAACACTCAATGGGGAAAAAGCGGGAATAGGGACGGGCGTTCCTGGAATACGGTGTACCGGAGGTGTTGCGTCAATGCTCTCGCCGGCAATCTGTCTGATTATGAATGGGCTGTTTTTTACACTGCGCCTGTCTGCTTCGGGCGGCTCCTTTCCCCGGCCGCTGAAGGCCGCGGAGGAGCGGGAATATCTGGAGCGCTGTGCCAACGGAGATTTGGAGGCCAGAAACATCCTGGTGGAACACAATCTGCGTCTGGTGGCGCACATTGTTAAAAAGTATTACGCCCAGTCCGGAGACCCTGACGATCTGATTTCCATTGGAACGATCGGTCTGATTAAAGGGATTTCCACCTTTAAAGCGGACAAAAATGTGCGGCTGGCCACCTATGCCAGCCGCTGTATAGAAAATGCTACCCTATCGCAGCGGACCTTTTGGCCCTTCATGTGGCGGATCGCACCGACTTAAGGGATAAATGGCGTGTGTTTTGCCAACCTACGGACCGCATGGTAGTCATGACACGCTATGCTCTCAATGTGGTCAGTTACGCGCCCCTCT
>JAHYYS010000024.1 GCA_019424865.1 bacterium
TAGGGGTCCAGCTTGATGTAGTGGCAGATGTCGTTCATCCAGCCCATGTTCCACTTGAAGTTGAAGCCCAGGCCGCCGTCGTCCACGGGATAGGTCACCTTGGGCCAGGCTGTGGATTCCTCGGCGATCATCAGCACATCGGGATGGGCGGCAAAGATGGCGGTGTTCAGCTTCTGGAAGAAATCAATGGCCTCCAGATTCTCCTTGCCCCCATTGACATTGGGCATCCACTCCCCGTCCCGGCGGCCATAGTCCAGATACAGCATGGAGGACACTGCGTCCACCCGCAGGCCGTCCATGTGGTACTCCTCCAGCCAGAACATGGCGGAGGAAAACAGGAAGGAGCGTACCTCGCTGCGGCCGAAGTCAAAGACCTGGGTGCCCCAGTCGGGGTGCTCTCCCTTCCGGGGGTCGGCGTATTCATAGGTGGGGCCGCCGTCGAAGTGATACAGGCCGAAGGCGTCCCGGGGGAAGTGGGCGGGAACCCAGTCCATAATGACGCCGATGCCCGCCTGATGGAGCTGGTCGATGAGATATTTCAAATCGTCCGGGATGCCGAAGCGGCTGGTGGCGGCAAAATAGCCGGTGCACTGATAGCCCCAGGAGGCGTCCAGGGGGTGCTCGGTGACGGGGAGCAGCTCCACATGGGTGAAGCCCAGCTCCTTTACATAGGGCACCAGATAGGAGGCGATGTCCCGATAGGAGAGGAACTCCCCCTCGCCGGTGCGGCGCCAGGAGCCCAGATGGCACTCGTAGATGTTCATGGGGCGGCGGTAGGGCGGGTTCTTGGCCCGGTACTCCAGCCAGGACTGGTCGTTCCACTGGTAGCCGGTGCTGTCCAGATCGTAGATTTTGGAGGAGACATTGGGGCGGGTCTCGGCGTGGAAGGCATAGGGATCCGCCTTGCCGATGTAGCTGCCGTCCTCGGTATGGATGGCGTACTGATAGGAGTCGTAGCGCTGTAAGCCGGGGACAAAGACCTCCCAGATGCCGCCCTCCACCTGTTCCATTGGGGTGGCGTTGATGTCCCATCCGTTGAAGTCCCCGATCAGGGAGACAAGCGGGGCGTTGGGAGCCCAGACCCGGAACAGGTAGCCGTCGGTCCCGTCTTCACTCCGGGCGGGATGGGAACCGAAGCAGCGCCAGGCGTGGGTGGAGCGGCCTTCGGAAAAGGCTTCCAGTTCCAAAAAAAGGTCGGAAGGGGAGAGGTTTTCCTGATATTTGGACATATTTATCACCTCGTAGGAGCATTTCAACATAAATATCAGCCAAAAGTCACAATACAGTATCAAAAGTTTTCTCTGATATTTATAAAAATTATACAACGGATGGCCAGTACAGTCAAGTAAAATAGGTGCAAACTGTGATTTTATACACAAAAACTGGATGGGCCAGCTATGTAAGGCCGGGCAGAACCCGGCCGGCGGGAGGAAAGAGAGCGGAGGTCAGCCCGCCATCAGCAGCTGGCGCAGCAGGCGGGAGAAAATGCCGGGCACCGTCAGCCGGTCCACCGGCTGGGCGGCCGTGATTGGCACGGAATCCCGCAGCTCCTCCCCTACATAGACCTCCATCCGGCCCAGAATCTGCCCCTGCTCCACGGGGGCCTCCAGGTCCTGGGGGAGCGTGAGCCGGGTGGTTACCTGGCCGGCTTCCCCCTTGCGCACCAGCAGGCGGCACTCCCGCTGCAGCTGGGGCTGCACCTGGGATACTGTGCCCAGCAGTACGTCCACCGGGGCCAGCGGGGATTCGGGGTAGACGCTGACCAGGGCGTAGGAGGCAAAGCCATAGTCCAGCAGCGCCTTGGCATCCTCAAAGCGCTGGGCACTGGTGGGCGCCTTCATTACCACGGCGATGAGCTCCATGCCGTCCCGCTCGGCGGTGGCGGATATGCAGTAGAGGGCGGAGTCGGTGGAGCCGGTTTTCAGGCCGGTGGCGCCCTGGTAAAAGCGCACCAGGCGGTTGGTGTTGGTCAGACCGAAGGTGCCGTCCCGGATGGAGTCCATCCAGATGGTGGTGTAGTCCCGGATGGAGGGGTGATGCAAAATCAGCTCCCGGGACATCAGCGCGATGTCATAGGCGCTGGTCACGTGGCCCGGGGCGGGCAGGCCGGTGCAGTTAACAAAGTTGGTGTCGGTCATGCCCAGCTCCTGGGCGCGCTGGTTCATGCGGGCCACAAAGGCGGCCTCGCTGCCCGACAGGTGCTCTGCCAGGGCCACGGCGCAGTCGTTGCCCGACACCACGGTGACACATTTGATGAGTTCGGACACCGTCATCTGCTCCCCCTCCTTCAGATAGACCTGGGAGCCCCCCATGCCGGCGGCGTAGGCCGAGACCGCGACGGTATCGTCCAGAGCAATTTGGCCGGAATCCACCGCCTCCATTACCAGAAGCAGGGTCATGATTTTGGTGACGCTGGCCGGTTCCAGCTTTTCATGGGCATTTTGCTCGTACAGCAGGGTCCCCGTCTCCTTTTCCATCAGGACGGCGGAGGCGCAGGAGAGGGTGAGGCCGGGGACGGCCTCGCCCGCGGCGGAGGCTGGCGGCACGGCAGCCGCCAGCAGAGCGGCGGCCAGACACAGGGCTGAGATTTGCTTCATAGAGCTTTCCTCCTGAACCATCATTTGTCGGTGTGGTCAGGATGTGGAGACAGCGTGCATTCTATGCGCGGGAAGGAGGCGGTATTTTTTTCTGGAGGGACAGGGAAAGGAAGCGTTTTCCAGCCCGATGGGCACACAGCGCCGCGCGGTCTGCTCAGCAGACATTATCATAGTACACCGGACAGGTGAGAGCGGTCGAAACAGGGCGGAAGGGCAGGAGAAAAATGGAAGTTTTTGCAAAGCCGGAAAACGGCCATGGAGCAGAAAAGACCGTTAAAAGGGGATTTTCTGAAAGGAGGGGGAGCAGGTTCCTGCTTGGTTGCCGTGAAACATACAACTTTTGCCGAAAAGCCGGGGTGGGTGAGAGGAGGCATGAGATGACAAAGAGAGGGCTCCCGGGGCGGGAGCAGATTTTGAAGCGCATGTGGAAGCTGGCCAACGCCGGCGCAGGAGATGCAGTGCGCCTGGCATGCTTCCCCGAGACGGAGTGGGGCGAGCTGGGGAAGCTGGATTTGGATGCCCTGACCGAATTCAAGCGGGGGGCAAACGGGGTGATCGAGCTGAAGTTTGCCGACCGGGCCCGGCTGCTGGAGCGGCTTTTGGACGCCGCGGACCACAGCGGGGAGGAGCAGGTGGACCGCTTTTTGCGGGCCATGGAGGAAAAGGGGGGATAGGCCGTGGAGGACATCGTGTTCTCTCCCAAACAGCGGCGGGTGCTCACCTGGTGGCGGCCGGGCTCCGCGGACGCAGACAAGCAGGCTGTGATCTGCGACGGGGCGGTGCGCAGCGGCAAGACCCTGTGTACCGGGCTGTCCTTTTTCTGCTGGGCCATGAGCAGCTTTCAAAACCGGAGCTTTGCCCTGTGCGGGAAAACCATTGTGTCCGTGCGGCGCAACCTGCTCTCGGAGCTGCTGCCCCTGTTGGAAAATATGGGGTTCCGGTGCCGGCAGCAGGTGTCCCGCAATCTGCTTCAGGTCCGGCTGGGCGGGCGGCGGAATACCTTTTACCTGTTCGGCGGGAAGGACGAGGGTTCGGCGGCGCTGATTCAGGGGATTACCCTGGCGGGAGCCCTGCTGGACGAGGTGGCCCTGATGCCCCGCTCCTTTGTGGAGCAGACGGCGGCCCGGTGCTCGGTGCCGGGGAGCCGGCTGTGGTTCTCCTGCAACCCCGAGTCCCCGGGGCACTGGTTTTACCGGGAGTGGATCCAAAAGGCGGAGGAGAAGCAGGCCCTGCGCCTGCAGTTTTCCATGGCGGACAATCCGGGGCTGTCCCGGGAGGTGCTGGAGCGGTACCAGAGCATGTTTGAGGGCACCTTTTACCGCCGGTTTGTACTGGGGGAGTGGGTGGCCGCCGAAGGGCTGGTATACGACTTCTTTGACGAAGACATGGTACAGGACGTCCCGGAGGGGCGGATGGAGGAGTGGTACATCTCCTGCGATTACGGCACGGTCAACCCCACGTCCCTGGGGCTTTGGGGGAGGCGCGGCGGCGTGTGGTACCGGGTGAAGGAGTGCTACTACGACGCCAGGGCGGTGCACAGGCAGCGGACGGACGAGGAGCACGCCGACGCGCTGGCCGAGCTGGCCGGGGAACGGAGCATCCGGGCGGTGGTGGCAGACCCGTCTGCCGCCAGCTTTATCGAGGTGCTGCGCCGCCGGGGCTGGCGGGTGCGGCGGGCGGAAAACGAGGTGCTGTCCGGAATCCGCCTCACCGCCCGGCTTTTGAAGACGGGGCGGCTGGTGATCTGCAGGGGCTGTCAGGATGCCATCCGGGAGTTCTCGCTGTACCGCTGGGAGGACCGGGATGGCGGACAGGACCGGGTGAAAAAAGAACACGACCACGCCATGGATGAAATCCGGTATTTTGCCGCCACGGTGGCGGCCCGGGAGGAAGACCGGAGCGGTATTTTTGCCGGGTGTGTGGAGCGGGGGCGGTTTTGAGACAAAGCAAACAGAAGCAACGGGCGGAAAGGCGGCGAGAGGACATGAAATGGTGGGAGCGGAAGCGGCGGGAACCCGCCGCGCCGGTGGTGCAGGTGCGGCGTTCGGAGGGGCACCCCTTCGGCGTGCTGGATCAGTATATTCCTCTGGGAGGCGGACAGATCAGGCTGTACCGGGCTATCCGGGAGGGCGTGCCGGTGGTGGACGCCGCCATTTGGAAGCTGGTACGACTGTGCGGCGGGGTGCGGCCCCTGTGCCGGGACAGCCGGATGCAGGGAGAGCTGGACCGGTTTTGGCGCACGGTCAATGTGGGCTGGGGACAGCGGGGCATTCAGGCCTTTTTGGACCGGTACCTGGACGACCTGTTCACCTGCGGCCATGGGCTGGGGGAGATTGTGCTGCAGCCCGACGGACGGGAAATTGCAGCGGTGCTGTGTGCGGATCCGGAGCAGGTGGAGGCCAGGGAGGGGGACAGCCCCCTGGATTTTCGTCTGTGCCGGCGGACAGGGGGAGAGAGGGCGGAGCTGCCCTGGCAGGAGCTGCTGCTCTTTACCCCCTTTCAGCCCACGGGGGACGCCCCCTGCGGGGTGTCCCTGCTGCGGTCCATGCCCTTTTTGACGGGTATCCTGCTGAAAATCTTTCAGGCGGTGGGACAGAACTGGGAGCGGGCCGGCAGCCTGCGCTTTGCCGTGGTGCTGCGCCCCGGTGAGGGGGAGGAGGCCTTCGCCCAGGAGCGCTGCCGCCTGCTGGCACAGGAGTGGTCGGAGGCCATGCAGGCCGGGCGGGCAGGCACGGTGCGGGATTTTGTGGCCGTTGGGGACGTGGACATCAAGGTCATCGGCGCCGACGGGCAGATCCTGGACAGTCAGGTGCCGGTGCGTCAGATTTTGGAGCAGCTGGTGGCCCGGACGGGGATTCCGCCCTTTATGCTGGGGCTGTCCTGGTCGTCCACCGAGCGGATGAGCACCCAGCAGGCCGATCTGCTGACCAGTGAGATCACCGCAATCCGGCGCAGCCTGGAGCCGGCCCTGTGCCGGATTGCCGAGCTGTGGCTGAGGCTGAGAGGGCAGGATGGACAGGTGGAGCTGGAGTGGGAGGACATCAACCTCCAGGACCTGGTGGAAGAGGCCCGGGCGGAGCTGTACCGGGCCCAGGCAGAGCAGAAGAGGAGGGAAATCCAATGAGAGTGACAAAGGCATCGGAGGGGGGCGGCGGCGCCCCCATAGCCCAGGGGGATCTGGAGCGGATTAACGCCCTGGCCCGGCGGACGCTGGGGGAGGAGGAGGTCTATACCTTTTCCCTGCGGCTGTGCGACAACGAGGTGGACCGGGATTTTGAGCGCTTTACGCCCCGGACGCTGGAGGAGCTGGCGGAGCAGTTTGTGGGAAAAAGCGGCATCTTTGACCACCAGTGGTCCGCCCGGGGGCAGGCGGCCCGGATCTATAAAACTGAGGTGGTGCGTCAGCCGGAGCGGCTGACCCGGGCGGGAGACGGCTACTGCTGGCTGAAGGGGTATGCCTATATGATGCGCACCGACAGCAACCGGGATCTGATCTGTGAGATTGAGGGGGGCATCAAGAAGGAGGTCAGCGTGGGCTGCGCCGTGGAGCGCTCGGTGTGCTCCATTTGCGGCGCCGACCTGCGCCGGGGCCAGTGCGGACACAAAAAGGGAGAGGTCTACGACGGCAGGCTGTGCTATGCCAGTCTGGAGGGAGCCAGCGACGCCTATGAGTTCTCCTTTGTGGCGGTACCGGCCCAGCCCGGCGCCGGTGTGGTCAAGGGGAGGCAGGCGGGCGGCGTGCACTGGAAGGAAGCGGCCCGACAGAATCCGGACTGGGCCGGGGAGCTGAAAGAGCTGGAGGAGGAGGCCGCCCTGGGACGGACCTATCTGAAGCAGCTGCGGGAGGAGACGGTGCGCCTGGGCCTGCTGGCCGGAACCGGGCTGGACCGGGCCGCGCTGGAACGCCTGACATCCAGGCTGAGCCGGGAGGAGCTGATCCCCCTGAAGGAGGCCTGGGGCGCCCGGGCGGCGGCGCGCTACCCGATACAGACCCAGCTGGACTATCAGAACCGGGGACAGAGCCGGGCGGAGCCGGACGGAGCATTTCTGATCTGAGGGCAGGGGCGGGCCCCGCCCGTCAAGGAAATACAGAGGAGGCAGAAAACGATGAGTCAAATTTCCTATGAGGACATTGGAGCGGTGACCGCCACCTTTGCGGTGAGCGGGGAGGTGAAGGGCGGACAGGTGGTGAAGGTGTCGGCCAGCCGGACGGTGGCCCCCTGCACCGCCGGGGACAAGTTCTGCGGCGTGGCGCTGGAGCCCCGGAAGGGGCATGCGGCGGTGCAGGTGAAGGGCTTTGTCACCGTCAGCTGTACCGGCAGCCTGACCCCCGGCTGGGCCGTGCTGTGTGCCGACGGCAAGGGAGGCGTGCAGGCAGCGGCGGCCGGATCGGATGACGGGGAGCCGGTGGGCGTGGAGGCGCTGGTGATCAGCGCGGACACAGGCAGCGCCGTGCTGTGCCTGTGATTTTGAGAGGAGCGTGGGACAATGGCTTATTCCTATGACAATTTGAAGCTGGACAAGGGGATGTATCAGGAGGCGGGCAGCACCTTTACCCAGGTGCTGGAGCGCCAGGACCCCAGCGAGCAGTACAAGGGCACCAGCCTGGAGGGGCTGGACGCCTTTCAGCGGCAGCTCAAGCGCTTTGACATCAAGGTGAAGGGGGCGGGCAGCGACGTGGTGGAAAAGTTTTTCCGCACCGCCGACTCCGCGGTCCTCTTCCCCGAGTACATCGCCCGGTCGGTGCGCCAGGGACTGGAGGAGGGGGACATTTTGCCCCACATCACGGCCGCAGTGACCCGGTTTGACGGCATGGACTACCGCTCCATCGCCTCTGAGGCGGGGGGAGAGGAGAAGGAGCTGCGCACAGTGGAGGAGGGGGCCTCCATCCCCGCCACCACCATCAAGGTGCAGGCCAACCTGGTCCGGCTGCACAAGCGGGGCAGGATGCTGGTGGCCTCCTATGAGGCGGTGCGCTATCAGAAGCTGGATCTGTTCTCCGTCACCCTGCGGCAGATTGGCGCCCACATCGCCCGGATGCACTTGGCGGACGCGGTGGATGTGCTGATGAACGGGGACGGCAACGACAACGCCGCTGAGGCGGACGAGGTGGAGACCTCCGGAACCCTGACCTATGACGATCTGGTGGACTTCTGGGCCAAGTTTGACCCCTATGAGATGAATGCCCTGCTGGTGTCCGGGGATGTGATGGTCAAGCTGCTCAAGCTGGCCGAGTTCCAGAACCCCCTCACCGGCCTGAACTTTCAGGGCACCGGCAAGCTGACCACGCCCCTGGGGGCGTCCCTGCTGCGCACCAGCGTGCTGCCCGACGGCACCGCCATCGGCCTGGACAAGCGCTTTGCCCTGGAGATGGTACAGGGCAGCGACGTGATGGTGGAGTATGACAAGCTGATTGACCGGCAGCTGGAGCGGGCGGCCATCACCACCGTCAGCGGGTTTGCCAAGATCTTTCAGGACGCCAGCCGGGTGCTGGAGGTGTGAGTGTGACGGAGCAGATCATGGCCCTGTGCTACTGCCTGGGGGCGCAGGAGGAGCAGGAGACCCTGCTCCTCCCCCTGGTAAAGACGGCGGAGCAGGCGCTGGCCGCCCGGCTGCGCAGCGGTGTGGCCCCGGAGGACTGCCCCGCCTTTGCCGTGGCCGCCGCTCTGGCGGCCATGGAGGGGCTGGAAGGAGCGGAGGGCGGCGGCGTGACCGCCTTTACCGCCGGAGAGGTGACCATTCGGGCGGAGAGGGGCGGACAGACCTCCCGGACGGCCCAGGCCCTGCGGCTGCTGGCCCCCTGGCTGAAGGAGACGGGCTTTGCCTTTCAGGGGGTGGCAGGATGATGGACGGGGCCTGGCGGGCCATCTTAAGGCGGTATGGAGAGCCGGTCTCAGTCATCCCCAGGGCGGGCGGTGCGGGACAGGGCACCCGGGCCTTTGTTCAGCCGGTGCTGGACCGGGGGACGGAGCAGCGGGAGCCCTCCCCCCTGGGGCTGCGGCGGGAGGACCGGTTTTTGTACTTGGGGCCGCCCGACATCCCCCTGGAAGACGGAGGACAGGTGGCCTGGCGGGGCGGGCGCTATGACATTCAGGCGGCCCACCTGGTGGGGGAACAGCACTGGTGGGCCCTGCTGCGGCCCGCGGACAGGGAGGAAGGGACATGAGCGCCGGACTGGAGGCCATCCGGAAGCGGATGGCGGAATATCTGAAGGGGCAGGGGGTGGCGGCCGTGCCCGCCTGGCCGGGCGCGGCGCGGGAACGGCAGGACGGGCCGGTGACAGCGGTCTCTCTGCGCAGATGCCAGACGGGTCCGGCGGGATTTCAGGACTATCTGGGGGAGCGCTATAACGAGAGCACGGGGCTGTGGGAGGAGTGGTATGGCCGGCAGGCGACGCTTACCTTCGGCCTGGATCTGTATGCTCCGGCGCGGGAGGATGGAGAGGCGCTTCAGGCGGCCTTTGACGCGCTGGCCGCCGCCCTGCTGGCGGGCGGCCCGCCGGAGCTGCCGGTACAGGAGTTCTCCTGCGGGGAGACCGTCTATGACCGGGAGGCCCGGCTGCTGAAGCGGCCGGCGGAGGCGGTATGCCAGGCCTATCTGTGCGCCGCGGAGCAGCCCGGCGGCATCTTTACAGATTTTGAACTGCGAGGAGGCATAAAAACATGAGTGTGACAATCCATCAGCGGCCGGGGGTATATTCCTCCTACGACGCGTCCTCTGTGGTCAGCGGCAGCGGCAGCGGGAGACTGGTGGGGCTGGCAGGGGTGAACACCAAGGCCACGGCGGGGGAGCCGCAGACCATCACCAGCTATGAGAAGGCGGCGGCCGCCTTCGGCTCCGGCGGGGATGAGGATATGGCCGAGCTGATCCGCCTGGCGCTGAAGAACGGGGCATCCGGCGTTGTGGCGGTGCCGGTGGCCAGCTCCGCGGACTATGAGACTGCCTTTGCCGCCCTGGCGGCCCAGGAGGACATTGCGGTGGTTTTGTGTGACAGCACCGATGAGACGGTACAGCAGAAGCTGAAGGAGAGCGTCCAGACGGCCTCCGCCGACCGGCGGGAGCGGCTGGCCGTGGTGGCCGGAGCGGCCGGCGAGAGC
This sequence comes from bacterium, assembly GCA_019424865.1. GTDB lineage: Bacteria > Bacillota > Clostridia > Oscillospirales > Oscillospiraceae > Lawsonibacter. The sequence continues at coordinate 9,695 of JAHYYS010000024.1, forward strand.
GAATCGGAGCTGGTGGAGCGGGCCGAGGCCCTGAACTGTGAGCGGGTGGTGCTGGTGGCTCCGGGGGCGGCTGCCCAGGATGGGGAGGCCCTGTCCGGTCTGGCGGTGGCGGCGGCGGTGGCCGGGGCCATCGCCGGGGAGTCTGACCCCGCCGTTCCGCTGGGGGGCGCCGAGCTGCTGGGACTGTATGGTCTGGCGGAGCGCTATGACGAAAACGCCCTGGACCTGCTGATTCTGGGCGGCGTCACGCCGGTGGAGAGTACGGCGGGCAGCGTCTCGGTGGTGCGGGGGGTGACCACCCGCACCACCACCGGCGGGGCGGCGGACGCGTCCTGGCGGGATTTGGCCACCATCCGGGTGGTGGATGACGTGATTCCCACCCTGCGCGCGGCCCTGCGGGCCAAGTTCCGTCGGGCCAAGAACACCGCCCGCAGCCGCAGCGCGATCCGGGCCCAGGTGGTGCTGGAGCTGGAGAACAAGCTGGCCCGGGAGATCATCACCGGCTATGACGACGTGTCGGTGACGGCGGACCCGGAGGAGCCCACCCGGTGTCTGGTGGACTTTGCCTTTACGGTGGCCCACGGCCTGAACCAGATCTGGCTGACTGCGCATATCACAGTTTAAAGAGTTTCGAAAAAGCCGGACTGCCTTGCAGGAGGGCTTTTTGGACAAGTCAAGTTTAAGGGAGGGAACCCTATGAGTATTTCCGGATTTCCCACAAGCAGCGATATTTATCTGGAGGTGGACGGGACCCGGGTGGCGGTAGTGCAGAGCTACACGGCCCGGGCGGAGAAGACCAGCTCGGCCATCGAGGCCTTTGGAGAGGCGGAGCCGGTGGCCACAATCCCCGGTCAGGCCAGCCACAAAATCGAGCTGAAGCGGCTCTATGCCACCGACGAGGCCATTCGGGACGGCATCGACTTTTACAGCATGTCCGGCTTCTCTCTGGTGATCTGCAAGCCGGACCGGAAGATCATTTACTCCGACTGTCAGTGGAGCGCCATCGAGGAGAGCGCCAGCCTGGGCAGCACGGTGCTGGAGACGGTCACGCTGGTGGCCTCCCGGCGGATTGAGACGGGGGTGTAGCCGGTGGAGCTGTCTGTTTTGGCCCGGCGGGATCGGATGGAGCTGGGCGGCGGCATGGAGCTGCGGTTGCTGTCCGCCCTGGAGGTGCTTCAGGCCCGGCGGGAGGCGGAGGAGCTGAGCCGGCAGGAGGGAGAGCGGGCCCTGTGCGCCAACGCCTGTCTGCTGGCCCGGGCGCTGGAGCGAAGCGAGACCCGGCAGCCCGTCTTTGCCAGCGGGCAGGAGGTGCTCTCCGGCATGACGGTGGAGGAGATTGCCGCGCTGGCCGGGCGGTGGGACGCGTTCTGCCGCCGGAACGATCCCGGGCTGGATCTGGGCCGGGAGGAGCTGGAGGAAGCAAAAAAAAACTCCGTGCCGACGGACAGGAGCGACTGCGCTGGCGGGTGCTGAGCCGGTTTCACGCCCTGCCCACAGAGGAGCGGGCCCGGTCCATGAAGGGGCGGGACTACTTGTGGTGTCTGGTGAATGAGCTGGCGGACAAGGAGGAGGCGCTGGAGCGGCTTTGTCCCGAATGCCGCGGCGCGGCGGAGCGGAGCTGCTGCCCGGCGTGCGGACGTCCCCGGGAACAGTGGGGGGAGGGGGCGGTGAACGCCGCCTTTGACTGGAACCGGTTTGAACAGCTGAGAGGGGACGGAGGATGACAGACTATCTGGAGCGGATGATACAGGGCGGCGGAGAGACGCTGGCCCGGGCCCTGCGGCGGGTGGAGGCCGCCCTGGAGGCGGCAGCCTTGGCCGCCGGAGAATCGGAACGGGAGGAGAAGCGGGAGAGCGCCCGCGCTGCGCTGGATAGGGAGCCGGAGACAGACGCCGGCAGACGGCGGGACCCGGCAAACGTGCGGCGGAGTATTGGCGGCGGATCTTACCGAAACGAGGAGAGGCGGGAAGAACCGCCGGCCCTGCTGGAGCAGCTGAAGGCCCTGGAGGGGCCGCTGTTTCGATTACAGCGGGGGCCGCAGGCGGGCGGGATCAGCGGCGGCACGGCTGCTGCCGGGGCAGGAAGCGGGGGGAGCTATGGAGGCTTTTCCCGGCAGGGGAGGGAACCGGCGGAATGGGCGGCGGCAAGTCAGACCGGTCTGTGGAGCGGCGGAAATGGACGGACAGACAGCGGGGAGGTCCGCCTGCCTCAGGCGGAGGAGGTGGACCGGGTGTTCCGCCGGGACAGCCGCCGGTATGACGGGGGATTTTTCCTATACTGAGGAGGGATACCATGGTACTGTCACCCATGCGGTACAAAGACTATGTCTGGCCCCACAACCCACGGGTGTACTCCATTGATTACGAGCGGAAGATGGCGGTGCACAAGACGCCCTTCGGCCTGTACACCATGCAGGACCTGGGGAGAACCAACCGGGTTATGGCGGGCGAAGGGGAGTTTGTGGGGGAGGACGCCTATGGTCAGTTCGGGCAGCTGGCCAACATGTTTTATCTGGGCGGGCCGGGGCTGCTGGTGCATCCCCTGTGGCAGACGGCCAACGCCTATTTTGTCTCCCTGCGGGTGGAGCAGAAGCCCAGACCGGACTATGTGCGCTACTCCTTTACCTTTTGGGAGGATGACAGCTGGTACACGGCGCTGGCCCAGCGCGCCGCCGGGGCGGGCGAGACAGGCCAGGTCCAGAGCGGGGAGGCGGCGGGAGAGGGCGCGGCCTATCACCGGGTGGTGAAGGGGGATACCCTCTGGGTCCTGGCGGGGAAATACGGGCTGTCTCTGTCTGAGCTGCTGGGGCTCAACCCCCAAATCAAGAACCCCAACCTGATTCATGTGGGAGACGAGGTGAGAGTGCGTTGACAGGCTGTGTGACCGACTGGCGCGGAGGGCGGTGGACCCTTCCGCAGCCCACGGCATGGCGGATGGAGTACGGCCTGGGGACCCCCTGCGACAGCTTCTGGCTGCGCTGCCCCTGGCAGGCGGGGGGCGAGACCAGCCCCGCCGACTGGGTCACCTTTACCGGCGAGCACGAGGGGGAGCGGGTGTTCACCGGAGTTGTGGATGAGTGCGAAGTTACCCAGAGCGGGCAGGGCGGAGTGCTGGAGCTGTGCGGGCGGGGGATGGCTGCCCTGCTGCTGGACAACGAGGCGCTGAGCCAGGACTATCTTACCGCCTCCCAGGAGGACATCATTCGGGACCATGTGGCCCCCTATGGCATTCCGGTTCTGGACGGCGCGGCCCTGCCGCCGGTGACCCGCTTCTCCGTGGCGGCGGGGAGCAGCGAGTGGTCGGTGGTATATGAATTTGCCCGCTATTATGGCGGAGTGCCGCCCCGGTTTGACCGGCAGGGGCGGCTGATCCTGTCCGGGTGGGAGGACGGGACGGAGCGGGTTGTGGGGGACACGGCGCGGGTGTCCCGGCTGGTGTGCCGGGACAGCCGGTATGGGGTGCTGTCCCAGGTGCTGGTGCGGGACCGGTACAGCGGCGCGGTGGAGACGGTGGAGAACAGCGCTTTCTGTGCGGCGGGCGGTCGGGCCAGGCGGGTGGTGACCATGCCGGGACGGAGCAGCTACAAGACCATGCGCTACACCGGGCAGTTCCAGCTGGACCGGTCGGCTGCGGAGCTGGAGCAGCTGGAGATTACAGTGGCCCAGGCCTTTGCCGCATGGCCGGGGGAGCTGGTGCGGGTGGCCCGGAGCAATTGGGACCGCAACGGTCTGTACCGGGCGGCCCGGACGACGGTGGGGATGAACGAGAGCGGCAATTGGACCCGGCTGGAGCTGGTTCGGCCGGAGGCGGTGCTGTAAGGAGATGGAAGGTATGTGGACATCGGAGCGGAGCAGAAGGCTTTTTCAGACGGAGGCGGCAGCGGAGCTGGGGGCGGTGACTCTGGGCGGCGGACCGGCGGGCGTCAGCCTGGGGGGCGAGCGGCGCTGGCTGCCCCTGTGCTGCCCGGGGGGGTATACATGGCGGCCCGCCGCCGGGGATCGGGTGGTGGTGCTTAAGGCGGGGGCGGAGATGGAGTCCCCCTGCGTCCTGGGGGTGCTGGGCAGCGGGGAGGAGCTGAGCCCCGGCGAGGTGCGGCTGACCAGCGGGAACAGCCGGCTGAGCCTGAAGGGAGAAGGGCTGTCCCTGCAGGGGCAGAGCGTGCGGGTCAACGGCGTGGAGCTGGAGGCCTACATCCGCAGCGTGGTTTCGGAAATGCTGGGGGGATAGGGATGGAGCTGAAGCTGATCAACGGGGACTATGTTCCCGATGGAAAGGGCGGGCTGTGCCGGCAGAGCGGGGCGCAGGAGGTGCTCTCCCGGGTGCTGTACCGCCTGACGGCCCGGCGGGGGGCCATGCCCTTTCTGCCTGAGCTGGGCAGCAGGCTCCATCTGGTGCTGCGGGAGCGGCCCTCCGTCTGGCAGACGCTGTGCGCCCAATATGTGGCGGAGGCCCTGCGGGAGGAGCGGGAGGCGGCGGTCACCTCCGTGGAGCTGAAGCGGCAGGGGGACAGCGCACGGCTGATCATACAGCTGGAGTGGCGGGGAGAAACTCTGACGGCCGAGATGGCATTGACGTGACAGCCCCTCCGGGGGAGAAAAGACAGAAGGTGGTGGAGGCTTGAAGACAACACAGGAGATCTATCAGGAGATGCTTGCCTGCTTTGCGGAGAAAACCGGCATGGAGCTGGGGGCGGGCTGCGATTTGTCTGTGCGGCTGTATGCGCTGGCGGCACAGGTATACGCCCTGTGGGTACAGAGCGAATGGGTGACGAGGCAGGCATTTCCCCAGACCGCCTCCGGGGCCTATTTGGACAGCCACGCCCAGCTGCGGGGGCTGGAGCGAAAGCAGGCGGTGGCCGCCCGGGGAATCGTTCGCTTTACCGCGGGTGAGGCGGCGCAGACGCCGCGGGAGATTCCGGCGGGGACCGTGTGCATGACAGCGGGGCTGGTGCGCTTTGAGACGACGGAGGCGGCGGTCCTTCCGGCGGGCGAGCTGTGGGTGGACGTGCCCGTCCAGGCCCTGACAGCGGGGACGGCGGGGAACGTGGCCGCCGGAGCCATTCTCACCATGGCGGTGGCGCCGGTGGGTATTGTTCAGTGCACCAATCCGGCGCCCTGTACGGGGGGAGCTGACGCGGAGACAGATGAAGGGCTGCGGCAGCGGGTGCTGGACACCTTCCGGCGGCTGCCCAACGGGGCGAACGCGGCCTTTTATGAGCAGGAGGCGCTGTCCTTTGACCAGGTGGCTGCAGCTGCGGTGGTGCCGCGGCCCAGGGGCACGGGCAGCGTGGATGTGGTGGTGACCACCGCGGGCGGGCTGCCCGGGCAGGAGCTGCTGGAGGAGCTGGAGGACTACTTTGAGCAGCGGCGGGAAATTGCAGTGGACGTTCAGGTGCGCGCCCCGGAGACGGAGACGGTCCATGTACAGGTCCAGGTGGCGGCTGCTGCCGGCGCGGACCAAGCGGCGGTGCTGGAGCAGGTGGAGAACACCCTGCGGGGCTGGTTCACCGGGGCGCGGCTGGGACAGAGCGTTCTGCGGGCCAGGCTGGGGAATCTGATTTTTCAGTGCGCCGGGGTGGAGAACTATGTCATTGTCTCCCCCGCCGCCGACGCGGCTGTGCAGGCCGACGTGCTGCCGGTGCTGGGGACGCTGACGGTGGAGGCGATGGCATGAGCGGGGCGGAGTATCTGCGGGAGCTGCTGCGGCCCCTGGGGGTATATGACCTGGAGGCCCCCTTCAACGGCGGAGAGCTGGAGGCCGCCGGACTGGCGCTGGATGAAATGGAGCTGGCGCTGGAGGAGATTGAGCAGGAGGTGCTGCTCACCACGGCGGAGGACTGGGGGCTGGAGCGGTGGGCGGCGCTGTTTGCCCGCCGGCCGGTGGCGGAGGAGCCCCGTGCTCTGGCCGATGCACTGGCGGCCCTGCTGCGGATTGGCGGGGACAGCTTTACCCTGTCGGCTGTGAACGACGCCATTTCCGGCTGCGGCATCGCCGCCCGGGTGGAGGAGACTGGGGTGGGAGAGGTTCAGGTCTCCTTTCCCGGGGTGGCCGGTGTGCCGGAGGGCTTTGAAGAGATGCGGCGCATTGTGGAGGATATTCTGCCCGCCCATTTGTCCGTCGTCTATTGGTTCTGGTATCTGACCTGGGCAGAGCTGGAGGAGAAGTTCCCCAGCTGGCAGTCCATTGAGGATCTGAATTTGACGTGGGAAGAACTGGAAACTTTTGTGGACGAAACGGCTTCGGGCAACAAAATTTGATAACAAAAGAGAAAACCCCTGCCGTAAAATACAAAAAGTATTTTACGGCAGGGGTTTTGTTTAACGGGGAAGGACGTCTTACAGGTTCGGCGCAGGATCCTCCGGGGTGGGAAGGAGCTTTTTCCGCCGGGAGAGGAACAGGGTCAGGGTGGTGGCGCTGGCCACAAAGTCGGCAATGGGCTCGGCGGCATAGATGCCCATGACGCTGCCGGTGATTCGGGGGAGAATCAGGGCCAGAGGAACCAGCAGAATCACCTTGCGCAGCAGGGCCAGAAACAGGCTGGTGCGGGACTGCCCCATGGCCATAAAGGCGGACTGGCACGCCATCTGGGCGCCGAAGGCCCAGATGCCGCCGAAGAAGATGGGCATGACCCGGGAAACCAGGTCGATGAGCTCCTGGTTGGGCGTGAAGATGCGGGCCAGCAGCCAGGGGAACAGGGCCACAATGGCAAAGGCGGTGCAGGTCACCGTCAGGGTGACGGTGAGCAGCCGCTTAAAGGTCTGGCGTACCCGGCGATAGTTTCGGGCGCCGTAGTTATAGCTCATGATGGGCTGGGTGCCCTGAGTGATGCCCTGGGTGGGCATGACAATCATCTGCATGATAGACTGCATGATGGTGATGGACCCCACATACAAATCATTGCCATAGGTCTGCATCCCGGTGTTCAGCACCACGGTGACCAGGCTCTCGGTGGACTGCATAATGAAGGGGGCCACGCCCAAGCCGGCGATGCGGGAGATGACCCGCCGGTCGGGGCGCAGGTAAGCGATGCGGATGCGCAGGCCGCTGCGGCGGCTGCACAGGAAGCCCACCACCCAGCAGGCGCTGACGGCCTGGGAGAGGATGGTGGCCAGGGCGGCGCCCTGAACGCCCCAGTTGAATACGAAAATGAAGATGGGATCCAGGACAATGTTCAAAATCGCCCCGATAAGCACGCTGAGCATAGCCACCAGCGCCTTGCCCTGGGCGCTGATAAAGGTGTTCAGGCCCAGGGCAAACTGGACAAAAATGGTGCCCAGAAGATAGATGCCGATGTAATCCAGCGCATAGCCGATGGTGGCGTCAGAGGCGCCGAAGGCCCACAGGATAGGCTCCTGAAAGATGCTGAAGCCCACGGTGAGCACAACAGACATGATCAGCAGCAGCAAAGTGGAGCTGCCCAGAATGCGCTCGGCCTCCTCCCGCTTGCCGGCCCCCAGCTGGATGGAGGCCAGGGGCGCGCCGCCCTGGCCGGCAAAGGCGGCAAAGGCGGACACCAATGTGATAATGGGGAAGGTGACGCCCACGCCGGTGAGGGCGGTCTGCCCCACCACGGGGATATGGCCGATGTAGATGCGGTCCACAATGTTATAGAGCATGTTGATAACCTGGGCCGCTACTGAGGGCAAAGCCAGCTTCAGCATCAGCTGCCCAATGGGCGCGCTGGCCAGGGCCTCTTCATTTTTATGAACCTGAGACAAGATGGGTCGCTCCTCTCGCGGATTTTTTGGCGTAAAAAATAATATAGCACGTTTTCGCCGCCTTGCCAACCTGTTTTTTGCCGGGGACGGGCCTGACTGTAAAAGTTTTGCTAAATCGTCTGAAAACGGTTGCGCGGGAAAAAGAGACGTGACATAATGAAGCTATCATTTCTTTCATTTGGAAAGGAGCCTTGCCAAATATGAAGCCAAAGACCACGTTCAGCCAGGAAGAACTGCGCTATCTGCGCCTGCTGGCCCGGCAGTATCCCACTGTACAGGCCGCCAGCACCGAGATTATCAACCTGCAGGCCATTTTAAACCTGCCAAAGGGCACAGAGCACTTCATTTCTGACATACACGGGGAGTACGAGGCGTTCCTTCACATTCTGAATTCCTGTTCCGGCGTAATAAAGGAGAAGCTGGACGAGCTGTTCGGCGCCAGCCTGGCCCGGGCGGAGCGGGATCAGCTGGCCACCCTGATTTATTACCCCCAGGAAAAGCTGGCCCTGGTGGCCCGGCAGACCGAGGATTTGAAGGAGTGGTACCGCATCACCCTCCACCGCCTGATTGAGATGTGCCGCTGGGTGTCCTCCAAATATACCCGATCCAAGGTGCGCAAGGCCCTGCCCCGCGACTACGCCTACATCATCGACGAGCTGCTCCATACCCGCTATAACGAGGAGGATAAGCGGGACTACTATGAAAATATCATCGACACCATCATCGAGATTGACCAGGCCCCCAGCCTGATTAAGGCGGTGTGCTCCGTCATCAAGCGCCTGGCGGTGGATCATCTGCACATTGTGGGGGACATCTTTGACCGGGGCCCCCGGGCGGACATCATTATGGACTCCCTGCTGGACTATCACAGTGTGGACATCCAGTGGGGCAACCATGACATTTTGTGGATGGGGGCCGCCTCCGGATCCCGCACCCTGGTGGCCACGGTGCTGGCCAACTCCATCCACTATAACAACCTGGAGGTTATCGAGACGGGCTACGGCATCTCCCTGCGTCCCCTGTCCATTTTCGCCAACGAGGTATACAAGGACTGCGACACCCGCCGCTTCGCCGTCAAGCTCACCGGCGATGACGCCGACCAGTACAGCGAAAAGGATAAGCTGCTCTCCGCCCGGATGCACAAGGCCATCACCGTCATCCTGTTTAAGCTGGAGGGGCAGAAGATCCTGCGCCACCCGGAGTTCAATATGGCCGACCGGCTGCTGCTGGACAAGATTGACTATGAGGGGCGCTGCATCACCATCGGGGATGTGACCTATCCCCTGGAGGACTGCGACTTCCCCACGGTGGACCCCGCCGACCCCTACACCCTGACGGCGGAGGAGAGCCAGGTCATCGACCAGCTCACCGTCTCCTTCCGCCGCAGTGAAAAGCTGCAGAGACACATCCGCTTCCTGTACTCCAAGGGCGGGCTGTACAAGGTGTTCAACGGCAACCTGCTCTTCCACGGCTGCATTCCCATGCGTGAGGACGGAGAGTTCCAGACCTTTACCATCGGCGGGAAGGAGCGCTCCGGCAAGGCCTTTTTGGACTATGCGGAGAAGACCGCCCGCAAGGCCTACTATGACAAGGTGGGCTCGCCCGAGCGGCAGTTCGGCATGGACTTTCTGTGGTGGCTGTGGGCCGGCCGGAACAGCCCCATTTTCGGGCGGGACCGGATGACCACCTTTGAGCGCCGGCTCATCAAGGACGAGAGCGCCTGGACCGAGCCCAAGAACAGCTACTACACCCTGTATAACGACCCGGCGGTGTGCGAGCGGATCCTGAAAGAGTTCGGCCTGGAGGGCCCCCACTGCCACATCATCAACGGCCACATTCCGGTGAAGGCCAAGAAGGGGGAGAGCCCCATCAAGGGCGGCGGCAAGCTGATTGTCATTGACGGCGGCTTCTGCAAGGCCTACCAGCCCACCTCGGGCATCGCGGGGTATACGCTGATTTATAATTCCCACAACATCCGCATTGTCTCCCACCAGCCCTTCTCGGGCCGGGTGGACGCCATCCGCAATAACCACGACATCGCCAATGACTCTTTGATCTTTGAGCACATGGAGTCCCGGGTGAAGATTGCCGAGACGGACATCGGACGCACCCTCCAGGCGCAGGCGGACGATTTAAGACGCCTGCTGCTGGCCTATAAGACGGGCGCGGTGACAGAGGACCACAAGGAATAAACGGAAAAAACAGGCCGGCCATTTCACTGGAAATGGCCGGCCTCAGCTTGTCGAAAAAGCCCTCCTGCAGGGAGTTCCTGCGGCCGCAGCCGCAGGAATCAAATTGAATCCGTCATTTCCGGCGGCGTGTACGTCGGAAATGACACCTCTCACGAAATTTTGGGCGACAATTTCGCAAGAAATCGAGCCTGAAATTTCGTGCGGCCTACTCGAAAAAGAGGCTTGTCAATTGATTGAAATTGACAAGCCTCTTTTTCGACAGTCTCAGGCCGGCCATTCCACAGGAAATGGCCGGCCTGTCTCACGTCAAAATCCCGCGTTCAGCCGGAGGGGTCCTGTTCAGACAGCCAGGACAGAAAGCTCCTGGCCGTCTCCAGCCGCTGGGGGTCCAGCACCCGCAGCAGCTGGGCCACATCCTGCCACGCCAAATCCTCCCGGCGCTCCGTGCCCACCAGAAAGGCGTCCGGCGTGGTGTCCAGGGCGGCGGCCAGGCGCATGATCACCTCGACGGAGGGGATGGAGATGCCCCGCTCGATATTGGACAGATATTTATAGCCCAGACCGGCCCGCTCCTCCACCTGCGCCTGCTTCAGGCCCAAAGCCCTGCGGCGCCTGGCGATGCGCATGCCGATTTTTGTGTAGTCAAGTTCCATACAGCACCCCTTATTGCCTTAATGATAAGGGATTGCGGGGAAAAACAAACAGATTAAAAAATGGAAATCCATCTTGACACACTATTTTATCCGTCTTACAATCGGATTATCGACTATAAAATGGAAAAGGACGGAGCGGCATGTACGAAAAAATGTATTTTACCCTGTTCAATGCCATCACTGACGCGCTGGAGCTGCTGAGGCAGCGGGAATGGGCGGAGGCGGCCCGGCTTTTGGAGCGGGCCCAGGGGCAGACCGAGGAGCTGTTTATGGAGGGAGAGGAGCAGAGAGGGAGCCGCCGGGAAAAGAGAAGCGAAAACACACCGGGACGAAACAGGGGACCGGCGGCCCGCAGGCCGCCGGTCCCCTGACTGTGAAGCGCTGCCGCAAACGGGCGCCGCGCCCTATAAGCGGTTCTTTTTCAGCAGGCGGATGTCGTCCCCGAAGAAGTGGAGCACATGGTACTCCCCCTCCAGCCGGGAGGCAATCTGGGGGGAGTAGCGCCGGGCCGCCTCCTCAATAGACAGGTTGGAGGAGATCACGGTGTGCCGGCCCGCCACCAGGCGGCTGTTGAGCAGCTCATACAGGGCGGACTGGGTGAACTGGGTGGTCAGCTCGCTGCCCAGGTCGTCCAGAATCAGCAGGTCACAGTTGAGATACCGCCGGGTCTCGTCCCGGGCCTCCCGGCCGTCGTCGCTGTCCCGCTGGAACTTGCGGGTCTCAAACTGGGCGAAGATGTTGCCGGCGGTGTCATAGACCACGGAAAAGCCCTCCTCTGAAACTGCCCGGGCGATGCAGGCGGACAAAAAGGTCTTGCCCAGGCCGGGAGGGCCGGAGAGAAAGAGGTTTTTGAAGTAAAACCGGCCGAATTTCTGGGCGTAGTTCAGACACACCTCGTAGACCAGCTCCATATTCTCCCGGGGAGAGGCGCCCCGTCCGGGCCAGGGCGTCTGGCTGTAGTAGTCGATGCGGAAGGTGTCAAAGGACTGCTCCCCCAGGTCCAGCAGCTTGGACAGCTCGGCGATCTGCTCCTGGGCGCACAGCTTTTTCAGGCAGGTGCACATCTTGGCCCCCCGCCAGCCGGTGTCGCCGCACAGGGGACAGGCGGGCTTGTCGTCCAGGGCATCCTCCGGCAGGCCGAGGGCCCCCAGCAGCACGGCCCGCTCCCGCTGCAGATCCAGATTCTCCTCCCGCAGCGCCCGCACCGCCTGGGCGGGGTCCTCCCCCCGGCGCAGGGCGGCGGCCACCAGGCGGGACATGGTGCCCTGAAGCTGCCGGTCCAGCTGGAGCAGCCGGGGCTGCTGGGCATAGGCCTGGGCCCGCAGCCGCTCGGTGCGGTCCCGCCGGACCCGGCGCTCCTCCTCCAGGCGCTGGGTGGCCCGGCGCAGTACATTGGGGTCATACGACATGGGGTCAGTCCTCCTCCCGTTTCATCTGTTCCATCAGCCGGCGCATCCGGTCCATATCCTCCCGGGCGCGGCGCTCCTCGCCCGCCGGCGGCGGGGGCGGCGTTCCTCCCCCGGCCCGCACCGGCCTGGGGTCCCGGTCGCCGGCCTGTACGGCGGCGGCGGTGTGCAGCCCCTTCTCGTGCCAGCGGCGGAGGATGCCGTTCATATAGCCCCAGTCCATGGACTGCTTTTTCAGCACGGTGCGCTCATAGGCCAGGCGGATGGCGTCATCCGCAAAGCCCATATCGTCCCAGGCGGCGATGTACGTCTTTTCCCGTTCCACCAGGGGGCGGGGCGGGATGTCCAGCAGGCGCAGCACCTCGGCCTCCCGGGTGCGCAGGCGCTGCAGGCGGGCAATATGTTCCTCGGCCCGCTCCATGGTGTCAATGCCCCGGCGGGCCCAGATAAAGCCCTCCTTGCGGATCTGGGACAGGAAGGGGCGGCGGCCCGGGCCGTATTTGCGCTGGGTCTCCTCGGTGCACCAGCCCACCAGAAGCAGGATGACCTCGGCGGGGAGGGCCAGGTGGTCATAGAGGGTATACAGGATTTTCAGATCGTTGGCCGACAGCTTTTTCCCCAGACGCCGCTCCACCTCGTCGCACAGGGCGGGGAAGGCGGAGCTGGGGGTCTCCAGGGCGGCGGAGATGTCCTCCAGGGAGTACTCCGGGGGCGGGGCCTCCTGGGGGGGCGGGTCGGGCAGGGCGGCCTCGCCCGGGGCCAGACCGACGCTTTTCAGCTGGTCCAGCGCGGTCTGAAGGCGCTGGAGGGGCCATGGGAGCCCCTGGGGGCTGCCGCGGCGGAGAAGATGCAGGTACAGCAGGGCGGCGTCGCCGCTGTCCAGCTTCAGCAGGCGGTCGGCCGCCTGGTCGGTCATGGCCAGAATGCTGCCGGGGATCAGAGTTTGAGACATGGGGGCGTTCCGCCCTCCTTTTTAAAAAGTCAGCCCGGGGCCCAAAGCCCCGGGCGCTGTTTTTCATTTTACCCCAAAATCCGCCCCGCGTAAATAAAAACTTGCGCGCGGCCCCGCCCGGGGCGGCGGCGCCGGGAAGAAAATTGAAAAATTCATGGATTATTTATTTCTTATCCGGTGCGGCCTGTGGTATAATCCTAATTAAGCTGGGGGGATACCATCCCCCGCCGCGGCAGATTACAGACAACAGGGGGAGAAGATACCATGAAAAACAAAGTGGTTGTCACCATCGCAGGCCGGGACTATACCATGGTAGCGGTGGAGGACGAGGCCTATGTCCGCAGGTGTGCCGCCCATGTGGACGGTCAGCTGCGGGAGCTGGAGGGCGGCCGCCTCTCCCAGGCGGACGCCGCTGTGCTGGCCGCGATGAATATCGCCGACCAATATTTCAAGGAGCAGGAGGCATCGGAGAACCTGCGCCGCCAGGTCAAGGAGGGCCTGGAGGAGGCCAGCCGCCTGAAGGCGGAGCTGTCCGAGGCCAAGCGGGAGATTTTCAAGCTGCAAAACCGCAAATAAAATACAGGTGTGATACATAAAACGCAAAGCAGGAGGCGGCCGCGCCCGCGCGGCCCCTCCCTGCCGTTTTGTTTCCCAAAGGAGGGGTACTGTCCATGCTGGAGCTGCTTGCTCCCGCCGGCTCCATGGAGGCGGTGACCGCCGCCGTGCAGAACGGCGCCAATGCCATTTATCTTGGATACGGAGACTTCAACGCCCGCCGCAACGCGAAGAACTTTACCCAGGAGGAGGTTGCGGCGGCGGTTTCTTACTGCCATCTGCGGGGGTGCAAGGTCCATCTGACGCTGAACACCCTGCTCACCGACCGGGAGCTGCCCGGCGCGGCCCAGGTGGCCGCCCACGCCAGCGACATCGGGATTGACGCGGTGATTGTCCAGGACCTGGGGGTGGCCCGGATGCTGCGCCAGACGGTGCCCGACCTGGCCATCCACGGCTCCACCCAGATGACGGTCCACTCCCTGGACGGGGTCAAGCAGTGCGCCGATCTGGGCATGAGCCGGGTGGTGCTCTCCCGGGAGCTGTCCCGGGACCAGATTGCCGGCATCTGCCAGAATTCCCCCATCGAGATTGAGATCTTCGGCCACGGGGCCCTGTGCATGTCCTACTCGGGACAGTGCTATTTCTCCTCGGTCATCGGGGGGCGCAGCGGCAACCGGGGGCTGTGTGCCCAGCCCTGCCGGCTGAAATACGGCTGGGGCGGAAAGGCCAACGAGTACCCCCTGTCCCTGAAGGACATGTCGCTTATCAGCTATCTGAAGGAGATTCAGGACATGGGGGTGGCCTGCCTGAAGCTGGAGGGGCGGATGAAGCGGCCGGAGTATGTGGCCGTGGTCACCGGCATCTATGCCCGGGCGCTGCGGGAGGGGCGGGAGCCCACCCCGGAGGAGCTGGAGGAGCTGGAGCAGGTCTTCTCCCGCCAGGGCTTTACCCAGGGATACTATCTGGGGCAGACAGGGCCGGAGATGTTCGGCACCCGGCAGGAGGAGAAGGAGCCCCGGGAGCTGTATGCCCGGGCCCGGGCCAGCTATGAAAACGGGGAGAACCGGAAGGAGCCGGTGAAGCTGTACGCCATGGTCCGGGCGGGGCAGCCCGCCCAGGTGGCCGCCGAGGATCGGGAGGGCCACGTGGCCCGGACGGAGGGGCCGGTGCCCGAGGCGGCCCGGAATGTGCCCCTGACCCGGGAAAAGGTGGAGGGGCAGCTGTCCCGCACCGGCGGCACCCCCTACTGCTGTGAAAAGGTCACCGCACTGGTGGAGGAGGGCCTCTCCCTGCCCCTGTCCGAGCTCAACGGCCTGCGCCGGCAGGTGCTGGAGGAGCTCTCCCGGCAGCGCACGGCGCTGCCCCAGCGGCGGAAGGAGCCCTTCCACGCCGGCGTGCGCTATGAGAATCCAAAGGGGGCGCCGGCCCTCACCGTTTCGGTGCGCACGGCGGAGCAGGTTACCGATGAGCTGCTGGCCCTGCACCCCGCCCTGATCTATCTCCCGGCTGACGAGGGGGCGGCCCACCCGGAGGTGGTGGAGCGCTGCCGGGCAGCGGAGGTGCCGGCGGCGGCCCTGCTGCCCCGCATCTGTACCGACCGGGAGATCCAGCAGCTGGAGGATGACCTGGTGGCCCTGCGGCACCTGGGGGTGGAACAGGCCCTGGCGGGCACCCTGGGCGGCGTCCGGCGGGCCATGCAGCTGGGCTTCCAGGTGCGGGGGGACTACGGCCTGGGGGTGTACAACAGCCAGACCCTGAAGGAGCTGCGGCGGCTGGGGCTGGTCTCCGCCACCGCCTCCTTTGAGCTGAAGCTCTCCCAGATTCGGGACCTGTCCAAGGCCATCCCCCTGGAGCTTATCGGCTATGGCCGCCTGCCCCTGATGATTACAGAAAACTGCATCATCCGCAACCACTCGGGGGGGCACACCTGCGGCCAGGTGAACCAGCTCACCGACCGGAAGGGGGAGCGCTTCCCCGTGGTCAAGGCCTGGGGCTGCCGCAACGAGATTTTAAATGCCAAGACCCTGTTTCTGGCCGACAAGGCCGGCGATTACAGCCGCCTGGGCCTGTGGGCGGTGCGGCTGATGTTTACCACCGAGAGCCCGGCGGAGTGCGTCCGGGCGCTGGAGCGCTATCAGGGCCGGGGCAGCTGGCAGCCCGCAGGGCACACCCGGGGATTGTACTACCGGGATGTGGAGTGAGCGAATCCCTAGGAAAGCGAGTGCAAAGCTGAAATGGGTTTGTTAGAAATGTTGCGCGGAGAAGAACCGGGACCAATAAAAAAACTATTAAACTATGAAAACAAGGGGCAGTTTGGTGAATATTTAATTGAATATGCAATTACAAATCACAACATACCCGGAAATTTGTATGTGTTCCGAAATTTATACATACCATACCGCGGAGGATACGCTGAAATAGATCTATTGATGTTGCACGAGTGTGGGATATTCGTATTTGAGAGTAAAAACTACGGAGGGTGGATTTTTGGAAGAGAAACAGATCTAAATTGGACACAAAGCTTTATAAATGGTGAAAAGCATTATTTTTATAATCCCATTCGACAAAATGATACACATATCAAAGCATTGTCTCAGTTTTTACATCTTTGCCCTGAGCAATTTTATTCTTGTATTGTTTTTTCAGAGCGTTGTACTTTGAAAGCTGTTCCCTGTGCAACGGATCGTTATATAATATTGCAGCGCACAAATGTTCTGCGATGGCTGAGAGAGCATATACAGCAAATGAGAAGCCTTTATTCAACAATTAACCGGGTGGGCTAATTTGCTAAGTACAACGGCAGATGCAAATACCGGTACAAAGGCGGAACATGTAGAACAGATTTGGAAGCGTTTTGAAAGTCAGACCTGTCCATTTTGCGGCTCAAAATTGGTGCTGAGAACGGGGAAGTATGGCGAATTTTGGGGTTGTACAGCGTATCCTAAATGTAGATTTACAAAGAAGGCAGAATAAGTGGTTTCGCATTTGAACTTGACAACTTAACAAAATTTCAAAAGGTGTTTAACAGTTATTACGACTAGAATTACGAATGTTATTTAAAGAGGTTATGATAGTAGATGGAACTGAAAGTCAAGGCGGTCTCGCCTAAAATTGGAACGGAGATCCCCGCGCCCTTTTATGCCACGCCCGGCGCGGCGGCCATGGATCTGCACGCCTGCGTGGACGGGGCGGTGACCATCCCCGCCGGAGGGCGCAGGGTGATCCCCACCGGCATTGCCATCGCCCTGCCCTCGGCGGAGTATGTGGCCCTGGTATTTGCCCGCAGCGGGCTGGGCATCAAGCACGGCGTGGCCCCCGCCAACTGTGTGGGTGTCATCGACAGTGATTACAGAGGTGAAATCATGGTGGGCCTGCATAACGCAGGGGAATCGGATTACACCGTCCAGCCCGGGGATCGCATCGCCCAGCTGATGGTCGTCCCGGTGGTACAGGCCCAGGTTCAAATGGTGGAGGAGCTGGACGACACCGCGCGGGGCGCGGGCGGATTTGGCTCCACGGGCCGGTAACCGCCCGGAGCTGAGACGATACATCGTGAGGAGTGAAGCGCATGTTTAAGCTGTTTGGGAAAAAGGAGGAGGAGCGGGAGAGGCCCGTGAGCACGGCCTCCCGGCACCCCGAGGCGGCCGCGTTGTCCGCGCAGTTTGGCAGGGAGGAGTTTGACATTCTGGCGGTCACCGGGGCCAACAGCTTTGGCGGCGAACGGGAGCCGGAGGCGGAATATTGGACCGCCACCCTGCCCATCACCGCCTGGCGGGAGGATGACGGACCCATCCACCAGGAGAAGACCTGTCTGGTGGCCCTGGCGGACGACAAGGTGCTGGCCTACCTGCGCCGGGTGGCCCCCCGGGACTCCATTATCCAGGCCCGGGTGCGCCAGAGCCTGGTTGACGACCGGTTCCTGCTGGTGGGCATGCCCACCCCGATGATGGACCGGGAGCTGAAGGCCATTCTGGACGAGCAGGTCAAGCCGGTGAGCACCTGGGTGCCCGATTTGGGGACCTTTGTGCTCAACCGATCGGTCAACTGGTTCCAGGCCGACGTGGAGTGGCAGGGCCAGTCCGTCCAGCTGGTGTATGACCAGGGGAGCGAGGAGGAGATGAAGGCCGCCCAGGAGACGGCCAAGGCGCTGATGGACGGCCAGGCGGAGTGGGATCAAACGATCCGCGCCTATGCCGCCGGGGAGCTGCCCGCCCAGTGCGCCGGCCTGCAGGAGGATGAGATGGGCGACCTGCCTGCAGAGGAGCTGATCCGCCGGCTGGAGCCGGAGTCCATCCAGGTTCGCCCCGACGGCTCCTTTGAGTTCTGGTTCCACGACGCGGATTATGTGTGGACGCGCGCCGTCCGGGTCGCAGGGGACCTGCAGAACGGGCCCGCGGCCGTCAGTCTGGAGGACTGAGACCGGGGACGGAAGGGAAGAGGTGTTTTCCATGTCGATTATTCTGGCCTCCCAGTCCCCCCGGCGGCGGCAGCTGCTGGGGCAGATTGGGCTGGACCATTTTATAGTCCGGCCCGCCCGGGGGGAGGAGATTATGGACCCCGCCCTGTCCCCGGCGCAGCTGGTGGAGGAGCTGTCCCGGCAGAAGGCCCGGGAGGTGGCCGGGGCCTCGGACCCCGGGGATCTGGTCATCGCGGCGGATACTGTGGTGGCCATTGACGGCCGGGTGCTGGGCAAGCCCCATGACCGGGAGGAGGCCTGCGCCATGCTCTCCGCCCTGTCCGGGCGGGAGCATACCGTCTATACCGGGGTGACCGTGTGCCGGGATGACCGGATGCTCACCCAGCATGAGGCCACCCAGGTCCGCTTCCGGCCCCTCTCCCCCCGGGAGATTCGGGCCTATGTGGACTCGGGCGAGCCCATGGACAAGGCGGGGGCCTATGGCGTACAGGAGCTGGGCGCCCTGCTGGTGGAGGGCATCCGGGGGGACTATTTCAACGTGGTGGGCCTGCCGCTGTGCCGCCTGGGACAGATGCTCTCCCAGTTTGGGGTGGAGCTGCTGGCAGGAAAAGAGGAGCAGAAGCTGTGAAGAAGTTTTTCCGGCAAAATGGAATACTGCTGCTGGTGATTGCGCTGCTGCTGTCCATTCTCATCGGCCTCACCTCCGCCCTGATGGGCGGGAACGCGGATCCCCTGTCCAACGTGGTGAACACCGTCACAGCGCCGGTGCGGGGCGGGATTGCCGCCGTTCTGGACTGGGCGGAGGGGGTTTACGCCTATGTGTTCCGCTACGGAGAGATTCAGGACGAGCTGGACAGCCTGCGTGCCCAGGTGGCCGAGCTGGAGGAGCAGGTGCGGGAGGGCCAGGAGGCCAGCCGGGAGAACGAGCAGCTGCGGGAGCTGCTGAATCTGCAGCAGCGGCGGCAGGACTTTGAGTTTGAAGCGGCCCGGGTGACCGGCCGGTCCACCGACAACTGGGAGTCCACCCTGACCCTGAGCAAGGGCTCCTCCGACGGAGTCCAGGCGGGCAACTGTGTGATTACAGAGACCGGCGTGCTGGTGGGCGTGGTGTCAAAGGTGGGCCTGAACTGGTCCGCTGTCTCCACCGTGATCAGCACGGATACGGAGATGGGGGGCATTGTCTCCCGCACCTACTCCGCCGGCGTGCTGGAGGGGGACTTCTCCCTGATGCAGGAGGGGAAGCTGAAGCTGAACTACCTCCCCGACAGCGCCCAGCTGGTTTCGGGGGACGAGGTGCTCACCTCCGGCCGGGGAGAGGTCTACCCCGCTGGGCTGGTGGTGGGCCAGGTGGAGGGCGTGTTTACCGACCCCTCCGGCATGACCCGGTACGCCGTGGTGGTCCCCGATGTGGATCTGGAGCAGCTGGTGGAGGTCTTTGTCATCAAGTCCTTTGACATTGTGGAGTAAGGCCGGAGCCCCCAGGCTCCGGGAGGAAGGTGAGCTGGTTTGACGCGCCGGAATTTGATTCATAAATGGTCCGTCTACGGCCTGGGCCTGGTGCTGGTCTGGCTGCTGGATGGGTGCATTTTGCCCCGGTACCCCCTTTTCGGTACAATTCCCATGCTGCTGCCCCTGGCGGCGACGGCGGTGGCGGTGCTGGAGGGGGCGTATGGGGGCGCGGGCTTCGGCATGGCAGTGGGCCTGGTGTGGGAGCTGGCCTATCCCGGCGGCTTTGGCGGCCTTGTGTTTGGCATGGCGGCCGCGGGGCTGGCCGCCGGATCGGCCAGCCAGTATATTTTAAGCCAGTCCTATCCAGGCTGCCTGATCTGCTCCTGCGGAGTGCTGCTGGGGCTGGAGGCCCTGCGGCTGTTTCGCGGCGTGGTGACGGACACGGCGGCCTTTGGCGCGATGCTTCCGGTGGCGGGGGCGGAGCTGGCCCTCTCACTGGCCTGGTCGCCGGTGATCTACCTGTTGTTCCGGTCTATTTACCGCCGGGTGGGCGGGACCAGGCTGGCCTGAGCGTGTTTTCTCCTGAAAGGAGCTGATTTCCCTTGGAACCCAAGCAATTTCACCGCCGGGTGTTGGCGGTGGTGGTGCTGTTGGCGGTAATGCTGACCGCCATGGGCACCACCTTGTACGATTTGCAGATCAACAACGGAGAGGACTACTATCAGCAGTCCCAGTATAAAATTGTAGAGACCCAGAATGTAGAGGCGGCCCGGGGCCAGATTCTGGACCGGAACGGCCAGGTTCTGGTGTCCAATGAGGCCATCTATCAGGTGAAGCTGGACACCAGCCCCATGAAGGACGACCGAAACGATATCATCCTGGAGCTGATCCAGGTGGCCCGGGAGGAGGGGGTGGAGTGGACGGACACCCTGCCCATTTCCAAGAGCGAGCCCTTTACCTTCACCACGGAGAACCCCTATTTTACCGTGGGGGAGGACGAGGAGGGCAACGAGACCCGGAGCCTGACCCGGCTGGGGCAGCTGGCGGTGCGCATGGGGTGGCTTGCGGATGACCCCACCCAGGAGCAGGAGCCCCAGACCCAGGAGACAACCCAGCAGAAGGAGCCGGGCTTGTGGGACAAAATCAAGGCCTTTTTCACCGGCGGGAGCGCCCAGACGCCCAGCGAGACGGAGACCGCACCCCAGCAGGAGGAGCGGGCGGACACGCTGCCCACGGCGGAACAGCTGCTGGGCCTGATGTGCCGGACCTTTGAGATTGCCGGCGAGGGGGCGGTGGACGAGGATGCGGCGAAGAGCAGCGGGGAGGAGGTCCCCGCCCTGAACATCGGGGATATGGACCCGGACGACGCCAGGGCGGTGGCCGGCGTGCTGTACGAGCTGTATCTGCGCTCCCGGGAGATTACCTGGACAGAGTATATTTTTGCCTCGGATGTGGAGATTGACTTTATCTCCCAGGTGAAGGAGCGGGACCTGACCGGCGTGGAGATTGAGGCCACCACCGTGCGCCGCTATCACACCCAGTATGCCGCCCATATTCTGGGCCGGGTTGGCCCCATTTACCAGGAGGAGTGGGACTATTATAAAAGTATAGACGCGGACGGAGACGGCACCGGCGACTATCAGATGGACGACACCGTGGGCAAGGAGGGGGTGGAGCAGGCCTTCGAGTCCTATCTGCGGGGTACGCCGGGGCGCCGGGCGCTGGAGCGCAGCACCGAGGGCAATATTGTCTCCGAGACTTGGATCACCGAGCCGGAGCCGGGGGGCAACGTGGTGCTGACCATTGACATCGGCCTGCAGGGCCAGATAGAAAATATCCTGGCCGAGGCGCTGCCCAATCTGGAGAGCAAAGAGGTGGAGGGGGCCGCCTGCGTGGTGCTGGACGTGGACAGTGCCGAGGTGCTGGCCGCCGCCTCCTCCCCCACCTTCAGCCAGGCCACCTACTCCGCCGACTATCAGGCGAACCTGGAAAACCCCCTGAATCCCCTGTTTAACCGGGCCTTTCAGGGCCTGTACCCGCCGGGCTCCACCTTCAAGATGATTACCGCCATCGCCGGGCTGGAGTCGGGCATCATCACCCCCGGCACGGAGATTGAGGACGAGGGGCGCTATACCTACTGGTCCACCCCCCAGCCCCAGTGCTGGTATTACCGGGAGTATGGCCGCAAGCACGGGCTGGTCAATGTGTCGGAGGCCCTGGAGGTGTCCTGCAACTATTTCTTCTATGACGTGGGCCGCCGGACGGGGATCGACACCCTGGTGGAATACGCCCAGAAATTCGGCCTGGGACAGAGCACCGGCATCGAGCTGCCCGAGCGGACGGGGGCGGTGGGCAGTCCGGCGCGCTCGGAGGAGCTGGGGCAGACCTGGTACGAGGGCAACGTCCTCAATGTGGCCATCGGCCAGGACAACACCCAGGTCACCCCCCTTCAGCTGGCCAACTATATTGCCACCCTGGTAAACGGCGGCACCCGCTATGCCGCCCACCTGCTGAAGGAGGTCAAGTCCAGCGACTTTTCCCAAATTCTGTACACCTATGAGCCGCAGGTCCTGAGCGTCATTGACATCCAGCCGGAGAACCTGGAGGCGGTGAAGGCGGGCATGCTGGCCCTGACCACCAGCGGATCCGTGTCCCGGTATTTCCAGGACCTTCCGGTCCAGGTGGGCGCCAAGACCGGCTCTGCCCAGGTCAGCGCCCAGACCGAGTCCAACGCGGTCTTTGTCTGCTTCGCCCCCTATGACGACCCGGAGATCGCCGTGGCCATCGCCGTGGAGCACGGCGGCAGCGGCTCGGAGCTGGGCGCCATTGCGGCGGATATTCTGAAGTGCTATTTCACCGCCCAGGAAACCCGTGAGGAGGTCTTGACGGAGAATACCCTGGTGCGGTAAACTAGGGCCGTGTCCGCCCTGCGCGGCCACGGTATGAGGAAGTACGGCCCGGGACCGGACAGGTCCGGGCGATTAAAGGAGATGCCTGAAATCATGTCTGAGAATTGTACCCATGACTGTTCCAGCTGCGGCGCCGACTGCAGCGCCCGGGACATGCGTGTCCCGGCAAACGCACACTCCAGCATCAAGCGGGTCATTGCGGTGGTCAGCGGCAAGGGCGGCGTCGGCAAGAGCACCGTCACCGCCTCTCTGGCCGCGGCCATGGCAAAGCGGGGGAAAAAGGTGGCCGTTCTGGACGCCGATATCACCGGCCCGTCGATCCCCACTGCCTTCGGCGTCCACCAGCGCGCCACCGGATCGGACGAGGGCATCGACCCCGCTGTCACCCCCGGGGGAATTAAGCTGATGTCCCTGAACCTGCTGGCCGCCAACGAGACCGACCCGGTGATCTGGCGCGGTCCGGTGATCGCCGGCGTGGTGACCCAGTTCTGGACCGATGTGGTCTGGGGAGATGTGGATTATATGTTTGTGGATATGCCGCCCGGGACCGGGGACGTGCCGCTGACGGTGTTTCAGTCCCTGCCGGTGGACGGCATTATCGTGGTGACCTCCCCCCAGGATCTGGTGTCCATGATCGTCTCCAAGGCGGTGAACATGGCCAAGATGATGAGCATCCCCCTGCTGGGCGTCATTGAGAATTACAGCTATTACCAGTGCCCTGACTGCGGCGCAAAGCACGCCATTTTCGGGGAGAGCCGCCTGGACGAGGTGGCCCGGGAGCTGGCGCTGCCCATCCTGGCCCGCCTGCCCATCGACCCCACTGTGGCCGCCGCTTTTGACGCGGGCAAAATGGAAGCGGTATCCCCCAATTACCTGGAAGAGGTGGCCGCACAGCTGGACGTGTAAGCCCGGCCAAAGCAAACAAAAAAGGTGTGTCCCCTCTTTCCGGGGACACACCTTTTTGCAGCCCAAAATCGCTTGCTGGGCGAGTGGTTGAAAAAGGCCTGAGGCGATGAACGGGAGAAAAGCTCCCTTTGCTGTCATAAAGGCGCGGGCTGCCAACGGCACAAAGAATATCTTGATTTTCTGCAGAAAAACAGGGTGGAGGCACATAAATGTGCTTCCACCCTGCCTGCAAAAAAGGGCAAAGAGTTAAATCCCCCTTAAAAGACGCCGGACAGATTGTCAATATCCAGACACCAGGAGCGGCCGACCTTGATAACCGGAACCTGAATGGTCTGGGTTTCGTCCAGGTTGCCCGCCTGGATGGAGAGTTCGACCTCCACATTTTTGGCGGCTTTTACATCCACGTCGTAGCTGTCATAGGTGTCCTGAATATCCCGCAGGTCGCTGCCGGACAGATCCTCCGCTCCAACCACCTGGTAGGACAAGTCCCAATCGTCGCCCAGATAGCTGGAGAGGGAGGAGAGCATCCACTGCAGCTGGCTGCTGAGACCGTCCAGCTCGTCCGTAATCTGCTCCCGATCATAGCCCATCTCGTCGGTCATATAGTCGATAAGATCGTCGGGCAGCAGATCGAAAATGGCCCTGGCATCCCCGTCAAAGGAGGCGTCCAGAAACTGCGTCACCGTGGACTTGTAGCTTCTCCCGCCAAACAGTGAGGACAACAGGAAAAATACTGCGATTACGACAATGGCCACTGCCGCGATGCCGATGATGCGGTGACGGCGGTTTACCTGGGCGGCGGAGGCAGTCGCCGCCTGGGCGTAATATTGTCCCGCCTGGGACTGGCCGTAGTACTGCCCGGACTGGGCGGGATCGGAATACTGTCCGCCCTGAGAGGGGTCATAGTAGGATGTGCCCTGTTCCGGGCCGCCGTATTGCGTGTATCCGCCGGAGGGCGGAGCCGCCTGAAGGGGCGAGCCGCACGATTTACAGAACATGGCGTCGTCTGGGTTTTGCGCTCCACAATTTCCACAGAACATAATGCTTCACTCCTATCTTAGTATCTCGCTCTCTTTCACACCCCGGCTCCGGTGCTCTCTGGGCAGAACTGCGCCGCAGCCGGCAGCCTTGCCGGGGATGGTTCCATGCTAACATATTTCGACAAAAGTATCAAGAAGAGAATACGGCGATAGAACAAACGAGCAGAAGGAGAAAGTTGTGTATGGGGGGGGGACGGCGAACCGGCAGCGGCCGAATTTGAGGCCCGGCCCGCCGAAGCATAAAAAAGAGCAAGTCCGAACCTTTTGGTTCGGACTCGCTGCAGGATGGTGGAGACAACAGAACTCGAATCTGTGACCTTCCGCGTGTGAGGCGGACGC
>JAHYYS010000025.1 GCA_019424865.1 bacterium
CAACCGCCGTCTCCAGACCGAAGTCAGCAGCCTGATGGCCCGCCGCCCCCCAGGTACCATGCTCCATATCCTCCGTAGGGGCGGCTGCCAGCCGCCCGCCGGGCGCATGCTTCTTCTCCCCGTATCCGTCCTTCCGTAGGGGCGCACAGTGTGCGCCCGCCGTTCACGAGGGCACTGCGCCGGCCGCATGTGCCAGCGCCGCAGAAACGCCCGCCTGGAACCAGGTACGCAGGAGCAAACATTTCCCAACCGCCGTCTCCAGACCGAAGTCAGCAGCCTGATGGCCCGCCGCCCCCCAGGTACCATGCTCCATATCTTCCGTAGGGGCGGCTACCAGCCGCCCGCCGGGCGCACACTGTGCGCCCCTACGTCTCCGTTTCTCTCTCGGGCACGTGCACCCGCAGGACGAAGTGCGGATATGGGGGCTGCGACGACGTTGTCACGCTGCGGCGGCTGCGCGACGCGCGGCTTCCCTGCGGTTCGGAACACAACCACTCGGGCTTTTGGCCCTCCTTGGTTTCTGTTCCTCACTCCGGTCCATCCGCGCTGCTCCGCACGCCTCCGCGCTTCTCGCTGTCACGCTGCGGCTCGCGCGCGGCCGGGTCGCTTTCGCTGCGACTCGGGCTGGTCTCCGGGCCGCCTCGCGGCCCTGCGCTCGCCCTCGCTCCGCTCCAAGCTCCCCTGCGCGCGGCCTCCGCGCTTCTCTCTTACAGGCGCTTTTCCAGCTCCGCCTTCTGCGCCTCGTATCCCGGCTTGCCCAGCAGCGCATACATATTGTTCTTATAGGCCTCCACGCCGGGCTGGTTGAAGGGGTTGACCTCCAGCAGATGGCCGGACAGGCCGCACACGTACTCAAAGAAATAAATCAGATAGCCCACGCTCTTCTCGCTGATGGCGGGCAGCTCAATGAGCACATTGGGCACGCCGCCGTCCACATGGGCCAGAATGACCCCCCGCATGGCCTGATCAGCCACAAAGGAAAGCGGCTTGCCGGACAGGAAGTTCAGCCCGTCCACGTTGTCCGGGTCATTGGGGATCAGGAACTGTCCCTTGGGGGCAAACTTCACCACCGTCTCGAACATCAGCCGCTCGCCCTCCTGGATATACTGGCCCATGGAGTGCAGGTCGGCGGTAAACTCCACGCTGGCGGGGAACAGGCCCTTGCCCTCCTTGCCCTCGCTCTCGCCGAACAGCTGCTTCCACCACTCGGCAAAGAAGCGGAAGGGGGGCTCGTAGCAGGCCAGCAGCTCCACCTTCTTCCCGCTCTCATACAGGGCGTGGCGGGCGGCAGCGTACTGCCAGGCGGGGTTGTCCATCCCGGGAGCGGCCAGCTCCTCCATCGCCTGAGCCGCGCCGCCCATCAGGGCGTCAATGTCGATCCCCGCCACCGCGATGGGCAGCAGGCCCACAGCGGTGAGCACGGAGTAGCGGCCGCCAACGTCGTCGGGTACCACAAACTCCTCGTAGCCCTCGGTGTCCGCCAGCCCCTTCAGGGCGCCCTTGCGGGCGTCGGTGGTGGCGTAAATGCGGTCACGGGCCCCCTCCTTGCCGTACTTCTCCTCCAGCAGCTGCTTGAAAATGCGGAAGGCCACGGCGGGCTCGGTGGTGGTGCCGGACTTGGAGATGACGTTTACAGAGAAATCCCGGTCCCCGATCAGGGCGATGGTCTCCAGCAGCGCGTCGGTGGACAGGCCGTTTCCGGCAAAGAAGATGTCCGGAGTGTCTTTCTTTTTGATGTTGTAATTGGGCGAGGCCAGCAGTTCAATCACGGCCCGGGCCCCCAGATAGGAGCCCCCGATGCCGATGACCACCAGCACCTGGGACTGCTGCTGAATCTTTTTGGCAGCGGCCTTGATGCGGGCAAATTCCGCCTTGTCATAGTCCCGGGGCAGGTTGACCCACCCGGTAAAGTCTCCGCCAGGGCCGGTGTGGCCGGCCAGCATGCCGGCCGCCTTTTCCAGCCGGTCTGCCCGGCTTTCCGCATAGCCCTCCGGTAAAAACGCAGAAAGCTTGGAGAGGTCGAGTTTTAACATGGAACATTCCTCCTTGAGCGAATGGGGTTTGCAGGATTCATTATACCACAGCGCCCATGGTTTTTCACCTGAAATTTCAGGCAGCCGGAAAAAGTCCCTTGCCGTGCGTTCCGATCCGCTCTTTTTCGGGGGCTGCTCCCACAGCGCCTTGTGCCGGCGCGGCAGGAAATCGGGCCGTTTCCGCCCTTGCCCGGCCCCGTTTTCAGGCTCTTTCCAGGCTTTACAGCTTTTTTCCGAAAATATAAGAAAAAGTGTTGACAAATACGCGTATCAACGATATAATGTAATACGCTGTTCGGACGATTAGCTCAGCTGGTAGAGCATCCGCTTGACGTGCGGGAGGTCACAGGTTCAAGTCCTGTATCGTCCACCATAAGAAAAGGGCATCTGCAAAGCAGATGCCCTTTTCTTATGAAATCCGCGGCCTCCGGCCGCTCACCTCTTCCGTATTGCAATACTTGGGCTGGAAACGCTCAGGCTTTGTCTGTCCGTCCAGCTTGTTTGAATGAGGTGCCATGTCCGAGGCTCATGTCCCCGGAAATGACCAGATTTGTTTGATTCTGTCTTCTGCAGACGACGCAGTTCCGGCGGCGTATACGTCGGAACTGACACCTCTCACGAAAGTCAGTCCGACTTTTTCGACAGACAGACTGAGGGCGCGGCATATGCCGCGCCCCCTTTTGTACCTTTTCGTCCGCTCCTCTTCTCAGGCCCCGTGTGCAAATCGGCGCGATTTGATATCTTACAGGCACTCCATGAAGATATTGTACACCTCGTCATGGGTGAGCTGCCGATAGCCGTTGGGGAGCAGATTGCAGCTGTCCGCCACCTGGCGCAGCAGCTCCGGGGTCATCTCGGCTTTGGCGTGCAGCTGGGACAGCTTTGTCGGCAGGCCGCACTCCACGATGAACTCCGCCAAGGCCCGGATGCCGGCCTGGGCCGCCCGCTCGTCGTCGGGCTCCGAGATGCCCCAGACGCTCCGGGCAAAGCGGGCGAATTTGGGAACGGCGCTCTGGTAAATATGCCGGTAGTAGACGGGATGGAGGACCGCCAGCCCCTGGCCGTGGTTGCAGTCAGTATAGGCCCCCAGCTGGTGCTCCATCTGGTGGCACTCAAAATCCGTCAGACGGCCCACCTTCAAAATGCCGTTCTCCGCCATGGCGGAGGTCCACATCAGGTTGCTCCGGGCGGTGTAGTCATTCAAATCCTTCAGCAGGGTGCGCATATTGGCAACGGTGTTCCGCATAATGGCCTCGGCCACTTCATCGGAGGTATTGTCCCGGTCAGAGCGGCCGAAGTAGGTCTCCATGGCGTGGCTCAGGGTGTCAAAAGCGCCGGAGAGCACCTGCATCCGGGGCAGCGTCATCGTGTACTCCGGGTCCAGAATGGCAAACCGGGGGGCGGAGGCAAACATGCCCCCCTTGATTTTGGCGTCCTCGTTGGTGATGACGGCGCCGCCGTTCATCTCCGCCCCGGTGCCCGAGGCGGTAACCACCGCACCCAGAGGAACGGGCGTCTTGGCGGGCGCCTGATGCCGCACCATCTCCAGCTCCCACAGATCGGGCTCCTCCACCGCCTGGGCGGTCACAATCTTGCAGCAGTCAATGACGGAGCCGCCGCCCACCGCCAGAATCAGATCCGCCTTGCTCTCCCGGGCCAGTTTTGCCCCCTCCTGCACCTTGGCCCAGGTGGGGTTGGACATGATGCCGGTGAACTCGGTGACCGTTTTGCCGGCCGCCTTCAAAATGCCGGAAATCTCCTCATAGATGCCGTTTTTCTTGATGGAGCCGCCGCCGTAGGCCAGCAGCACATTGGGGCCATAGCCCGCCAGGATGCCGGGCAGGTGCTGGCCCGCCGCGCCCTTGCCAAAATAGACTTTCGTGGGATATTCATAGACAAAGTTTTCCATAGAGAACCGCTCCTTTCTCAAATTCCCCGAACTGGGGATCCGTTAACCTTCCCTGCTGGGCCGCACCGCCAGGTCGGAGACATCCACGTTGTCCGGCTGAGTGACGGCATACAGCACCGCGTTGGCGATGCTCTTCCGATCCGAGTATGCTCTGCTTAAAGCTCCAGGCCCAGAATCCACTCCTGAATGTCGCTCTGGGACACCCGGCCGGAGAACCGCTGTCCCTCCAGCCAGGTACCGGTGCCGGCCAGGTCCTCCAGAAGCTGGCCGCTCTCACCCAGCCCGGAGCTGGAGGAGGTGCAGAAGGGGACCACCGTCTTGCCGGTGAAGTCGTTGGCCTCCACAAAGCTGCTCACCGGCCAGGCGGCAATGCCCCACCAGATGGGATAGCCGATGAACACGGCGTCATACTCCTCCCAGCCGTCCACGGCCGCAGAGGCGAGCTCCACATCCCGCAGGGACTCGTCCGCATACTCCCGGCTGACCCGGCTGTCCTGGTTGCTCCAGTTCAGATCCTCCGAGGTATAGGGCTCCGCGGGCGTAATTTCAAAGAGATCCGCCCCTGTGGCGTCCGCAATATATTCTGCCACCGCCTGGGTGTTTCCGGTGGCGGAATAATAGACGACCAGCGTGCGCCCCTCCCCCGCCAGCTCCGGCTGGGAGGCATCTGTCCCGGCGGTGTCCGGCTCCCGGGCCCCTTCACTGCCCGCCGGACTCTGGGACCCCGCCGGTGTCTGGCTCTCCTGGCTTTGATCCGCTGTCTGGGACGACTGCCCTCCCTGCTGGCCGCAGGCGGCCAGTGCGGTCAGCAGTACCTGGCCGCGCACCTGCTTCAGGGCCTCCCCCACCAGCTTCTCATTGTCGTGGGGATCGGCTTCGGTGCCGTAGGTCTCAGCGGTGTCGAACAGGGTGTACCCCAGATCAAAGGCGGCCCGGATGGAACGGATCGCCTCACTTTTCTCCGTGGGGGCCCCGTAGGCGTGGCTGAAGCCCATGCACCCCAGGCCCACGGCAGAGACTGTCAGATCTGCGCCTAATGTACGTGTGTTCATGTTGAAAAGCCTCCTGTTTGTCTGCCTTCATCCTGTATTATAGGGGTGTTCCCGTCGCTGCGGAAGTTCCGATTCGTTACGCAGTATGTACCAAAAGGTTTTGAGCGGAAGAGACCTGTTCCAGCCGCTTCCGGACCGCCGCGCTCAGCTGTTCCGGCAGCGCGGGAAGGTCCAGCTCCTCTGCCAGGGACTCCAGGGCTCTCACGCCGCTGCGGGCCAGCTGGGCTTCTGTCCGGCCCTGGCCGGGGAGCGCCCAGAGCCGGCAGGCCATCCGGGCCACGGCCGCGGGATGGCGCTCCGCCTCCCGGCGGCAGAGGGACAGCAGGAGGACGGCCAGCGCCCCCGCGTATTCCTCCCAGTCCGACGCGGACAGGATGGCCGCCTCCCGCACGGGCAGAGCCGGGAAGGAGAACCGGCGCCCCAGCTGGAAGAACCGGCTCCCCCACAGGGCGCACCGCCACATCAGACTGCTCCGGGCGTTCTCATCTCCCTG
Source organism: bacterium (assembly GCA_019424865.1). Taxonomy (GTDB): domain Bacteria; phylum Bacillota; class Clostridia; order Oscillospirales; family Oscillospiraceae; genus Lawsonibacter. The sequence continues at coordinate 5,488 of JAHYYS010000025.1, forward strand.
GGCCTGCTGACAGACGCGCAGGTCCCGGATCATCCCCTCCAGCAGGGCCTCCAGCAGTTCCCGGGAGACGCTCATGCCGTCCGTCAGGGTCAGGTATTCCTCCAGCGCCCCGGCCAGGGCGGAAAAGCCCTGGAGCAGGAGCGCCCGTCGTGACAGCTCACCGGTGCGGGCCGGATCCAGCAGGGCAAATTCCGGATCGCAGGAGGGATAGTCCCGCCAGATACACCGGCCTTCGTGGAGCAGTCCCGCGGCTCCGCTGATGGCCCCTGTCTCCAAACGGGAGGCCACAAAGCCCACCGGCAGGGGCGGCACATCCACCACGCCCTGCAGCGCGCCGTAATTTTCCCATAGCTCTCCCCGGCATACCGCCGCCAGGGAGGCGGCCTTGCAGCCATCCAGCACGGCAGAGCCGCCCACCCCTAAAATCAGATCCACGCGGCGCTCCCGGCACAGGCGGGACGCCCGCTGGACCTGTTCGTACCGGGGGCAGAAAGGCCCCGCGGTGCACTCCGCTGTTTCTTTTCTGCCTCGATGCAGGATCTCCCGCACCTCGTCCGCCGCACCGGAGCAGCCGTCCCCTTCCTCTGTGACCAGCAGCACGCTGGGTCCGTACCCCTTTAGAAAGCTGGCCAGGTACTCCTTGACACAGCCGCCGCCAAAGAGGAACTTTGTCCCGTTTTCAAAGAGAAAGTTGTTCATGGCACACCTCTAATCCCGTCCCTGCGGGGGACGCTTCTGCTTGTGCCTTCATTATAAAAAAATCGAGACTTCAGCAGAAGTCTCGAAAAGTTATGCAGTATATACGTTTATGTTACAACTGATACACCGTCCGGACCGCCTTGAGGAACCGCCGGACCGTGGGCGTGGGATGGGGCGAGTGGAGCAGGCCGTAAGGGATGGTGTAGCTCCAGTCCACCGGGATGGTCTTGAGCAGGGGATGGACCTGCCGCCAGTTGTCAATGGTCATGAGGATGTCCTCGGAGTTCTCGCACTGGTTGAACACGTTGATGTTGAACATCTCAAAGTCCACAATGCGGATCTGGGGGTGATCCCGCCACAGCTCATCCCGCATCTGGTCCAGATACCGGTTCCAGCCCCGATGGATCAGAAGAAAGTTCTCCCCGTGCAGGTCTTCCGCTGTCAGCCGGTCCTTGCCCGCCAGGGGGTGGTAGATGGATACCGCACAGCGAATGGGTTCCCGGCTGAGCTCCAAAGCGGCGCACTGCCGGTTTTCCAGAAAATTCTGGTCAAAGAGCCCGGCCACAATGTCGATGTTCTGCCCCAGGTTGCGCAGAATCTCCACTGAGTTCTCCGGCGTGTTCTCATAGGGGACCATCTTGAATTTAATATTGGGACAGTGTGTTTTAATGGCCGGCCAGAGATCCAGCAGGAACTGCCCCGGTGTCATGGGGGAGACCCCGATGCGGATAACCTTGTCCCCCTCCTCGGCGGCATTTTTGGCCCGCACCACCGAGTCCTTGCAGTACTGCACTACATACTGGGCATCCCGGTAGATGGATTTGCCCGCCTCGGTGAGCTTCAGCCCCCGGGGACTGCGGAGAAACAGCTGCAGATCCAGACTGGATTCCAGGGATGTAATCTGCTTGATGACCGCCGGCGGCGTGATGTACAGCTCCTCCGCCGCCTTGTTGAAGCTGCCCGCGTCCGCCACCCGGAGAAAGGTCTCCAGCTGAGGGTTATACAGCATGGACAGCCGCCCCCCTTTCCCGCGCAGCCGGGTCAGCCCTCCGGCAGCGCGCGCTTTTTTCCGTTAGTGTATCAAATGCAGCTGAAAAATGCAACCTTTTTGCCCGGATCACGCCCATCTTTTCTGCGCCGCCTATGCGCCGGCCCCGTCCTTTGTGCTGTGCAGGCAGTGATCCATCACAGGACATCGGCCCCCGCTGCCAGCGCGGCGGCCGCCTCCCCGCGGGAGACAATGCCCCCGGGGTCAAACCGGTTTCCGTCCCGAAGCCCGACCAAGCCGCGTGCCGCCGCCCAGTCCGCCGCCCGGCCGGCCCAGGGGGATAGGTCCGCCTCGTCGGCAAAGTCCCCCTCCGCCCCGGCCTCCGGACTGCCCGCATACCGCCAGAGGGCCGTGGCCAGCTGCTCCCGGGTCAGGGGGTCGTCCGGGCCGAACCGGTCGCCGCCGTACCCGCCCATGATATAGTTCTGGGCCGACCACGCAATCCCCTCGCTGTACCAGCCGTGGAGGGAGACGTCCAGAAAGGACGGCGGCTCTATCACCGGCGGGCTGCCCGCCATCCGGTACAGCGCCGTGGCCAGCATTCCCCGGGTCATGGCCGCGCCGGGCGCAAAGGCCGTATCGGAGACGCCGCTCATCAGGCCGTTTTCCCGGACATATGCCACCGCGCCGGCATACCAGTCCGCCTCGTCCACGTCAGAGAAGCCGGCGGGCTCTGACGCGGCGGCGCCCACCCCCTGGGTCAGCAGCAATCCTCCGGCCAGGGCCAGGGACAGCAGCGTTTTTCCAAGCCTCATATTGTCATTTCCTCCTGTCTCTTGGATAAAACCGACTGTGTCGGCCGCCGATGCGCTTTGCCCCGGGTATCCGGGGACAGGCGCGTCCTTTCTATACCGTAAAGGGAAGATGTGAGAAAAGTGTGAGAGAAGCCGCAGATTTCTGTGAAAAATCCGCGTTACCTACGCCGTCTGCCCGCCGTTTCATACCAGAGGGCATCCGGCCGGAACAAGACAGGCGGAGGCCGCAGGTTCCGCGGTCTCCGCCTTGTTCGGTTCTGCGGCATCGAATCGGCCGGCTGCGGACCGCCTACTCCGCCCGGAGCAGCTCCTCCGCCCCGCCGCCATCTTCCCGCGCAAAGTCCCAATCCGCCAGGCAGAGATTCAAATCCACCCGGGTGCTGATGCCGTCTACGTATCCGCTGCTGGTATACTGCCACATGACAAAGTGGTACCGGAAGCTGGTGGGCTGCCAGCCGGCAGTATAGTGGGCCAGCCAAAAGGGATATTCCGCCAGCAGGGACAGGTCAAAATCCCGCCCCACCTTGGAGGGGCTTCCGTAGGTCATGGCGGTATAGCCCGCCTCCTCAATCAGCTCGCAGAACGCCCGGGCACAGGCGGTCACCGTGTCCCCCGTGGTGGTGCTGGTACGGGAGTAGGGTCCGCTGACCCGCTCCCAGTCAAAGACCACGGGATAAGTGATGTCATAGCCCTCGATCCATTCCAGCGTCTGCAGGGCCTCCTCCCGCGCCTCCTCCACGCTGGTCGCCTGGGAATAGAAATAGATTCCCACGTCCAGGCCGGCCTCCAGCGCGCCGGTAATGTTGTGCTCCCACGCGGTGTCCTGATAAATGCCGCCCATGGTATACCCGCGGTAGCCCACCCGGATGACGGCGAACTCCACGCCGGCCTGCGCCACCCGCTCCCAGTCAATCAGGCCCTGGTGGGAGGAGACGTCCACCCCCACATAGCTGGGCGTGCCGCCCTGATACATCAGAAAGCCGTCCTCCACCACAAAGGAGGCGCTGTCATAGCGGTTGGGCAGGAGGCCCTCAAGGGCTCCCTCCGGCTCCTCAGGGTCCGGATCGTCCACGTCCGGCTCCTCCGGGTCGGGCTCCGGCGGCTGCGCGGCGCTCTGCCGGTGATACTGGGCCAGAATGACCGCCGCCTCCGCCCGCGTGGCCTGGCCATAGGGGTCAAACCGGTTGCCGGACTTCCCGCTCACCAGCCCCTGGTCCCGGGCCCAGTCCACCGCCGCGGACGCCCAGGGCGAGATCGTCCCCTCATCGGCAAAGTCCTCCCCCGCCTCTCCCTCCGGGCAGCCCGCAAAGCGCCAGAGAATCACGGCCAGCTGCTCCCGGGTCACCGGGTCATCCGGGCCGAAGCGGTTGTTTTCATACCCGCTCACCAGCTCCTCGGCCCGGGCCCAGTATATGCTCTGGGCATACCAGGACTCCAGGGGCACGTCCTGAAAGGGGGCCTCCAGGTCCCCTTCCGCCAGTGCAGGGGAGCCGGCGGCGCGGCAGAGCACCGTCACCAGCATCCCCCTGGTCATCACGGCGTTGGGGGAAAATGTCGCCGCGCCGGTTCCGCCCATCAGGCCATTCTCACTGACATATGAGGCGGCCAGGAAGGGCCTGGACACCTCCCTGGAAAAGCTGGGAATGGACTATGTGGACCTCTATCTGCTCCACCAGCCCTACGGCGATGTGGCCGGCGCGTGGAAGGCGCTGGAGGAGGCCAAGGCTGCGGGCAAGGTCCGGTCCATCGGCGTGAGCAACATGACGCCGAAGATCTGGAAGGAGTTCGTCCCCCAGTTCAAAACCCTTCCGGCGGTGAACCAGGTGGAGTGCAACCCATTCTTCCAGCAGCGGGAGCTGCGGGACCTGCTGGCCAGGGACGATGTGAAGGTGGAGGCCTATCAGCCTCTGGGGCACGGGGACAGCAGCCTGCTCTCCCACCCGGCCATTGTCAAGCTGGCCGAGAAGTACGGCAAGAACGCCGGACAGGTCATCCTGCGCTTTGAGGTACAGGATGGGCTGATTGTCCTGCCCAAGTCCACCAACCCGGAGCGGATCGCCGGCAACCTGGACATCTTTGACTTTGAACTGACCGAAGCTGAGATGAAGGAACTGTGCTCCCTGGACACCGGCAAGGGCCACCACGACCCGGAGGCCCCCGGCGTGGCGGAGATGCTGCTCGCCAACTACAAAATTCACGATTGAACCGCCCGCCTCGTCTCAGGGCGAATTCACTTTGCCTGAGCATTCAAAGGGGAAATGGTTTTTGTCCTGCGGAACCTGAGCGAACGCGATCCGGCGGCTTCATGGCGAGAAAGATAATTTTGAACTTTTTCACATAATTTTCAATTGTTTACAGCGGTTTTTGCTCAGTCTTTCCTCCTTCCCGGTGCTCTTTTCGGCTCCGCTCTCCATGTGATGCGCCGCCGTCTGTGGTGCGTTCTGTGGTTAAAAATGCTCCCTGTCCTTTGCCGGAAATGGTTTCCCGGCTTAGATGGGGAGCATTTTTTGCACCTCTGGCTGCCTGGATTGTGCCTCTGGGAGCAGGACTCGGCAAGCCGTTTCCGCACTGTCCACAGCGCGGAAATTGGGAGAGCAGTAAGCAATACGGAAAATCCGACTGGTTATAAGCGACTGCTCATTCTTTTCGAATCAACTGAAGGTTCAGATCCACATCGCCGGAAATTCCATCCACACTCCCAGTGGAGGAATATTGCCACATTTGAAAATCATAATAGAAATCCGGCGTGTCGCTGTATTGCGCAAACCAGAAGTCATACTCCATGACCTGACTCAAATCATATTTGATATACCCGGAATAGCTGGTAAGGTAGATCATGGCCTCATATCCGGCCTCCTCCACCATGGAGCAGAATGTATTCGCACAGGCGCAGAGCGTTTCCGTATCCAGGCCGTAAGTACGGGCCGTTTCTGTCCCGATCACCTCCCAATCAAAGACCACGGGGCAGGTCAGATCATATCCATCCAAATAGCCAAGGACAAATTCCGCCTCCTCCGCCGCCTCTTCCACTGTAATCGCCTGGGAGAAAAAGTAGACTCCCACATCCAGCCCCGCGGCAATGGCTCCTTCCAGATTGGCGGTAAAATTGCGGTCCAGGTTCATGGATCCGCTTTCTCCGTAGCCCCGGAACCCAAGCCGGATGATTGCAAAGTTGTTCCCATCATTTTTTACAGCCTCCCAGTCAATGTCTCCCTGATACACGGAAACATCAATGCCGGTGCGGGTTTCCACGGTATCGGACGCATAGCAGATCCGCCCGTCCTCCTGATAAAAGGCATTTTCATCATAGGAATTGACCGGCACATCCTCCAAAACGTCCACCAGATAAGAGCCATAGGTGATCTGCTCCGGCTCTTCCTGCTCTATCTGTTCTGCCTCGTTCTCCTCCGAATCGGATGTTTCCTGCCGCTCCAGCATGCGCAAAAGGACAACAGTCATTTCCGCCCGGCTGATGGCGCTGTCCGGCTGATAGATCAGAGAACCATCCGCACCATCAGCATGGCCAGCCAGCACAGCAGGCCGATCAGGGAGGAAACCAGCAGCACCGATATGGCGGCCATGGAAGCGATGACAAACCTCCGCTGAAGCACTTTCGTCATGGCGTCTGCTCCAGAGAATACCCCACGCCCCGCCGGGCCCGGATCTCCACCCGGACGCCCAGCGACTTGATGTGTTTGCACAGGTAGGAGAGGTATACCCAGACGGAGCCCAGTTCCGCCTCCGTCTCATAGCCCCAGACTTTTACCAACAGATCCTCCGACGAGAGATAGATCCCCTGATTGAGCATCAGGGCCTCCATCAGCTGGTACTCCAGCCTGGAGAGGCGGACGGACCGCCCGTTTCCCCGCAGCTCACAGCTGTGGGGATCCAAGGAAAGGCCGCCGTAGGTCAGCACGTCCGGCTGATACTGCTCCCTCCGCCGGAGCATCGCCCGGATTCGGGCCAACAGCTCTCCCATATCAAAGGGCTTGGGCAGATAGTCGTCCGCCCCCAGGTTTAACCCCTGAATGCGCGCCTCCACCTCCGTCTTTGCCGTCAGAAGCAGGATGGGGGTCCGGCAGCCCTCGCTGCGCAGCAGCTTCAGAACCTCAAAGCCATCCAGCCTGGGCATCATGACATCAAAGATCATTCCGTCATAGGATTCTGTCCGGGCATAGGCCAGGGCATCCGCGCCGTCGTACACCGCGTCCACCTGGTAATTGTGATAGGTCAAAATATCCACCACTGCCTCCGACAGACCGATCTCATCCTCTGCAAATAGGAGCTTCATTCCAATCACCCAATTTTAAAATGCCACAAATAGCTTAAATATAAATTAGAGCCCTCCCTGAAACCGGCGCTTACCGCTGCTATGGGCGGGCGGTTTCATATGGATTTGGACAGGTTTTTATTCACCTGTTTCTCCATAGCGGGCAAGGTAGACCTCCTTTGCGGCCTCCTCCGAACCTGTTTTTGCCGCAATTTCATAAAACGCCAGGGGGCGCCGCGCGTGCTCCAGCACACTCTGCACGGCGAACAGCTTCTCCTCCAACCGTGTGATATGCGTCTGGAAGATGGCAAGTATGCAGTATCACAAATTTGTATGATTATGGTGTTGTTCGTAACTGAGCATGCCCCTCAACCCCCACGGGACAGCAAACAATAAAATGTCGAAAGACTCCCGCCCATTACCGGCAACTGTAATCGGTAACGGGCGGGAGGTATTTTTATCTCCGCACATAAGGCGGAGTTTGCGGAATAGCAAACGAAAAGCGGCATTTTGCTTTCGGAGATTAAGAAAACTTAAGAGAATGTTCATGGGCATCCTCCATTCACTGTGATATAATCTCAGAACTTCATCAAGATACAGCCGGAGGATCTGATATGAAACGCATCATCACAAACGGGATCACCAATTTGGAGCCGCTGCCTGGCAGCAGCGAGTGGTACTGGGGCACCGACTATGCCAGCGGAGATTTATACGAGGCGGAGGAGCTGTTTCACAGCGGCCATCCCATCCGCAAAAACCGGCTTGTCCTGGTCCGCTGCCCGGAGGGCACGGTCTATGAGCCGGTACGCACAAAGTCGGGACAATATCTCGGAAGATCGGTGTATCACGATGGGCGGGTGGTACTGCTGATGGTAGATTTTCCAAAGGAAGAGATTCGCATTCTGACCTTCTATGAAGCAACGGAAACCACTGAGCCGCTGGCGGTGCTGCCCCTCTCTATCGTGGCGGACTGCTACAATCTCATGCTGGAGACTCCGCCCCTCATGCTGATACGGTCAGGGCATAATAACAGGATTCAGCTCCTCTGGCCGGAGCGCCGGGACTTCGTGGTGGAGGAGAACGAGTATTTCGCGTTTCTGGAAGGAAACAGGCTGTATACTTCGGTTTGGTACGAGGACCCGGACTACCGGGAGGAGGTCCTGGTGCGGGATTATAATACCGGGGAAGTGCTGGAGCGGATACCGGGAAATTTCCGCCGAATGCCGGACGGCCAGAACTGGCTCCTGGTGTGAGAGGGTGCTCATCAAATTGAAGTTTGAAGAGTCGCAGAACCGAGAGGCGGTGAAATGATGTCCCTTTCCATTGTTGCTGCGAAAGACATTGAGCAGGCCATTGAGCTCCTGGCGTCCAGGCCACGGAAAGCCGTGAAAGATCACTTGGCAGAGGAGCCGGAAGGAGTGGGAAACTTCTTGTATGACTTCCGGGCGGCGTTTACAAATTACCAATGCTATCACCGGTTTGATCCATACGGGGAAGCCTGTCTCGAAATGGACCAGGTCCCGACCATCAAAGCTTTTTCGGATTCCGTCAGAAAGTGGCTTGCGGGACATAGCGCGGAAGAAACCAGCGTGATCCAGCGATATGGCGTGTCCTTTAAGAAAATCCGAGGGTTCGTCGCGGCCCTCATCCGTGTTTGTAATACCGCCATGGAACATGGATATGGATTGGCAGGTATCGGAGATTGAACAGGGCTAAAGAGACATGTTGAAAGGAGCGCAGAGCTATGCTGGAACATCATTTCTGGGAAAATTTCAGAAAGTGGGTTCCCCATCCTGAAGTGGACGAAGTCTATGATGTGGAAGAGATCGGATTTAAGGAGGATGGCTTTGTGGTCCTCCTGCGCCCTGATCATTTCCAAGAGGAGAAGCGGTCGGAGCGGGCTCTCCGGCTGGTGTGGGACAGGATCGTCTCCTACACCGTCACCGACGAGAGCTACCGACCGGAGCTTTGGGTGTCTGAGAAGACGCCGGACTGGGCGCTCTGGGCCTTCTATGTCAGTGAGACTTCCGACCATCTGACCAGGTTTCGGGAGGAAAACTACCTTGTTCCGGAAGATACCCACCACTTTTTTATCTGCGGGACAAATCTGATGGCAGACATTTTGTCTGACGAATATCCCACGGCCACATTTCTGAAATGGGGTCCCGAAATACGATGATATGCCAGACGGAGGACGCAAATGACAAATCTGCTATACAGCTTAATGATATTCAATGAGAGGCTTGAAGGTTTTTTTATCGGACTGTTTAAATCCAGTGAAAAGGCTCGGCGGACAGCGGAACACTATTTATTTGCCGTCCCCGGATTTCGGGACTATCCCTGTACTTATGAGATCACGGAAAAGACGGTGATCGGCACCGTTGATTCATCCGGGACGATCCACATGATCTGGGGCTGGGACGAGGACGCAGAGGGGGATGAGACAGATGTCTGGAGCAGCGCCTGTTATGCGGATTTCTCAGAAGCCCAGAGGGCTATGGATGCAGCCAAGCGGCGTATGAGCAAGCAGGAGTGGAGCCTGGATACCTACCGGGTCGGCCAGCGTCATTGGACAGAAGGCTTTGCAAGAGTCTTTCTTCAGAATAAGAGCGATAAAATAAGCATAAGTAAGGAGATCAAAGGATGGCTTTGAGTTATGATGAAATGCAGCAACTTTTTGAGCAAATAGGGTTCAAAGGCTTTTCTATGCGGCCGTATGATGCAGAGATGGAATATCTTATTTCTGAGGCGATGGAAGACAATGCAAAAGCGTATATGATTGATGTAGTCCCCGGCGACCTTGAATTCGGACAGAATGATGGGATTGCCTTACTGGAAAAGCATTATTATAAAGAGGCTAATATGGCTCGTCTGCTTCGTAAGTGGTTGGATATCGTTCTCCATTTTTCATGCTACTATCCGCTGGAAACTGTTCTGGTTACTGGCGCAGGCTTACCAGATATAGAAGATTTCAAAGAGCAAACACCCAATGAAGAAGGATATTACCTGGAATTCCCAATGGAATCCATCCATGACATGGATGAGCTGTCTGACCTGGTGTTTCAAAAGACCTTTGGGACCATGAGATTTTTGTTCCAAACACTTGATATGGTGTTTCATATTGAGGCCGGTGAGGTATATAATATTGTCACGCTGAAGAAAATTACGGAAGAAAACCAGACAGCAATAGAACTCCTGCGGAAACTTGTGGCAGCTCAGGGATTATTTCTTGTGTAAAGGAGGATCGTGTGCCATGAGTGAGATGTTGCTGAACGGGATGTTGTTTGATGATTACCTTGCAAAGTATGAGATATTTGAGAAAACCACACAGTTCATGATGGAGTACCTGAAAAATTGGTACGATGATGATCCGGAAGATTTTCAGAGAGAAATGTGGGCAGATTATCGGACTGTGGCAGAAACCTATCAGTTTAAGCGGAAAATTGCCGCATTTGAGAAAAACTATAGGTATGACACGCCCTTGCTCTGCATTGCGTTCAGTATGGGCATCAATGATGATGAGGGGGATTATACGGCAATTTACACCGCATTTTTTGACCTTGACGGCAACTGCTTTGACGACCAGCTGACGACCTGATGGAGGCAGAATGATGCAGATCGAATTGAATGAACAACAAGCAATTGCCCTCTACCGAATTCTTTGCCGCTGGGAGTCCACGGGGAAATTAACTGTCAGCGCCGGGGAAGAAACGCGCCTGCTGTGGGATCTGCAATGTGTGCTGGAGAAGGAACTGGAACCGGTGGATGAGGCCATCACAAAGAGGCTTGTTTGAAGAATGTTCAAGAACACAGCTGCGAGTAAAGGACGATGAAATGATACTTTCCAGAGGAATCACAGGATTTTGGAGCGTAAACACAGCACCGCTGCCGCTTCTGGATGAGAAAGCGTTCTGTCAGATGTGCTACTCCATTGCCCTGGAAAATGGTGGGACTGTGACAGAATTGGACACAGATACATACCCGAGGAACTTCTATTCCGCCAAACTCAGCAGATACAACCAGTCTGTTTTTCTTTTGCAGAACATCCATGCTCCCTATGCGGCCTTTGCCCAGCGGGATGCTTCCGGCAGATTTGTTCTGACCCAGCAGCCGGAATGGATCCGGCTGCCGGAAAGCCCGGTGCAGTTCCTGCGTTTTGACGAGCTGAATCAGGACTGGCGCAGCCTGCGCGGGGAGCTGAGTCCGGAGGAACTGGAGCAGATCCGCTATTGGAACCCGCAAACAGTTGGTGAAATCATATTTAACACTTGGGACTGACAGTCAAACTGGCCGATGTTAATTTTATCATCGGCCGGTTTATGGTCTGCGGGGCGGCGCCGCAGGAATGGCTTTGATTTGTATTTTTGAACTTCCGTCCACACTTGGGGCATTCCCACATGGTTTTGGTTTTCTGCCCCCTTTATGGCTGAATCGCTGTCACGGTCACTTTTCCTGTGTCTTCCGGCTGCTTCCCTATTTTTCCCCGAATCTCTTTCCGAATCCCAATGAGATGGCAAACAGAGCCATCTCGTTTTTGAGGCCCATATTTACGATGCTGCCGGAATACGCTTCGCCATCCCTACGGGCAAATCGATCAGCAGTCCAGACTTTCCGCACACCGCTCCCGCAGGCGGTCCAGAAACGCTTCTGCCGCCGGGGAGAAGACCTGGTATTTTTTCCACACGATGTCAAGGCCGGACTCCAGCCGGGGCTCCAGCGGCCGAAAGCAGAGGGGACTGCCCTCCGAGGTGTCCGCCAGCTTGTCCAGGCTGACCACGCAGCCCACGCCCTGCTTGGCCATGACGGCGGCGTTGTAGCAGAGGTTGAAGGTGGTCACGATATTGAGATCGTTCCAGGCCGGGCCGAACCACTTGGCCAGTTCGTTGGACTCGGATTGCTCCTCCAGCACCTGCCGGGAGAAGATCAGGGGCTCGCCTGCCAGATCCTCCGCCCGGATGCTCTGCTTTGCCGCCAGCGGGCTGTCCCGCCGCAGGATCACGCCCCAGGTATCCTTGGCCGGGAGGCTGAGGCAGTCATATTTGGCGATGTCCGTGGGCTGGATCAGCAGGCCGAAGTCCAGCAGGCCCTTGTCCAGCCGCTCCGTCACATCCTGGGCGTTGCCGCTGAACAGGTGGTAGCGGATGCCGGGATGCTCCTCCTGCAGTTCCCGGCAGACGGCGGCGATGAGGTTCATGGCGTCCGTCTCCCCGCCGCCGATGTAGATGTCGCCGGACAGAGCTCCCTTCATGGACCGGAACTCTTCTTCCGTTTTGTCCGCCATGGCCACAATCTCCTCCGCCCGCTTCCGAAGGCGCATCCCTTCGGCGGTCAGGGTCATCCGGTGATTGCCCCGGATCAGCAGCTTCTGCCCCAGCTCCTCCTCCAGATCCCGCAGCTGACGGGACAACGTGGGCTGGGTCAGGTGCAGGGAATTGGCCGCCGCCGTGATATTCTCCTCCCGGGCAACCGCCAGAAAATAGCGCAGGACCCGCAGTTCCATGGACTGCTCCTCCTTTATTGTCCAAAATCTCTATAAGGAAATCATAGCGCAGAGCCAAATGCCCGTCAAGCATTTTGCTTTATAAAAACAAGGTATTTGCTATAGAGACTGCAGAGCATTATGATAAGGGCAGGACAAAAAGCGTCCTCGCAGGAAAGAAGGAACCCTAATGGACTCTTATGCACAGACGGAGCGGCTCTTGATCCGCAATCTGAAAGACGCCGGCTGCTCGGAAGCGGACATCCAGCGATTTTTGAAACTGGGACAGGCGGGCAGGAGACGGGATCAGCTGCAGATTCTGGCCACGCATCGGGCCGCCCTGCTGGAGCAGCTCCATGCCAGCCAGCGCCAGATCGATTGCCTGGACTACCTGGTCTATCAAATGAGCAGCCGCTCAGACAAACAGCAGGGACGAAACATGGAAACGGAGGCATGATAATATGGAAAAGCTGGATTTCACGCAGGAATGGGATAAGACCTTCCCCCAGAGCGGCAAGGCGGAGCACAGCAAGGTGACCTTCCACAACCGATACGGCATCACCCTGGCGGCGGACGTCTACAAGCCCAAGGGCAAGGAGGGCAAACTGTCGGCCATCGCCGTGTGCGGCCCCTTCGGGGCGGTGAAGGAGCAGGCCGCGGGCCTCTACGCCCAGACCATGGCGGAGCGGGGCTTCCTCGCCCTGGCCTTCGACCCCTCCTTCACCGGCGAGAGCGGCGGACAGCCCCGCTATATGGCCTCCCCAGACATCAACACCGAGGACTTCCAGGCGGCGGTGGATTATCTCTCCTGCCGGGAGGATGTGGATGCGGAGAAGATCGGCATCATCGGCATCTGCGGCTGGGGCGGCATGGCCCTGAATGCGGCTGCCCTGGACACCCGCATCAAGGCCACTGTGGCCTCCACCATGTACGACATGGCCCGGGTGAACGCCAACGGCTACTTCGACGCGGAGAACAGCGAGGCCGCCCGGTACGAGAAGAAAAGAGCCCTGAACGCCCAGCGCCTTGAGGACTACAAAAACGGCTCCTGCGCCCTGGGCGGCGGCGTGGCGGAGGAAGTGCCGGACGACGCCCCCTTCTTCGTAAAGGACTACTACGACTACTACAAGACGTCCCGGGGCTATCACGCCCGGTCTTTGAACTCCAACGGCGGCTGGAATGTCACCGGAACCATGTCTTTTATGAACCAGCCCATCCTCCGGTACGTTAACGAGATCCGCTCCGCCGTCCTCATCATCCACGGCGAGAAGGCCCACTCCTGCTACTTCAGCCGGGACGCCTATGCCGCCATGATGGATGGAAACCCTTGCCCGGAGAACAAGGAGCTGCTCATCATCCCCGGCGCGGTGCATACCGACCTGTACGACAAGCTGGATGTAATCCCCTTTGACAAGATGGCGGCTTTTTTCCGGAAGGCGATGGCGTGAAGGGGTGCCAAAGCGACTGTCGTTCACTGCAGGTCCGCCGTTTGATTCTGATACAGTTCATTTTTCATGATTTCGGGATCGTCGCCCCAAAACGCTTTTCCAGCTTCTTCATCCCCCTGCAGCCAGTACATAAACCAAGCGGTCACATAGCCATTGGCAGAGTACAAAGTTTCACCATGGCCGGTATCCTTTCTTTGGAGCATGACTTTATCACTGTTGATGTCACCATATAATTCCGTAAGCTGTTCGCCCGTTATGACCCAGTCATCGCCGCCGCCTGCTCCGGAAACCAGCAGGATAGGAATGTTGACTTTGGTTGCGTCATAGTCCCACTGCAGGTTATGCGCCAGTTCCTTATTTGTGGGAGAGAGCGATACCGCCGCTTTGAAGACAGAACTGTGTTTTTGCGCGGTGATCGCATTGATCGCACCTACGCCGCCTTGAGAATGTCCAACAATACCTGTATGCTCCAGGTCCACCTTTTGATAAAAAATATTGGACTGATCATTGATCCTTTCGGTTTCATTGAGCAGCTGCAGGCGGCGGATACACATTTCCGCGGCAAAGCCGTTCCAATCATATTCCTCTTCTGTACCGATCACAATAAAGCCCCACGAAGCGAAGTGTTGGGCCACTGCCGGATATTTGGACAACGGCGTCCCGCTGCCGTTGCTGATGACGATCACCGGGTATGTACGATCCTGATCCGCCATTTCAGCTGGGTAGTAAATGATATATTTGGAAAACCCCTGCAGAACGGGCTCCTCAGAGCTGGATACCGCATAGGGCCCGCTGGACATATAGCTTTTTTCAATAGGACCGCCAGTCTGTACCTGCTCCTGGTAATCTGTTGGCGCCGCAGGCCGGCCTCCTAAAAACAGCAGAAGAAGGACTATACACAGGCACAGTACTGCGATTACGACGACGATTATTTTTATCACTTTTTTCATTCGGATCTCCTCATGTCTTTTTAATGGCACAAATGTCCCACTCGCGGTGAGTTTAACACAAGAGGGCTGTGTCTTCAATAAAGCAAGGCCGTACTGGTACATATCTGGCCGATTTGCTCCAGTGATATCACCGCGCTTTCCCATTCCTTGAAGCACGCAAAGCAGTGTGGTACACTTGTTGCACATAAGGTTTTGGGGGGATCCTCGTGGAAAGAAAACACCCTGGCAATCTGTTTGTTCGAGACTGCATCACGGAAGCGCTATTCAAGTTGATGAAAAGCAAAGATTTTAGCGACATCACCGTTTCCATGCTGGTCAAAACTGCGGGTGTCAGCCGCAATTCATTTTACCGCAACTACCAGTCTATGGAGGATATTATCCGGCAGTATTTGATTGAAAGAACATCCCAATGGTGGGCTGAATATCTGGCGCATCTGCATCCGAATGTGATCGAAGCACTCTTCCAGCATTTTCTGGATATGCGGGAAACCATTCAACTGCTCTATCGCTCCAATCTGTCCCACCTGCTGATGGAACACATCGTCATGTGCGGTAGAGAAAGCCTTACCGGAGATGTCGCCAACGCCTACCAGACGGCATTTATGTCTGGCGGCCTATGCGGTTTAACGAATGAGTGGATCATGCGCGGTATGAGAGAAACGCCAAAAGACATGCAGCTTTTATTTATCGCACAGGGCAATCAAGCTGCTGAAGAATCATGATTTTAGAATGTGCGTCTATATGAAAATAACGCAGATGATCCTGGCCTGGATGATGGCACTCCTGATGGCACAGATCACCGCTCTGGAGAGAGGAGAAAAGCATGACTGGTATTGATTTAAGCAGTGGACGCAATGGAAAAGCCCCGGTGGTAAAACTCGCCAGCGGCTATGACCTGCCGGTGGTGGGCCTGGGCACCTACGCCCTCCACGGGAGCACCTGCGTGAATGCGGTGCGGACAGCCCTGGAGAGCGGCTACCGGCTCATTGACACTGCCTCCTTCTATGGCAACGAGCGGGAGGTGGGCGAGGGTGTCCGCGCCTCCGGCGTGCCGCGAGAGGAAGTCGTGGTGCAGACCAAGCTATATCCCAACCAGTACGGCCACGCGGCACGGGCTATTGAGGCGTGCCTGAGCAAGCTGGACCTGGACTACATTGACATCCTGCTCCTGCACCATCCCGCCTCCAACGATGTGAGCGCCTACCGAGCCATTGAGCAGGCTATCCGGGATGGGAAAGTTCGCTCCGCAGGCATCTCCTGCTACTACATCCGGGAGCTGGATGCCTTTCTTCCCCAGGTGGATCTGAAGCCGGTGCTGGTCCAGAACGAGGTCCACCCTTACTACCAGGACACGCCGGTGGTGCGGCACATCCAGGAGGCGGACATCCCGGTCCAGGCCTGGTACCCGCTGGGGGGACGAGGTTATAATCGTGAACTGATGGCTGACCCGATACTCCGGGACATCGCTGCCGCCCACGGCAAGTCCCTGGTGCAGGTGATCCTTCGCTGGGATCTGCAGAGAGGCGTGACTGTCATTCCAGGCTCCAGCGATCCTGAGCATATCCGGGAGAATATCTCCGTCTTTGATTTCGAGTTGAGCGAGAACGAGATGGGCAAAATTGCCGCGCTGAACAGGAACGAAAAGCACGACTGGTATTGAAAATATAATATCGTGAAGCAGGAAACAGGCCCCGCCACATCGGGAAATTCCAGGTGTGGCGGGGTCTGTCTGTAATATCATCGACTTGTGGTCTTATTCAGCACTGTCATCCAGCCGCTCGATTTTGAAAATCACCGGTCTTGTGCCGTCGGAGCAGCAGGTGATCATCATGTTCTCCTGATTCATCCAGCCCCTCATAATAGAGCCGCCCTGCAATCCGGTGTAGATGTACCGGGCGATAGCGTCCCACGCCTCGGAGCAGTGGGGCATCTTGGGGCCGCCGGCCACGGTGTCCGGGTCGCCGCTGGTCTTGACCAGGGTATTCAGGCCCATGTGCCAGAAGTCATCCCGATCCCCGTCCCGCTCAAAGATAAACTCGTCCCCTATATTGTAGCAGGGGCAGGCTCCGGCATTGGGATCGGCGCAGTACTGCCGCTGCAGCTCCGGGTACAGCTTCTTGTCGATCACGGTGAGCTTCACTCTGTGTTTCATGGATCGTTCCTCCTGTTTGCGGCGCCGCGCATGGAAAAAGCGGTTTCCCCATGGTATAATCGATCCAACCCATTGGAGGACGAGGTAACCGCCATGCTGACGCCAAGATATTATTTTGCGGATGACTTCCGCGCGTTCCACGACTATTTTCTCGCTCAGCCCCACAGGAAAACGGTATTCCACAAGGGGGAGCTCCTGTGGAAGCCCGGCCAGCCTCACGACCGCATCCACTACTTTCTCTCCGGCGCGGCGGTGCATTTTACCCAGCATGAGACCGGCCGGCGAAGGATCATCAGCTTTCACGGCCCAGGGACGGTGTTCCCGGGCTACCATACCACGGATTTCCGGATCGAGCTGTCCCTGACCACGGCGGCGCTGTCGGAGATTAGCGTACTGGAGTTTACCATCCCGCAATTCCAGGCCATGTTCGAATCCAATGCCGCCCTCGCGGAACAGGTGGTCAAGTGGTACGCCATGTATGTCAACCGTTTTCTCTTTGAGACGGTCCACCAGGAGTTCAACTCCATCCGGGTCAAGCTGTGCAACCTGCTGTATCTGCTGGTCATGAACCAGCCGGCAAACTCCGGTCTGGTCATTGAGATGACCCAGGAGGACCTTGCGGACATCCTTGGGATCAGCCGGGTTCATATTACGCGGGAGTTAACCGAGCTGCGGCGCATGGGGATCCTGACCACAATGCGGGGTAGACTGACGATCACGGATTTTCCGGCCTTGGTTAGCCTCTGCACGGCCGAAACCGTGTAGCGGGGCTGCCATTTGCTTTTATTCTAACCGCTCCGGCTTTTTCTGTCTGCTACCAAGGTTACACAAGTCCACTCTGCTATATTTTTTCTGGGAGGTCTGCGCCGCTGCCAAGATCCTGCAGTTGGAACGCTCTATTCATAGAGAGAAATTTGCAGAAACCTCAAATCCTGCGGGGTAATAAAACAAATAAAGGGCACTCCTTCCGAAACGGGGTGCCCTTCAAGTGGTCAAAACAGAAATCCGTCTGTGGTATTTCTGTGGTCAAACGAGAAATCGCCGCAGTTTTTCACTGCGGCGATTTCCATTTTGGTGGACCTAATCGGGATCGAACCGACGACCTTACGGATGCGAACCGTACGCTCTCCCAGCTGAGCTATAGGCCCATATGGCTATTTATTTGAAACTCTCTCTTGCTCCATAACACTGAGCTTTTATATTATAACAGATTTTGAAAAAATGTAAAGCCCAAATTTTTGTTTTCTTTTCCTCCGCGTCAGTCTGGTGCAAATTTTCCTATATTTCGCACTCCAAACGGAAAGCCCGGGGCAATCGCCCCGGGCGCAGCTTGTCAAAAAAAACCTCCTGCAAGGAGTTCCTGCGGCCGCAGCCGCAGGAAGAAAATCAAATCCGTCATTTCCGGCGGCATGTACGTCGGAAATGACACCTCTCACGAAATTTTTGCCGACCATGTCGGGTACCCAGAAAATCATGAAAATGTTTTTCTGGGAGAAGAGGAGCCATGAAGGAAACGAGTATCCGGGTTTACACGGATACAAGCGATCCGCAGCTTGTGACGACGCCATTGAAGACTGTCTTTCGTGCTGCCTCTCTCTCGTACGCTCCCGCTCCTACAACAGCAGCAGCCAGACTGTCCATCCCAGCGAGGCCAGCACCGCTCCGGCGGCGCCCCAGGCCGGCCCCGGCAGCCCGGTCAGGCGGCGGTTCCATCGTCTGCCCTGCTTCAAATAGCCGTCCGCCGCCTGCCGCGCCTGCTTGAGCACCTGGTCGGCGCTGACGCCCTCCCGGGCCAGCGCCTCCTCCTTGACAATAAAAATGGCCTCCTCAAACAGCTTGGGGTCGGGGGACTTCACCAGAATGACCTGACGGGTAATCCCTTTCACCACGCTATGTCACATCCTTTCCGGGACCAATCGTGTCCGTATTTCCCTTCTATTCTTTCCCTGTTTTTACCGGTATATTCCTCCCGGCGCGCCACTACACTAGAAAGGCGGAGAGGAGGGGATGCGCCGTTGGACAGGGAGAAGCACCGCCGCCTGTTCTGGCTGGTGGTGGTGTATGGGGTCAACCTGCTGATTATCACGCTGTTTCAGGCCTTTTCCGGGCTCTCAGCTTAACAGCAGCTCCAGATCCTCCAGCGTCAGCTGGGGCTGAAGGGCCAGGTTGATTCCATACCCGATAATTTTCGCCAGGTCGGCTACCTGGCTGTCAATGTCCTTGGGCGTGACCAAGAGATCCCGCCCCCGCCCCAGGCTGGGCGGCTCGTCCGCCCCGGTCAGATCGGCAGCCAGGGTAGCCGCGTCCACCACAGTGGGCACCCCTACCGCCAGCACCGGGACGCCCAACGTCTCCCGGCTCAGTCCGACCCGGTGGTTGCCCACTCCGGAGCCCGGCGTAATACCGGTATCGGCCAGCTGCACCGTCCGGCACAGGCGCTCCAGCGAGCGGGAGGCCAGCGCGTCCACTGCAATCACGCAGGCGGGCCGGATTTCCCGGCACACCGCCTGCACCACCTCCCCGCTCTCCACCCCGGTGCTGCCCAGCACCTCGGCAGCCAGAGCCGCCACCGGGCGCAGCTGGCCAAACGCCTCCGGCATCTGCCTGACCAGATGGCGTGTGGCCAGTGTGTGGCCGTACACCTGGGGCCCGATGGCATCCGGCGTCACCTCCCGATTGCCCAGCCCCACCACCAGCGCCAGCCCGTTCCCCGGCACGCCGCGCAGCAGCTGCGTCAGCTCGGCCGCCACCGCCCGGACTGCCCGCCCGAAGATGTCCTCCGCCCGGTTTGCCACCCCCTCCATGGTCAGCGTCACATAGTTCCCCTGGGGCTTTCCCAGCGCCCGCTCCCCCTCTTGATTCAGGATGTGCACCGCAGTCACCGGGATCCCCTCCCGAAGCCCCTCCTCCGCCTCCACACCGGCCAGGCGCGTGGTCTCCCCCGCGCTCTCCTGCCACAGCTCCCGGGCCTCCATAGCCAGATCGGTCCGTCTGATTTTCATTCAAACGCCTCCTCAACGCACAATCTCGCCGTCGTTTTCCTCTAGTTTTCTGCCTCCCGGGAAAAACTATCCTGATTTTTCGGAAAAACTGAAAAAAACAGTTGATTTTTTCTGCGAGCAATGTTAAAATACAAATCTGCAATGGCAATGGCGCAGTGCGCCTGAATTTAAGATGTAAATCGGAGGAGGTGTTTGGTTTGCCGAATATCAAGTCTGCCAAGAAGCGTGTGCTGGTGTCCCAGACCAAGGCCGCGCAGAACAAGGCCGCGAAGTCCGCGCTGAAGACCGAAATCAAGAAGTTTGACGCCGCGGTGGCGGAAGGCAACCGCAGCGAGGCCGATGCCGCTTACAAGGTGGCCGTCAAGGCGGTGGACAAGGCTGCCGCCAAGGGGCTGCTGCATAAGAACAATGCCGCCAACAAAAAGAGCAGCATGACCATCAAGCTCAATAAGCTGGCCTGAGGTCCGCAACGTTGAAAGCCGTCTGTTTGACAGACGGCTTTTTCCGTACCCTCCTGCGCGGTTCCGGCCCGGACGGGAGGCGGGATTCCCCCTTTTTCACGTCTGATTTCTGCTATTCTGAACAGGGAGGAGTGGAACTATGGTGAAAAAATTGTTGTCCTGGCCCCCGGCCGCCTTTCTTCTGGAAGCGGCGCGGCTCTATGGCCGGGTGGGCGCGGCCCAGTCCGCTGCCGCCCTGTCCTATTTTCTGATTCTCACCCTGTTCCCCCTCCTGATGTGCGTCAACTACCTGATCGGCCTGTTCCATCTCAGCCTGGAGCAGGTCCTGGACTCGCTGGATCAGGTGCTCCCCGCCGGGGTGCTGTCCCTGCTGGGGGACTATCTGTCCTACGTCTCCGGCGTACAAAACCCCGCCCTGCTGTGGGCCAGCCTCTTCACCATTGTGCTCTCCGCCTCGGCGGGCCTGCGCACCCTCTTTCACACGATGGACGCGCTCTATCAGGTCCGGCGCCCCCCGTTCCGCCGCCTGATTCTCAGCGTTGTCCTGTCCCTGCTGTTCCTTTTGACCATCTATCTGTCGGTGGTGGTTATTTTCACGGGGGACTGGTTCTTTGGCCTGCTGGAGGACCACCTGCCCCGCCGGCTGTCCCAGATTCTTCCCCTCTCCGCCCTGTCCGGCCTGTGGCCCTGGATGCGGTATCTGCTCTTGTTCTGCTTTGTGCTGCTTCTGGTGCTGATCGTCTATCGCGCCGGCACCCCCCGGCGGCTGGCCGGGCGGCGGACGGTGATTCGCTCCTCCCTGTGCACCGCCCTGATCCTGGTAGCCAGCTCCGCTATTTTCTCCTGGTTTATCGGCATGTCCTCCCGATACGCCCTGGTATACGGCTCTCTGGCCTCGCTGATGATTCTGCTGGTATGGCTGTATTTCTGCTGCAGCATCCTGCTGGCGGGGGCCGTAGCCGCATATCTGTTCTGCCGCGCCAAACGCTGACGCCGCGCCTGCGGGACCGAACCTCCCCCCGGATGGTTCGGTCCTGCTTTTTGCTGCCCGCATAAGCGGCGCCTTCCATCTTTCCAAATGGGAAAATATGTGATACACTAGAGAGGAACAGACTAATATGCCGCCCCGGTGCTCCGGGACGCTGAAAGAGGTGGCATGCTATGAACGACAAGCTGATTCGCCAGCTGAACCACGAGATTGCCGACGCCCTGGCCGAGCGCAGCCTCACCGCCGTCTCCAGCCGCAGATCCCTTCTCGCCCTTTTGAGAACCCCCGCCTGGGAGGAGGGGCTGCAGTCTCTCTTCCCCATCCGGGCGCGGCTGAGCTGCACCCGGGTGCTGGAGGTCTGCGCCCCCATTCTGTCCCAGCTCAGTCCCTCCGCCCCTGAGGACGGTTGGGGACACTTCTGTTACCGGTATGTGTGCAGTCTGATGTATCCTCATGGCGGTTTCGCCCCGGACGCCGCCCCCTATGCCGATGGGGCCGTGTTCGGTCTGACCGTCCTGCAGGTACTGCTGCGCCGCGAGCGCGCCGTTCTCCCCTTCGACCCCCTGCTGGACTTCCAGTTCCTCAGGGAGGCGGAATACGCCCCCTGTGAAAAGGGCCAGGAATACCGCCGCTTTCTGCGGGCCTGGCGGGAGGAATTTATTTATGAGCTGATGCGCCTGGGCATGGAGGTTACCCCCTTCTGCACCCTGAGCCACATTGCAGGCGTGCACTACATCGCCATGACCGCGGCCCGCGGCCTGCAGGAGGCAGGCGTGGGGGTGGACCTGGCCCTGATTTCCGGGGCCGCCGCCGCCCACGACCTGGGCAAGTTCGGCTGCCGCCCCGGAGAGCGGGTCCCCTACCTCCACTATTATTACACCGACCAGTGGCTGCTGGAGCGGAACATGGAGGGAATCAGCCACATCGCCTCCAACCACTCCACCTGGGATCTGGAGCTGGAGTCCCTGTCGGCAGAGTCCCTGCTGCTGATCTACGCGGACTTCCGTTCCAAGCAGAGCCGGGACGCCCAGGGAAAGGAAATTACCACTCTCTTTCCCCTGGAGGAGTCCTTCCAGGTCATTTTGTCCAAGCTGGACAACGTGGATCAGAGCAAGCGCCACCGGTATGAATTTGTCTATGACAAGCTCCACGATTTTGAGGATTACATGCGCTCTCTGGGCGTGGACGTGGATCTGACGGGTCAGCCCCAGCCCCCCGCCCCCAAAAAGGATCCGGCCCTCATGGGCCCGGACGAGACGCTGAAGGGTCTGGTCCTGCTGTCGGTGGAGCACAACCTGCGCCTGATGCACATTTTGTCCAACGAACAGAAATTCGGCAATATCATCGAGGCGGCCCGCTCCTCCAAAAGCTGGCAGCAGCTGCGGGCCTATCTCAATATCTTTGAGGAGTACTTCACCTATCTGTCCGTGCGCCAGAAGACTCAGGCGCTCTCCTTTCTCTACGAGCTGCTGGTCCACCGCGAGGGCGACATCCGCCGCCAGGCGGGCGCCCTGATCGGCCGAATCATCGCCCAGTTCCATCTGGTTTACCGCAAGGAGCTCCCGGACGATGTCCAGAACGACCCGGCGGCGGAGGTTCCCTTCACCCTGTGGAATCAGTATCTGGACATGATCATCTTCCCGGACCACAAAACCACCCAGCAGCAGCGCAGCCACATCAGCTACACGCTGAAGCTGGTGGTGGAATCCCTGCTGATCCACGCCCGGCAGGAGGATGTGCCCCGTTTCCTGGGCGGGCTGCTGCGCTACTATGACACCCCGGAGGGCAAGGACTCCGACACCGCCTTTACCCTGCTGGACGCCATCCGTTATCTGCCGCCCCGATACTATGGGGAGGACGTCCGGGAGCGCCTGATCGCCTTTGCGGCCCGCTTTGCTGTCTCTGACGAGCTGCGCCTGGTCACCGCCGCTCTGGAATTTTTGCGGGAGGCCCAGCGCTCCCTGCCCCGCAGCCATCCCCAGATGGCCCGCATTGTACAGATCGCCCGCTCGGTCACCCCCCGCCACCTGACCACCACCTTCCTGCTTTGCAAGATTCTGCGGCGGGCCGGACAGGATGCCTCCCGCCTGGAGTGGGATCTGTACCAGCGGGATATCACCAGCGAGGTATTTCTGGACAACCTGAAAATTGCCACTCCCTGGATCGTCAAGGTGGCCGGTGTGGAGCTGCTGCGGGATCAGCTGGATTCCGGCCTGACCGAGCACGTTCTGCACATCTCCACCCACTTCTCCAACCTGCTCAAGGTCTCTGAGCGGGTGGTGGTACGGCATACCGCCGGCCAGGCTTTGGTGCACATTCTCCCCATGCTGCGCCGGGATCAGCGCAACGAAGTGGTGGTGGAGCTTGGCAAGGGCCTGGAGATGGGCCAGTATGAAATTTCCAAGTACATCCCGGAGTATCTGGGCCAGGCCGCCCTGTATCTCCACCCCAGCGAGCTGGACGAGCAGGTCATCTGGCTGAAATCCCTGCTGGGCTCTCCCAACGATTCTGCAGTGTCCGGGGCTCTGAACACCATCGGGGTGCTGCTGCAGCACTATCCGGATTACCGCGACCGCTTCTCCGAATCCACGGAAGCCTATGAAAACCGCCGTCTGGAGCTGCTGGGGCTGCTGCTCCAGGGGCTGGCCCATTACCGCCAGTCTGTACGGCAGGAGGCCCTGCTGGTCACAGGAAACCTGCTCTTTGAGTACCCCGTCCTCTCCATGGAGGAGAAGGCCCGCCTGTTCTCCCTGAGCTACCGCAAGCTCCTCTTCCTCATCCAGGAGGCCCCGGTGCAGGATCAGGCGCTCACCTTCTATTACCGGGCGGCCGCCCTGGCAGATCTCTACCGGTTTATCTCCCTGTGGCGTCTGGACAACGGCCCCTTCACCTTTGAGACGCCCAAAAAAATCGCCTTCTTCCCCGGAACCTTCGACCCCTTCACCCTGTCCCACAAGGGCATCGCCCACGCCATCCGGGATCTGGGGTTTGAGGTGTATCTGGCGGTGGACGAATTCTCCTGGTCCAAAAAGGCCCAGCCCCACCTGATCCGCCGCCAGATTGTCAACCTCTCGGTGGCAGGCGACTTCCACGTCCACCTGTTCCCTGACGACATCCCCATCAATATCGCCAATCCCCAGGATTTACAGCGGCTGGTGGAGCTGTTCCCCGGGCAGGAGGTCTATATCGTGGCCGGCAGCGATGTGGTGGCCAACGCCTCCTCCTACCGTGCCAAGCCCCGCCCCTTCTCCATCCATCAGATGAACCACATCATCTTCCGCCGCGCGGGGGAGGCGGTGCCCAAGCTGAACTATCCCATCACCGGCGAGGTCATCCAGCTGCAGCTCCCCCCCCACCTGGAGGACATCAGCTCCACCCGCATCCGGGAAAATGTGGATCTGAACCGGGATATCTCCAACTTCATCGACCCGGTAATCCAGGACTTTATCTATCAAAACGGCCTGTATCTGCGGGACAGCCAGGAGAAGTCCATGCTGTCTGCCGGCAATCTGGCCTTTCAGTGGTATGACGAGCCCAGCTCCGCCCTGCTTCAGGAGCTGGACGCCTGCCGCCCCGAACAGGAATCCCTGCACCGCGCTATTGCGGATCACAGGGATCGGGTGCTGCTGCTGCGGCGCACGGATCCGGAGCCCCGCGTACTGGGCTATGTCAGTTTCCGCTACCTGTCCCCCTCCCAGCTGTTCTCCGCCCTGGAGAGTCCCCAGCTGGCCAACCGCATCCGCCTGCGCTCGGCGGGCAGCGTACTTCTGATCACCGCTCTGGTCGCCGACACCTCCGACCGCTATACCAACTACAGCCAGCTGCTGTTCAGCGAGGTTCTGGCCCGGGCCGTGGAGGACGCCTGTGTCTATGGGGTCTACCGCTCCTATACAGAACCCACCTCTCCTGAAATGGAGTCCCTGCTCGCCCGCACCGGGTTTACCCTTCTGCAGGGGGATATTACCATCTGGGAGGTGGATATGCACGCCCCCACGGTGCTGATCCAGAACCTGGAGACCACCATTCAGGAGCCCCTGTGCCGAAACCAGCGGGTGCTCTCCGCCATCCGGCGGGGCCACGAGCGGCTGCAGCAGGCCATCGCCGGGCTCTATCCCGGCTCCCTGGTTCTCACCCTGTCTTCCGATATCATCCACCACCGCCTGCTGAAAAAAATCACCTCCTATAACAACGTGCCCTCTGTCCCCACCGAGTCCCGGATCCTGGGCAAGTGCATGTGCGTCCCCTTCGGCAAGCTGCTGCGGGGCAAGACGGTGCCCAACACTGTGACCAAAACCGTCCACACCGACAAGGTGTTCTCCCCCGACCTGTCCGAGTGCGTCATGGAGGCCTTCCCCTATTACGCCCCCATTCCCAGCCAGATCCGCACCATCAAATCCTTTGACCGCCCGGTAATTCTGGTGGATGATCTGATGCACCCCGGCTTCCGCTTCCGGGCCCTGGATCCCATCCTGCGCCAGGAGGGCGTGCCCATCCGCATGGTGCTGGTTGGCGTCCTCTCCGGCTATGGCAAGGACCTGATGGACTCCTGGGAGCGCCCGGTGGACTGCGTCTACTTCCTGCCCCAGCTGCGGCAGTGGTTTGTGGAGGCCACCCTCTATCCCTTCATCGGCGGGAATACCGTCCGGCGCCATGTCCCGCCTGTGCCCGGAATGCTGCCGGGCATCAACCATATCCTTCCCTATGCTGCGCCCCCCTATCAGGAAGAGTGCGGCCGGGAGGCGGTGTTCCAGCTCTCCCGCACCTGCCTGGAGAACTCCCTGGCCGTGATCCGCACCCTGGAGCAGGAGTACCGGGGGATTTACGGCCGGAACCTGACCCTCAGCCGTCTGCCCGAGGCGGTCATCCTGCCCCTGTGCCCCGACAAGGGGACCTGCCTGCACTATGATCCCAACCTGTCCGCCTCTGTCTATCTGGAAAATGATTTGGAACAGCTGCTGCGCACCCAGACAAAGTAAGCGGGCAGCCTGACGGGGAAGCTCCCCAGTCTATATAACGAGGTGTCATATTATGTTCTATTATTACGAAAAGGACGGAAAAACTCTGGCCTCCGAGCGCCCGGACCTGCCTTTTTCTCCCGCGCAGCCCCGGGAAGGGCAGCCTGTCTTCTGCCTGGTGGAGGGGGACCCGGTACTGGGCCGGGGCTCCTTCAAGGTCAATCACCCGGGCCAGCTGAAGCAGCCCCACGGCCTGGAGGTGCTGGACGCCTCCCGCCTGCCGGACCTCCCTCTGGACGGCCCCATGGCCGCCGCCCTGAAGGCGGGGCGCCTCACCGCCGTGAACACCGGCCGGGCGGGCTGGGAGTCCGTCTTGTCCGCCGTCCCTCACACCGGGAAGAAGCGGGTCAATCTTCTGGCCATCGGGGACGTGGGCTCCACCCTGCTCACCGGGCTGAAGCTGCTGGGGGGAGACGTCATCTCCTCCATCGGCATCTGCGACGTCAGCGAGCAGATCACCGCCCGGTGGGAATTTGAGATGGGGCAGATCAATCTGCCCTGGGACTATGACGCCTTCCCGCCGGTGGAGGTGGTGCCGGCGGAGCGGCTTTTTGACTGCGATGTCTTCATCTTTGTGGCTTCCCGGGGCATCCCCCCGGTGGGCTCCCAGGTGAAGGATGTGCGCATGGCCCAGTTTGAAACCAACGCCGCCATTGTCAGGCAGTATGCCCGCATGGCCCGGGCGGCCCGCTTCCAGGGGCTGTGGTGCGCCGTGTCCGACCCGGTGGACCCCCTGGCCAAAACCGCCTATCTGGAGAGCAACAAGGACG
>JAHYYS010000026.1 GCA_019424865.1 bacterium
GCGGTCGTGGGAGACAAAGAGCAGGTTGCCCTCGTACTCCTCCACCGCCTCCTCGATCCACTCCCGGCTTTGAATGTCCAGATGGTTGGTGGGCTCGTCCAAAATCAGCAGGTTAATTTGGGCGTCCATCAGCATGCACAGCCGCAGGCGGGACTGCTCCCCGCCGGACAGGGCGGACACGGGCTTGAACACGTCCTCCCCCCGGAATTTGAAGGAGGCAAGCCGGTTGCGCGCCGTCTGGGCCGTACAGTCCAAATCGTAAATCATGGTGTCCACCAAATTCCGATCCGGGTGGGAAAAGTGGATGATCTGGGGCAGATAGCCGATCTTCACCGTGGGGCCCAGGCGGATTCGACCCTCGTCGGCCCCCTCCTCCCCCATAATCAGCTTGATCAGGGTGGATTTTCCGGTTCCGTTGTCCCCCAGCAGAGCGATGCGCTCGCCCCCCTCCACCTCCAGATTGACGTCAGAGAACAGAGTGCGATCGCCGAAGGACTTCTTCAGTCCCTTGATGGACAAGACCTCGTCCCCCCGGAACTCCCGCTCGCCGAAGCGGGCCTCCATCCTGCGCTCCTTCCGGGGGCGGTCGGTGACCCGCATGCGCTCAATGCGCTTCTCCATGGATTTGACCCGCTTGAAGGTCTTGTCCATGCCGGAGTAGGCCCAGACCCGCATCTGCTCCGCAGCCTTCTCCAGCTGCTCGATCTTGGCCTGCTCCTTTTCATACTGCTTCAGCTTCTCCTCATAGCGCCGCTCCTTCTCCACGGCGTAGAAGCTGTAATTGCCGGAGTAGAACTCCGCCTTGCCGTTTTGGATCTCAATGACCCGGTCTACCACCTTGTCCAGGAAATAGCGGTCGTGGGACACGGCCAGTACCGTGCCCTTGAATTTTTCCAGATACTCCTCCAGCCACTCGGTGGCCCGCAGGTCCAGGTGGTTGGTGGGCTCGTCCAGCAGCAGGATATCGGTGTCCTCCAAAATCAGCCGCCCCAGGTTCACCCGGGTCTTCTCCCCGCCGGACAGATGGTCAAACAGCTGCTCCCGCATCTCCCGGGAGATGGACAGGCCGTTGCACACTTTGTTTTTATTGGTGTCGGTGTCATAGCCCCCGCCGGCCTGAAAGGCGGCGGAGAGCTTGTCATACCGGGACAGCAGGGCGCTGTCGCTGTCCGCCCCCATCCGCTGGGCCAGCTCCTCCATCTCACGCTCCATCTCCCGCAGGGGGGCAAAGGCGGTGTCCAGCACATCCTCCACCGTATAGCCCGCCGGATAGACCGGGATCTGGGAGATCAGGCCAAGGCGCTTTCCCGGGGCAATGACCACCTCGCCCTCGTCACAGCTCACCTCGCCGGTGAGAATGCGCAGCAGGGTGGTCTTGCCGCAGCCGTTGGGCCCCAGCAGCCCGACCCGCTCCCCCGAATCCACCTGAAAGGTGAGCCCGTCTAAAATTTTGGTTCCAACCTCAAACTCTTTGACCAGGTTGGACACGGAAATGTCGATCATTTCTTGTCTCCATGCTCTTTTGTATGATATGATGGTGCGGTAAAACTTTGTTGAGGAGGTCCTCTCTATGGAAGCCATCCGTTGGAGCGGCGACGCGCTCTGGCTGCTTGATCAGACCCGCCTGCCCGCCGAAGAGCGCTGGCTGCGCTACACTGACCCCGCGTCCGTCGCCCAGGCCATTCAGACCATGGTGGTGCGGGGCGCCCCCGCCATCGGCATCGCGGCGGCCTATGCCATGGTGCTGGCCGCCCGGGAGGCGGCAGGCCGGCCGGATGTTTCAGCCCATATGGCCCGGGCCAGGGCGGTCCTGGCTGCCAGCCGCCCCACCGCTGTCAATCTCTTCTGGGCCCTGGACCGGATGGAGCGGCTTTGGACGGCCTGCGGGCCCGATCTGCCCCGCTTGGAGCAGGAGGCCCGGGATATCCACCGGGAGGACGTGGAAATGAACGAGGCCATCGGCCGCTTTGGGGCCCAGGCAGTGCCCCAGGGGGCCCGTATTCTCACCCACTGCAACGCCGGGGCGCTGGCCACCGGCGGCTACGGCACCGCTCTGGGCGTTGTCCGGGCCGCCCATGCGCAGGGCAAGGTGTCCATGGTCTATG
This sequence comes from bacterium, assembly GCA_019424865.1. GTDB lineage: Bacteria > Bacillota > Clostridia > Oscillospirales > Oscillospiraceae > Lawsonibacter. Next base: position 2,106 of record JAHYYS010000026.1, read on the forward strand.
CCGACGAGACCCGCCCCCTGCTTCAGGGGGCCAGGCTCACCGCCTATGAGCTGATGGCCGACCATATCCCGGTCACCCTTATCTGCGACGACATGGCCGGGGCCCTGATAGCCCAGGGGAAGGTGGATTTCATCGTGGTGGGCTGTGACCGGATGGCGGCCAACGGCGATTTTGCCAATAAAATCGGCACCTATTCCCTGGCTGTGCTGGCCCAGTATCACCGGATTCCCTTTTATACCGCGCTGCCCTCCTCCACCATAGACCTGTCCATCCCCGACGGAAGCTGCATCCCGGTGGAGCAGCGTGGGGCCGGGGAGGTCTCCTCCTTTGCCGGCCTGTCCACCGGGCCGGCCGGCGTCCCGGTATGGAATCCCGCCTTTGACGTGACCCCCCACGCTCTCCTGTCCGGCATCATCACCGAGCGCGGGCTGCTCCGCCCGCCCTTTGACCGGGCACTGAAGGAGCGGTTCAGCGGATAAGGCCGTCCGTCCTATTTGTCTTCACTGGTCAGTTCCAGCAGGCAGGCGGTCAGCTCCTCCAGCTTCATGCCCCGGGAGGCCTTGACCAGAATGGTGCTGTCGGGCCGCACCAGCTGGGGCAGGACGGAGCGGGCCGCCTTTTTGTCGGGACAGTGGTACACCTCCGGTACCCCGGACTCCCGGGCCCCCTGGGCGATATAGGCCGCCTGCTCCCCCACTGCCACCAGGCAGTTGACGCCGGCCTTTCCCAGGCACTCCCCCACTCCGGTGTGCAGGGCAGGAGAGAAGGGGCCGAGCTCAAACATATCCCCCAGCACCGCCGCCTTCCAGCCGCTGCGGCCGTCCGCCAGCACGCTGATGGCCGCCCGCATGGACTGGGGGTTGGCGTTGTAGGTGTCGTCCAGGATGGTGATCCCCTCCGCCCGGCGGAGGATATTCATCCGCATCCGCGTGGGGACGAAGCGGGTCAGCCCCTGCTCCAGCTCCTCCGGCGTCAGACCGAACCACTCCCCCGCCGCCGCTGCAACCAGCGCGGGATAGACCATGTGCTCCCCCAGGGCGGGGATGCGCACCTCCCGGTCCATGCGCGGGGTGGTCATGCGGCACCGGATATGGCTGACGCCGTCTCCGCCCACTACCTGGGCCCGGTATTCCAGCCCCTCGCCCGTTCCGCAGAACACCGTGCGCACCGCGGTCTTCCCCCGCAGGGTGGAGAGCATGGGATCGTCTCCGTTCAAAATCAGCAGGCCGTCCTTTTTGATATAGGGCAGCAGCTCGCACTTGGCCTTAAAAATATTTTCCCGGCTGCCCAGCCGCTCGATATGGGCGTCTCCAATGTTGGTGATCACGCCCACGTCGGGCCGGACGATGTCGGCCAGGTAATCGATTTCACCCAGCTTGTCCATGCCCATCTCCACCACGCACAGGTCATAGCTCCGGTCCAGGCGCAGCAGGGTCAAAGGCAGCCCCACATTATTATTGAAGTTTCCTTCCGTCTTTAAAACCCGATATTTTACCCCCAGCACAGCGGCCAGCATATCCTTGGCCGTGGTCTTGCCCACGCTGCCGGTGACGGCCAGGAAGGGGATGTCAAACCGGGCCTTGTACCAGGCCGCCAGATCCCGCAGAGCCCGCTGGGTGCCGGACACCTTGACATAAAACCGGTCGGGGCGGTAGCTCTCCCGCTCCCGGGCCGTGAGGCAGCCCACCGCGCCGCCCTCCAGGGCGGCGTTGATATAGGCGTGACCGTCAAACCGCTCCCCCACCAGGGGGATAAACAGCGAGCCGCTGTGGATCGTCCGGCTGTCCGTCTCCACCCGGAGAATGGGCGTGTCCAGCCGGTCATACTCCCCCAGAAGCGTCCCGCCCACCGCCTCCAGCAGTTGTCCCAAGGTGATGGTTTCCATGGGTTTACCGGCCCTCCTTCCTGGCCTGCAGGGATTTTTGCAGAATGGTTTCGCACAGCTCGCCGTATCCGATCCCCACAACCGCCGCCTCCTGCGGCACCAGGCTGGTGGGGGTCATGCCGGGCAGCGTGTTGATCTCCAGAAAATAGGGTGTCCCGTCCTCCGTGACAATAAAATCCGCCCGGGCATAGACGGAAAGGCCGATGGCCCGGAACACCGCCAGAGCGGACTGCCCGATGCGCGCCTCCCACTCCGCGGGAATGGGCGCGGGGCACACCTCCTCCGCCGCGCCGGGCTGATACTTGTTCTCATAGTCGTAAAAGCCCTGCTTGGGGATAATTTCAATGGAGGGCAGGGCCCGGCCGTCCAGGATAGCCACCTGGATCTCCCGGCCCTGGATGTACTGCTCCAGCACGGTCCGCCCCCCCAGCTCCATGCTGTGCCGCAGGGCGTCCTCCAGCTCAGCCTGGGTATGGGCGATGTACACGCCGATGGAGGACCCGCTGGCAATGGGCTTGACCACAACGGGCAGCTGGGTTTCCCGGACCAGGCCGGCCAGATTTTCCTCCGTCACGGCGACGGTCTGCCAGCGGGGGGTGACCACCAACTGCTCCACCAGACGCTTAGTCATATCCTTGTCCATGGCAATGGCAGAGCCCAGGCAGCCCGACCCGGTATAGGGCACCCCCAGCAGGTCCAGCGCGGCCTGAATCTTTCCGTCCTCCCCGCATGCCCCGTGGAGGGCCAGGAACACAATGTCCGCCTGGACGCACAGCTCCAGCACCCCCGGGCCGATGGAGGAGGGGCTTTTATCCCGCCGGCTCTCCCGCACCTGCTTCAGATCGGGCGCCTGGCGGCTTACATGGCACAGCTCCTCCGGAATCGGGGCAGAATAGGGATCCTGCCCCGCCGGGCCGTTCTCCGTACCAAAAAACAGATCCACCAGGGCGGCCTGGTGCCCCCGCTCCCGCAGCGCCTGACAAATCAGCGCCCCGGAGGACAGGGAGACATTGCGCTCCGGGCTCAGCCCGCCCGCCAATACCAATATTTTCATCTTACAACACCTCATTCAGATGCAGTCGGCGATTTTTTCAGGGGGCGCCTGACAGCCGGCCTTTGCTGACGGCTTTTCCCACCCGCCCTGGTTACAGTTTATACGCCATCGGCATATTTTAGCACATCTGCCAGCGATGCACAAGCCAGGGCGCGAAAAAACCGGGGCAGGCGCCCCAAATTTGCCCCTGTCCCACCGGCTGTGTCCGCCAGCCGCATCATATACAGACAGCCGCCCGGAAGGGCGGCTGTCTGTCTGACCGCGGCGCAGCGCGCCCCGTTTTGCATCATCTAAAAAAAGTCCAGCTTCCGGTGTTCTGCCCCTTACTTCGTCCCGAAGATCCGGTCACCGGCGTCGCCCAGGCCGGGCACGATATAGGCGTGCTCGTTGAGCTTCTCGTCCACCGCGGCCACATAGATCTCCACATCGGGGTGATCCTTCTGAATGCAGGCAATCCCCTCGGGGGCGGCGATGATGTTCATCAGCTTGATATGCTTGCAGCCGTAGCCCTTGAGGAAGGTGATGGCCGCAGAGGCCGAGCCCCCGGTGGCCAGCATGGGATCCAGGATGATTACGTCCCGCTCTGAAATATCGTTGGGCATCTTGCAGTAGTACTCCACCGGGGAATGGGTCTCCGGGTCGCGGTAGAGGCCGATGTGGCCCACCTTGGCCGAGGGAATCAGATTCAGGATGCCGTCTACCATGCCCAGGCCCGCCCGGAGGATGGGGACAATGGCCAGCTTTTTGCCGGACAGCTGCTTAAAGGTGCCCACGGCGACGGGCGTTTTGATCTCCACATCCTCCATGGGCAGATCCCGGGTCGCCTCGTAGCACTCCAGCGCCGCAATTTCAGACACAATCTCCCGGAACTCCTTCACGCCGGTCCGCTCATCCCGCAGGATGCTCAGCTTGTGCTGAAGCAGCGGGTGGTCCAAAACATGTACTTTCTCGTTAAACATGAATATGCTCCCCTTTATCTGTAGTCTGTTGTTCCGCCTGTCTCTCCCGCTCCAGCCGCTCCCGCTCCGCCTGGGACAGCCGGTGGTACACCGGCACCAGATCCCGGCCGGAAACCAGAGCGCCCCGGGCGGCCAGCTCCCGGGCCTCCCGGGCCACGCCCCACGCGCTCTGCATCCGCAGGTGCCTGGGCGCAAGCTCCAGCGCGATGCCCTGTTCTGTCAAGGTATTATAACACAGCTGTGCCCCATCTCCAACGACTATTTTGGAATTTTGGTAATTTTTCAGCTCCCGTCCCAGCTCCTCCAGGGAGATGGCCCGATCGGGCGTCAGCCGCTCCAGACTGTCCCCCCGGGCCAGAAACAGGGCGTTGTACACCTGGCTGCGCCGGGCATCCATGGCGCAGACAATCAGCCTGCCCTCCATATGGGCCAGGGGCCAGGCCATGGAGGCCAGGGTGGAGCAGGGGGCGCACAGCTTGTCCCCCGGCCAGGCCAGCCCCTTTGCAGTGGCCACGCCGATGCGCAGCCCGGTAAAGGAGCCGGGGCCGGCGGCCACGGCAATCACCTCCGCCTCGTCCAGGGTGTGTCCGCAGTTTTTCAGCATGTCGTGCACCATGGGCAGCAGGGTGCGGCTGTGGGTCAGGCCGCTGTTCTGATAGGATTGGGCAATCAGCTCCCCGTCCCGGCACAGGGCGGCCGAGCAGGCGGAGGCAGAGGACTCCAGCGCTAATATCATCATGGTATCATCCCGCATTTCTCGTTCAGTTTCAGTTTTCCGGCGGCGGTCACAGGCCGGGGGCATTGGAGATGGAGACCAGCCGGACGCTGTCCCCCTCTCCCCTGCGGATATCCACCCGGACCGCATCGCCGCCCAGAGCGTCCGCCACGTTTTCGCTCCACTCCACGGCGCACACGCCGCCCCGGGACAGATACTCCTCCCAGCCGATGTCAAAGAGCTCTTCGGAGGAGCCCAGGCGGTACATATCAAAGTGGAACAGCGGCAGCCGTCCCCCCTCATATTCATTGACAATGGTAAAGGTGGGGCTGGTCACCCGCTCCGAGATGCCAAGGCCCCGGGCCAGGCCCCGGGTAAAGGCGGTCTTCCCCGCCCCCAGATCTCCCGTGAAGGCCACAACGGCCCCGGGCTGCAGCACCTGTCCCAGGCGGCGGCCCAGCGCTTCGGTCTCCTCTTCCCCGTTGGTGACATATTCAGACACCCGTGTCTCCCCCTGTTCACAGAAAGTTTTCACTCATGTCAAAGATTATACCACAGGCAAGGTTTACCTTTCCACCCAAAAGTGATAAAATATTCAGGCAAATGAAACCAGAGGAGGTGACGCCTTGTCCACCCTGCTCTCCCCCATCCGGGAATTTTTCCGAAAGGGCGACGTCCTTTTGCTCTCCCTGTGCCTGATTGCCAGCGGCTTGGGGCTGCTTTTGATTTTTTCTGCCACCCGGTGGGAGCACAACAACCGGGCCGTTATCATCCAGCTGATCGGCATCTGCCTGGGCGTTGTCGCCTATGTGGTGCTCACCTTTGTGGACTTTGAGCTGTTCACTGAAAAAAACTGGAAGCTCTTATTTTTCGGCGGCGTGGCGCTGATTCTGCTGATTCTTACGCCCCTTGGCGTGGAAATATACGGAAACCGCAACTGGCTGCACATCCCCGGCTTCCCCATGAACCTGCAGCCCAACGAAATTGTCAAAATTCCCTTTATCCTCCTGCTGGCGCTCCAGATTTCCAAAATACAAAGCCAGGGCCGGGACATCAGCTCCATCCCCTCCGTCCTTCAGATTGGGGGATATACGGTATTTATGCTGGGCCTGATCGCCGCCATCTGCGGAGATATGGGCACCTGTATGGTCTATATTATCATTTTTGCCACCATGGCCTGGGTGTCCGGGGTCAAGCTGCGCTGGTTCCTGATTGTGGGGGGCGGAATTGTGGCCGCGGCGCTGATCCTGTGGCTGTTTATCCTCCCGGATACCAGCCTGTGGGACAGCAACTACATTATTATGCGCTTCCGCGTGGTGCTGGACCACGATCTGGACCCCCTGGACAAGGGCTTTCAGCAAAGCCGCTCCATCCTGGCCATCGGCTCGGGGCGCCTGTTCGGGCAGGGCTATCTTCAGGGCATTCAGACCCAGGCCAATTATGACGGCGCACTCCCTGCCCGGGATACCGACTTCATCTTCGCCGTGTGCGGCGAGGAGTTCGGACTGGTGGGCTGCACCCTGCTTCTGCTGATTCTGGCCTCCATTGTGCTGCGGTGCGTCTGGGTCAGCCGGCGCGCGGGCTCCCCCTTCTCCGCCTATGTGTGCATGGGCATGGCGGGCATGATTTTGGCGCAGGTTGTCTTCAATGTGGGCATGTGTCTGTATGTGCTCCCTGTCATGGGGCTGACGCTGCCCTTTATCAGCTACGGCGGCTCGTCCATCATTACACTGTTTGCCGCTATGGGCATCGTGTCCAGCACAAAGGCCAGAACGCTGCCCAGCTGGCTGCGGGACCGCAGTCAGGTATAGTCGTTCTTCTGCAAAATCAGGTTCTGTTGAAAAATGGTCTGTCACCATAGTGACAGACCATTTTTCAATCTCGGGCTTATACACACATCTCTCGTATTTATAAAACACCCAAAGTTTCATTCAGTTCTAAACTGCAAGATCATGTAAGTACATTTCATTGCCGGTTTTGGCCGCTAACTAAAAACTCTAGCATTTCGTCATGATGCCTATTCTCTCTCAGCAAGGTATGTAAATAGTCTGACCACCTCCTGATCAACCCCCTTGGCAATTGGGCCTGGCTCACCAGAAAATTTGAACGCTTCAAATCTCTCATACTTTGCATAGGGATACAATGTACTTGATACAAAGTACCCATTTTCTCCGTTGGCATATGCCGCCACCATTGTATTGCCAGGTAACACCGCTTTTTTGATTTCTTTTCCCACTTCATGAAAAACCTCAAACGGAAGTGTTGCAATAGCCAAATCACCAACCTGGATAATCCGGAGTTCTGCATCAATATTGCGTTTCAAAGTACTTGCGCGAATCTGTTCTCTGATTTTTTCCGCCCACTGAGTATAAACGTTATATACTTTTTCTGCAGTAGAGTCTTTTCCCCGTTCCGCTTCAAGTTTTTTCGCGTAGTGGTCTAGTCTTCGCCCCAAAGTTTCCTCATCTACCGCAATATCCAAAGGTGCAGAAAAACGGGTACATTTTACTCTGACTGAATGTGAAAGAGTTTTTCCATCATTTTTCAATGCACACAACACGTTTTCAGCTAATTGTGCTCCCAACTGACTTGCCGCTTCAAATCCACCCCGAACGGTTGGATTAATATCACCGCAGCACCCATTCAAAAACAATACGGCAGCGTCAGGGTAAATCGCTTTCAAAGAATGCTGTAATCCCCATAAAAAATCCGCACTGATTTGGTAATTGGTATATTCAAGCACAACTGGGTGACAAGCATAATTGATTAATAACGCGCGGGTACCTTTATCATCATACACTCGAAGAACCAAAAGTTCATTATCAATATACGTATCAGGGGATAGGCCCTGCTCCAGGAGTTGATCTACCGGCAAGATATCTGCTTGATCCTCACCATCCCAGTTTCTTGTCTCCCAGTTTTCTGTTTCAGGCCCGCCCCACATTTGCTGAAGCACTCGGTTGACACCGATCGTCCCAACTCCGCGATGAAGTGTTATGGTAGCCGCACTGCAGTTATGATAAGCGTCCAGCGCACAGGTTAAGATAGTGTCAGCAAGCATATCTAAAAACTGTTCTGAGACTTTTCCCATCCCAAGCATGTAGATAGTATTTGGGCCAGAGTGCGTATGTGTACAGCAAATCACGATATTGTTTTTGGAAACTCCTATTTTTTCAGAGATCTTGGCAATCGTTTTTTGAGCAAAGGTGCTCTCTACTCCGATAAGGTCACAACAAATAAAAATTACAGTGTTTGCTCCATCCCCAATCGAAATACATTTGACAAAAAGTGGGTCGTGTACCCCAGTCGCAGTGTGGTCACGTCCAACATAGCCGCATAACCACAGATCTTTTTGGTAAGGAATCTCCTTTTGAGATATTCCGACTAAGTAGCTCATATTCTCTACCCTTTCACCGCACCTTCCACCAGGCCATCAATCAATTGGCGATTGAAGAAAATCACTAAGATAATTCCCGGAATGCTGGTAAAAATACCAGCGGCAGCCATCCCGCCAAAATCAACATCATACTGAGTCGCGTATGTTGTGACGAACATAGTCAAAGTTCCTGTCTCAGAGTTCGAGAGGACCAGCGGAATGAGAACCTCATTCCAGGCAGTGATAAAGGTAAAAATCGCACAGGAGGCTACCCCTGGCCGTACAACAGGCAGGACAATCCGGTACATAATCCCCAGTTTTGTACAGCCATCAATTCGTGCCGATTCATAAAGCTCGTATGGAACATCCTGGAAAAATCCTCTCATCATCCAAGCTGTCATGGGTGCCATAAACATAACAAATACTGCCGTAATACCAGGGTAAGAACCGCTGAGCCCCAATTTAGTCAAGATAATATAAAGTGGAATAATTAATATAATGGCGGGTGCCATCTGAATAGAAAGAGTACCAAACGAAACCAAATCTTTCCCCTTAAATCGGAAGAATGCGGTAGCATAGGCACACATTACACTGACAATCATAGTTAGAGCAGTAGAAATTACTGTGATAATAACCGATGCTTTAAACGCTCTCAGGAACATCTCTTTATGAAACAGATCTACATAGGTCTTAAGGGACGACTCCCAAATGTTAAAGTTAGACATATCGATCAAATTTCGATAGGGTTGCAGACTTGTTATTAGCATCCATATCACTGGCGCGATAAAGAAAAGAGCCAGGAAAGATATAGCAAAATAAAAAGCAATAGATTTACTAACAAATTCAGATTTTCGGTTTCGTTTCATAATGTCCCCCTCTCCTTTTATTGACTTGCTTTACGTAGCATTCTTGCGTAGAACACTGAAAGGACAAGTGTAATCAGCATAACGAAATAGGCAATAGCCGAAGCATATCCCATATTGAGGAAATTAAAAGCTGTCTTATATACGTACATATAGGTTAGCGTCGTCATATTGTCTGTTCCGCCCAACGGAGTAAGGGTATACAAAAGATCAAACACCTTTAGTGCCCAAATGGACTGAAGCATAACTACAACTATCAATACATACCGGATAGAAGGCAATGTTATATAGAAGAATCGTTTAATCGCTCCAGCTCCATCGCATATGGCTGCCTCATGCAGAGTCTTAGGGACCATTTGAAGAGCAGAAAGCATTAAGATTGCAACAAAAGGTATATTTTTCCAAACATCAGCTAAAATAACAAAAGAAATTGAGACAACTGGACTGATGTTAAACCAATAGACATCTTGTGAGATGATCCCCAGTTGGCGGAGAATAATTGTAAAGATTCCAGAAGACGGATCAAGGATCCATTTCCACATTAGACCATTCACTGCCTTGGGGATGCACCAAGGAATCAGCATAAAGATCATAAAGAGTGGTTTTCCAAAAAAATCTCTTCGAACGAGCAAAGCTACACCAAGACCAATTATTGTAGTTAATACCACAACGCCGACACTGTAATACAATGTTTTCCATAGGCTGGAAAGAAATACTTCATCTTGGAACATTGCGATATAGTTCTCCAGCCCAATAAAATGCATTCCAGAACTGACATTAAGTTTGTAATCAAAAAAGCTGATAACAAAGGAGTAGATAATAGGAAGCACTCCTCCGATCAGGAACAGGACAACTATAGGTGCGGTCAGCACATATGGAAACTTCTTTTCACTGATCCTGTCAAATCTCTGAGACACACGAGAAGTTAACTTATTAATACCGTTTAACACGGGAATTCACCTCTTTTCTGGCATAGAAAGCGGTCTGTCCAGACCGCTTTCTATGCCGCACGAAGCCATTCACGCCCCACTACTCTCTTTATAATTTTCTACAATTTCCTTGCACTTCTCTTCTGCGTCGTTAAGGGCCTGTTCCACGGTCTTTTTGCCATTCAAGCAATTAACAACTTCAGACTGTAATGCATCAGTAAATTCAACACCGTATGGGGCAGCAAAGCGGTTAGAGTAACTCTTTGCCTGCTCCTTAAATGCAGCCAGAGCGGGAATTATCTCGTTCATCTCAGGATCATCATAAAGTGACAGTCTCACCGGAGGAAACATAGAGTCAGCGCACAGAACCTTCTGGGACTCAGGACTTGCCAAAAACTCGAGAAGTTTTAGCGCATTGTCCTTATTCTTTGCATACTTGCTCACAACATACCCCTCTGATCCAGAGACTGATGCGGTGTTCCCATCCACAGTGGGGATAGTGGTCCATCCAAGATCTTCGATGTCCATCAGCGAGATCTCAGGATTTCCAACATGTGCGTAGGTATTCGCCCAGCAGATTGTAAAGGCGGTCTTTCCCTTGATAAATGCTTGTTGCTGTTCCCATCCACCCGGGTTGCTCAGGGAGGAGGGCTCCGCAATACCAAGATCGAAAAACTCCTTGAGCATATTCATCGCCTTAACGCCGCTTTCATCATTAAAAACTACGTTGTCGTTCTCATCAACCAGTTTGCCTCCGCACAAATACTGTGCCAGCTCCCACTGGATAGTGGAACCATAAGGAGAGCCGTAAGAGAACACTATACCGCTGTTCCCATTCTGATTGCACTGTTGAGCCATGCTCACCAACTCCTCCCAAGTCGTGGGAGGCTTCTCGGGATCTAAACCGGCTTGACGCAGTACATCCTTGTTATACCAGAGGATATTAACACTTGCTATCCGTGGTAAGCCATAAAATCGATCCTTATATACCGTGGCATCAAAGGAAGCGGGATTCAAATCTTCTTTTAATTCAGGCGTGATTCTTTCCGTAATGTCTTCAAGATGTCCAGCCTCCGCCCATTCGGCTGTGGTTGTAGCATAGGACCAAATCAGATCATAATCCAGATTCTTGGCTGCGAAACCACTGGTAACCTTAGTGTGCAGATCGTCGATCCCCATCTCAGTCAGCTCAACCTCAATACCAGTTTCTTCAGTAAACTTATCGAGGAGTTCGTACTGTGCATCAATGCCCCCTACACAGGCGACCTTAACAATTTTACTGCCGCTGTTCCAAGGATCCGCATCATTTTGACCGCAGCCGGTCAGCATGGATAAGCTTATTACACCGAGAAGCAAAAAACTTATAAGCCTTTTAACATACCTTTTTGTAAACATCAAACATCCTCCTTTAATCCTCATGATAAACAACTTATTGGAACGATTACGTTAACTGAGTGGAAGCGTCACGGGTTTGCCGCTCTTAATGGACCGGTGCATCGCTTCAATAATTTCTGCCACACGATACGCAGACTCAACGTTAGGTTCAGGTTCTCGCTGTTCAAGAATACAATCAATAAAATGGTCGTGGGCCAGTTTAAATGCGCCTGCCACTTTTCCATTTTCAGTATATAGGACATTGAAGGTAGGAATGGAGCCTTGGGCTTCGTCGTAGGCAATAATTTGATCGACGCCGGTGTCCATATTGATAAAACCTCGTTCCAGGTAAATCTGCTTTTTCCCGTCAGCGGTAATGGGGTAGGTATTGGGAACGATCCAACTATTTTCCACCGTTCCAATACAGCCATTTTCAAATTTAACCGAAGCTTGGATTGCATCGTAGCTATCAATTCCCCGGCTAATCAAAACTTTTTTCACTCCGGTAGCATACACTTCGCTGATTCCACACTCGAACATCCAAAGGAACAAGTCCACATCATGGCTGCCCAAAAAGCTCATACAGCTTGTTTTAGACGCCCAGCTCATCATTTCGGTAGAAACCCATAATGTATCGTTGAGCTTGGTGGACATCATCACCGGCGCACCCATTTTTCCTGACTGAATCATTTCCTTTGCTTTGGCAAAAGGCGGAGACCACCGATTGGTATAATTAACCATACAGCAAAGCCCGGGATGCTTGTTCTTCTCCTCACGGATACGCTTTGCATCAGGCAGAGTAGTTGCAAGAGGTTTTTCCATCAGAACATGCTTCTCTGACTGAAGGCATGCGATTACAGGCTCCGCATGAGCAAAATCTGGCGTTGCCACAATAACCGCATCAATCTCTTCTTGTTTCAGCATTTCATGGTAATCTGTATACGCATGAATTTGATACTGCTTTGCAATTGTCTCTGCTCGTACAGGGTTGAGGTCACATACCGCCACAAGTTCCTCATGTACGCCTTCCGATACTGCTTGTGCATGTACCTCGCCCAGGATACCAGCACCGATTACCGCAACTTTGATCATTACTTTCTCATTCCTTTCCATTTTAAATAAAATTAGAGATCCACCGCTCGATTACAACAATAGCGGCACCTTGATAGGAACTTTGCTGCAAACTATTTTGTACGATGAACTGAGGCATATTTTCTGCAGGGAGCATTGTACTCAGGGTCTCCTGTACCTTTTCAATATAGCCAGGCAGCAAATTGATATAGCTGCTCTCCAGTACAACAACGTGGGGGTTAAGCATCCAGCACACATTCTGCAGCGCCTCTGCAAGTACGGGTATGGTACTTTCGATATAGCTCAAAACTTCATCCTGATTGCTGAAATTTCGGACGTTAACTGAAGATATCTGTTTTTCTAACGTGGTTCCTCCAATCCTCATTTGTCCAAAGTCACCTGCCACACTGTTTTTGCCCATGACCAAGACGCCGTTCGCCATAACCGCTCCGCCAACACCCTCTCCTATGTATCCATAGAACACGGATTTTTCATCGCTTTTTTCAATATTTTGGGCGTGGTAGCGTACAGCATATTTCACGTCCTCATCAATGAAAACGGGAATGCCGTCAAATACATCCCCCAACAGTTTTCGGAGATGAATATGAGAAAGTTCCGCAATTCGGATGCAATTGACTTGGTCCTGTTGATATAAGTATGGGCCAGGGACAATAATGCCTACACCCAGAATATCTCCAGCCACTAGAGAAGCGTTCTGAGCCGCTTGACGAAATTCTTTTAAGGCACTACACAGATTTTCTTCGTAGGACATTTTATTGTCATACTCCCAAGAGATACCTTCGTTGCTATTGCCGCAACGCAGATTAAGCATCTTTAGCAAAAAATTTCGGGTCGTCAAGTCCAAAATAAAAATTTTCTTCTTTTCTGTATCCAAGGAAACAGCGCAGGCCTTCCTGCCAACCTTAGTCGATTGGACTTTTGTCTCGACTGCAACCCCACATTCCAAAAAGGTATCTACGATTTTACCGACTGTCATAAGGCTCAGAGAGGTTTTTGCTGAAATATCGTTCCGCGAAATAGAGCTCTCTGAATTGATGGCTTTGAATACGCTCATCATATTTTGTGTTTTAATGCTTCTTAAATCAATTTGACTCATTGTCTGCTCCTTTACTGTTAAACCCTATTTGTCAACCACTGTCGGGAGCATACAAAAAACCTCAAAAATTTACAGATGGCGAATTGTCTTTCGATACGTTTTGATATATGCTGCATTGATATCATCTCCGCCAGGAATATTACTGCTTTGATATACTTCAAGAACATGTCCTTCATTGACTAATTTTTCTACTGTATCAGCTATAAGCATGTGTAGGATCAACATACCGCAGATACTGGATGTAGGTGCAAATTTTCTTTCACTACCAGGAATAAAGAGACTGGCGTCGCCTACATCCCCCTTATTGTCTAAAACTACATCGCACAGCTCGTAAAGCCTCTTTCCAGAAACGTGTCGTGGTTTTGATTCAGAAGACTGTTGTACGTTCGTCAGAGCAATTGTGTGAACGCCAGCTTTTTTACACCACATAGCTGCTTCCACTGGGACTGCGTTGATTCCAGAATTTGAGCAGATGATAATTGTATCGTCCTCCTTTAGGTCATAGCGTGAGAGCACAATATCTGCATATCCAGTTAGTCTCTCATAGCGTGAAGAACTTGATGCGCTTTCATGTAGCATCAACCCTTCATCCAAAATCGGACATATTTTCACAAGTCCACCTGCGCGGTAAAACAATTCCAAACCAAACATGTGGGAATGTCCGGTTCCAAATACATAAACCATACCACCGCGAGAAATTGTATCTGACACAAGCGCAACCGCATTGCTCAGTGGCTCCCGGTCCTGGCGGATTTTATCCATCATCTGTTGGAGTTTTTCAAAGTATACGTCTGATAAGTTCATCCAGAAACCCCTTCCGTTATCCGATAGCTTAAAGACAACGCTCCAAATTCAGGCTTTGACTTCAGTGGCTTTACTGTGATAGCGTCCTGGTATCGCTCCTTAATTTTTTTACAGAATGTACTTCTTACAATATCGCTTTTCATGAGAACACTGCCATAATAGTAAACTGTTCTTGGGATGTAGCCAATCTTATTGATCAGTGCGACAAGCTGTAAAAACAAATATGTCCCTTCCTGTTGGAGAATATTGATCGCTACCGGATCATTTTGACGGGCACAGATATCAAGATTCACTGCAAAGTCAGCAATGTTGCTCTTGGCACTTTCCAAATTGTGAATTATATCAATTAGCTGGTGAATATCAGAGATCTTATAAAATGCTTTGAGCTGTTTTGTCAAAAGTGTTTTTTCTCCCCAACCTTCATAATCTCGAACTACAGCTCGGATTGCCGCAACCGCCATATGATAGGCGCTTCCCTCATCGCCGATTACATGACCGAACCCTCCTACCGTGAGTACCTGTCCAGTTTCCTGAAGATGGGCCAGCATAGAACCAGTTCCGCTTATCACCATCACCCCTCTTTGGTCTTCCATGCATTCCAGAGCGATGCGAAGGTCGCTATCGATCAAAATATTTTTGGTATCTATAAAACCCGTAAAATCTCTTTGAAACTCTTGTCCCGGCTCTTCGTAAAATGCTGACATTCCAATACAAATACTCTCAAAGGTAGATATTCCAGTTTCGTTTAATACATCTTGGAACAAACTCTTTAAATTATCTTTTGCCTGCTGATATGACATTCCATAAAAATTGACGCTGTTGGGGCTTTCTTTGTGAAAAATTATGTTATGAATCTCGTCTGCTACTACTATCTTCGTGATTGTTCCACCGGCATCAACCCCAGCAAAATATTTTTTCAAGTTGCTTCACCCCTATTGAGGATTTACTATTTTTAAATATAGTTTATAAATGCTATTTTGTCAATAAGGTTTTAAAATTTTTTTGGTTCTTTTGATAGGATATTATATTTAATTGAAATTGAAGTTGTTTAAAAATAATAAATAACAGCAATATAATACTTATGCTAGATAAAGAAGATATCATGAATCGCAGTAAAAATTGAAAAACTTAACTGCAAAATAAGAGCGTACCTCTTTACCGTACGGAAAAAGAAAATTATTCTACAGCCGACGGTTATCGCTTACATAAATGGTCCGGAGACTACAAAAAATTTATCATTTCCTTCAAATATTCAAAATGGTGGATATTTTGTAACTTACAAAATATCCACCATCTCGGTTTTCTTTAAACTAATTGCGACACTTACAGATTTTTCCGGGATCGATAAGACTTTTATCTATAATCATGAGTAAAAGCTAACATTGGTCCGCTACCTACTCTTCTGCCGTCGGTTGTCCATATACACTCTAGTTACTTTCTTTTTCCCTCCCATTGTAATATTAACATCTCTATTTGTATGTTCTAAACTATTTATCTCATTTTCATTAGTCAAATAATGTTTTCCATTCTTCTCCTGCACGGTAGGAAGCAAAACACATTTTGATTTGTTCTTCATTATTCTTTTCAGTGGCGAGCTGCGGAATTTCGTCCTCTGCGAAGTAAGCAAAGCCAATCGTCTCAATATTCGGTTCAAAATTTCCGCCAACCGCAGAGCACAGCATAAATATCTTACAGACCCGATAAGCATACATGGGCAGATTATGCTTTTCTCTGTCTTGAATCGCAATAACACTTTTGACAATCACATCAAGTCCTGCTTCTTCCTTAACTTCCTTGATGGTGTTTTCGGCAACTGATACAGTTACATCACACCAGCCGCCAGGCAAAGACCAAGTCCCGTTTTTTTCTTGAACAAGAAGTATCTTATCGTCCTTGAATATAGCGGCACGCGTATCAATTTTCGGGGTTTGATACCCAATTTCGTTGCAAAAAAGCCCTTTCACTTTCTCAAGTGGTATATCAGCAATATGCGACATCATTTCAGCAGAAATTTCACGGATACGCTTATAACGTTCTTTGTCATACGCATCTTTGCCATAGGCGAGGCCTGCTTGCGCAAGACTTTGTAATTCCACTATCATATCTACCCACATTTTTTTCGTATCCATTTATTCACCCCCATAAACTTTGATTGATCTCTCTATTATCTAAAAATTCGTCCCCAACTTTCTTGAGCCATTGTCTGAACTCCCATTTGATTCCCTTCAAAATCCAATTTGCCATACTGTTCTCAAGAAACAGTATAGCACAAGTAGGTAGGTAATGAAACATTTTACCGTCCTCCGGGGTCAAACAGTCTTCGGGGCCGCTTGCCGCGCGCAAAGTCGGCGGAGGATAAAAAATCCGCAGGTCCCTTCAGAAAGGAACCTGCGGATTTTTTATTTTCCAGTTATTCCCACTCGATTGTGGCGGGGGGCTTGCTCGTAATATCATAGACAATGCGGTTGATGCCCTTGACTTCGTTGACAATACGCACACTGATACGGTCCAGCACCTCATAGGGAATCCGGGCCCAGTCGGCGGTCATAAAGTCGCTGGTAGTCACGGCCCGGAGAGCAAGGGTATAGTCATACGTACGCCCGTCCCCCATGACGCCCACAGAGCGGGTATTCGTGAGGACCGCAAAGTACTGATTCAAGTTCCGGTCTTCCCCTGCCTTGGCGATCTCATCCCGGAAGATAAAGTCCGCTTCCCGCAAAATATCCAGCTTCTCCTTGGTCAGATCCCCGATCACCCGGATTGCCAGGCCGGGGCCCGGGAAAGGCTGACGGGTCACCAGGTACTCCGGCAGGCCCAGTTCACGGCCCAGCTGCCGCACCTCGTCCTTGAACAGCAGGCGCAAGGGCTCAATAATCTCCTTAAAGTCCACATAGTCGGGCAGGCCGCCCACATTGTGGTGGCTCTTGATGACGGCGGCGTCCCCGGCGCCGGACTCAATCACGTCAGGATAGATCGTTCCCTGGGCCAGAAATTCCACCGCGCCAATTTTCCTGGCCTCCTCTTCAAAGACCCGGATAAACTCCTCGCCAATGATTTTCCGCTTGTGCTCCGGCTCAGACACCCCCGCCAGCTTCAGCAGGAAGCGGGCCTCCGCGTCTACCCGCACAAAGTTGATATCCCACTTGGAAAAGGCGGCTTCCACCTCGTCGCCCTCGTTCAGACGCATCAGGCCGTGGTCCACAAAGACGCAGGTGAGCTGCTTCCCCACTGCCTCGGCCAGCAGTGCGGCCACCACAGAGGAATCCACTCCGCCGCTGAGGGCCAGCAGCACTCTGCCGCTGCCCACCTTCTGCCGCACCTGGGCGATCGCAGTGTTCTTATAGTCCTCCATGCTCCAGTCGCCTTTGGCCCCGCACACCTCATAGAGGAAATTGCGGATCATGGTGATGCCGTTTTCCGTGTGGTTGACCTCCGGATGGAACTGCACACCATAAAACCCCCGCCGCTCGTCGGCAATGGCCACGTTAGGGCACGCATCAGATCGGGCCGTAAGCGCAAATCCATCGGGCACCTTGGCCATATAGTCCCCGTGGCTCATCCAGGAGATCCCCTCGGGCGGGAGTCCCTGAAACAGCTTGCAGGAGGTATCATAGTACGTCTGGGTTTTGCCGTATTCCCGGGCGGAGTCATCCTGAGCCGGGGTTACCTCCCCGCCCAGCGCGTGAGCCATCAGCTGACAGCCATAGCAGATGCCCAGGATGGGCACACCCCAGGTGAAAATCTCCGGAGCAACATGGGGCGCTGTCTCCAGATAGACGGAGTTGGGACCACCGGTGAAAATGATGCCGATAGGATTCATCTCTTTCAGCTCGGCGAGCGGCGTGGTATACGGCTTCACCTCGCAGTAGACCCCACACTCCCGGACACGGCGGGCGATCAGCTGGTTATACTGACCGCCGAAATCCAGCACAATTACAGTTTGGTTGACCATGAAAACATCCTCTCCTGCACCTATTTTTTACAAATATTTAGCCTGAATGTTCTTGTTTCCGGCGCAAAACCGCTGTATCATAGCATCAGAATCAAACGAAAGGAGGCGATGAATATGGTACAGCAGAATCAGAATATCTTCTCCGATTTGGAAGACCTGATCTATGAGGAGCATGCCGTGGTGGTCAGCGACCGGTAATCAGGATGGAAATCCTGCAGAGAACCACACCGAACGGTGTGGATTTTTTGTATCCGACCCAGGCGCGCTGCAACAAAGACGCTTTCACAAGAAAAGCGCACAGCCCGCCCAAACGGTTTCGTAGGCTGTGCCGTTTACACACAACTGACACCTGTTTTCCGGTGTCCTCACAATTGTCCGTAATTAAATTTTAGTATAGCATAGCTTTCCTAAAACATCAAGAATTCAATGCCCTCGGATCCAATTTTCACGGGAACGGCAGGCATGCGGTGCGCAGGACGCGTCATTCCTCCGCTTCGCTTCCGCTGCCGGTCTTGACCAATTTGCTGCGTTTTAAGCCGAAAAGCTGCAAAAAACGTTGCAGAATCCGCAGGCGCCGAGGGCTTGACATTGCTTTGGGAGGCTGGTACAATAACAATCAGCGTGTGGTGTAACTGCGGAAATTCCGTTGACAAGCCATACGCTGATTTGTTATTTTTCGCCCGGTTTTGTGCCGGAAGCCCGGCGGCGCACCCCCTGCCAGCGGGCGCGCTTTCCCCTTCCATGCAGGCACGGAAATGGGCGGTTATTTGTCGGCAATTTGTTTTTCGGAACCATCAGCAAAGCAGAGGCAAGCATGAACAGAGAAAATAATATCCTGCAAGTTGGAATTGATGTGGGTTCTACCACCACCAAAATCGTCGCCTTGGACGAAAAGACCCGCCGGGTTGTATACTCTGATTACCAGCGGCACCATGCCGACCAGGTCAAGAGTGTATCCGAGGCGCTTCGGTCGCTGTGTGCGCGCCAGCCGGAGGCCCAGGTCCATCTGGCGCTGACCGGCTCCGGAGCCAAGCGTCTGGCGGACGCCCTGGGCCTCCCCTATATTCAGGAGGTGGTTGCCAACTCCATTGCGCTGCGCAGCAAGTATGACCGCGTGGGCACCGCCATTGAATTGGGAGGACAGGACGCAAAAATCATCTTCTTCCGCGTCAATCAGACATCCGGACAGCTGGAAGTTGCCGATATGCGCATGAACGGCAGCTGTGCGGGCGGAACGGGCGCCTTTATCGACGAGGTGGCGGCCATTCTGCACGTTTCGATCGAGGAGTTTGACGCTCTGGCGGCCAGGGGGGACTGCGTCTATGACGTGTCCGGCCGGTGCGGCGTGTACGCCAAGACGGACATTCAGCCTCTTCTCAACCAGGGGGTCTCAAAGGAGAACCTGGCTCTGTCCGCCTTCCACGCCATCGCCAAACAGACCATCGGCGGCCTGGCCCAGGGCCTGGAGATTAAAAAGCCGGTGGCCTTTGAGGGCGGTCCCCTCACCTTCAATCCAACCTTGATTCGGGTGTTTGCCCAGCGGCTGGGGCTTGCCCCCGAGGACATTCTGATTCCGGAGCACCCGGAGCTGATGATGGCGCAGGGCGCGGCTTTGTCCCTCTCCACCCTGTATGGCCAGCGGGACACCCGGGTGGATCCGGTTTGCCTGCTGGATCAGCTGCGGGATCTGAAGCTGGCCCCGGAGTCCCAGGAGCCGGTTCGCCCCTTCTTTGCTGATAAGCAGGAGCGCGAGTCCTTCCAGCGGACCCACGCCCTGCCGGACTGGAAGCCCATTCAGCCCCGGGCGGGCCAGACGGTGCGGGCCTGGCTGGGCATTGACTCCGGCAGTACTACCACAAAATTCGTCCTGATGGATGAGGCAGATCAGCTGCTGGACTCCTTTTACTCCCCCAACGAGGGCGACCCGCTTACGGTGGCTAAGAACGCTCTGATCGCCCTGCGGAACCGCTATCGGGACGCGGGGGCCAAGCTGGAGATTCTGGGGGTGGGCACCACCGGCTATGGGGAGCAGCTTTTTGCCAATGCCTTTTCCGCCGAGTACCATGTGGTGGAGACTGTGGCCCACGCCCGGGCTGCGGCCCAGTACGTTCCCAACGCCACCTTCATTCTGGACATCGGCGGTCAGGACATGAAGGCCATCTGGCTGGACAAGGGCGTGATTACCAACATCGTGGTAAACGAGGCATGCTCCTCCGGCTGCGGCTCCTTCCTGGAGAACTTTGCCGCCTCCCTCCACATCCCCGTGGATCAGATTGCCCAGGCGGCCTTTGACTCGCAAAACCCCGCCCGCCTGGGCAGCCGCTGCACGGTCTTTATGAACAGCAGCATCGTCACCGAGCAGCGCAACGGCAAGCTCCCCGGGGACATTATGGCCGGGCTGTGCCGGTCCATCATTGAAAATGTGTTTACCAAGGTTATCCGTATCTCCAATCTGGACTCTCTGGGCGACACCATTGTGGTCCAGGGCGGGACCTTCCAAAATGACGCCGTGCTCCGGGCACTGGAACAGTATACCGGCAAGCGCGTTATCCGCGCCCCCTACCCCGGTGTGATGGGTGCCATCGGCGCGGCCCTGCTCACCAAGGAGCGTGCGGCGGATCGCCCCCGGACCTTCATCGGCCTGGACGCTCTGGAGGACTTTACCTATACGCAGCAGGCCAACTCCCCCTGCCCCTTCTGCGCCAACCACTGCAAGCGGACCATCATCACCTTCTCCAACGGCAGCTCCTGGGTAACCAACAACCGCTGTGAACGGGGCGAGGTGCTGGGCGACCCCAGGGACGAGATGGTGCGGGCCCAGCTGCGGGAGAAAACACAGGAAAAAGAAAAAATCCCCAACCTGTTCCATCTGCGGGAAAAGCTGCTGTTCCAGGACTATCCCTGCGCTCAGCCAAAGGAGCAGCGGAATACCGTCATCGGCATTCCAAGGGTACTGTCCTTCTGGGACACCATGCCGTTCTGGTCCACCTTCTTCCGCTCTCTCGGGTTCCAGGTGAAGCTG
This sequence comes from bacterium, assembly GCA_019424865.1. Lineage (GTDB taxonomy): Bacteria > Bacillota > Clostridia > Oscillospirales > Oscillospiraceae > Lawsonibacter. The sequence goes on from JAHYYS010000026.1 coordinate 23,227, forward strand.
TCCCACCCCAGCACCCGGAAGATGTATGAGAGCGGCCTGTCCGCTGTCACCTCGGATACCGTCTGCTTCCCCGCCAAGCTGGTCCACGGCCACATTCGGGATCTGGTCAGGCAGGGTGTGGATCGCATCTTCATGCCCTCGGTGACCACCGTTCCCTCGGAGAATACCGAGAAAACCAGCGAGTCCATGTGCGCCGTGGTGAAGGGCTATCCCCTTATCATCCGCAATTCCGACAACCCGGAGCGCCAGTGGGGGATCCCCTTTGACGCCCCCCTGTTCCACTGGTACACCGACGCTGACCGGGTTGGACAGCTGACAAAGTATATGGAGGAGACCTTCCACATCCCCGCCCGGGAGACCCATGCCGCCATCCAGGCGGCGGAGGAGGCCCAGAAGAGCTTCCGCGCCCAGATGATCCAGGCGGGAGAGCAGGTCCTGAAGCAGGCGGAGGAGCGGGGGACCTATGCCGTGGTGCTGGCCGCCCGCCCCTATCAGACTGACGCCCTGGTGAACCACGACCTGCCCGACCTGTTCACGAATCTGGGGATCCCGGTGCTCACGGTGGACTCGGTGCCCCACGCCAACGAGGTGGACCTGAGCCGGAGCACGTTGGACATCGTAAACAACTACCACGCCCGCATGCTGTCCTCGGCCATTCTGGCCGCCCAGGACCCCCGGATGGAGTATGTGCAGATCGTCAGCTTCGGCTGCGGCCACGACGCCTACCTCTCCGACGAGATCATCCGCCTGATGCGGGAAATTTCGGGGAAAACCCCGTTGGTCTTGAAGCTGGACGAGAGCGATGTGCAGGGCCCCCTGCGCATCCGGGTGCGCTCCTTTGTGGAGACGCTGGCCATGCGCCGGGAACAGGAGGCCGCCCGTCCCATCCAGGAGCTGGAGGACCCCTATCCGGTGAAGTTCACCAGGGAGGACAAAAAGGAGCGTCTGGTGCTCATCCCCAATGTGTCCCACGCCTTCTGCCGTGTGATGTCGGCAGCCATGGGCTCAGACGGCCTGCGCACGGTCCCTCTGGAGGTGGGCCGGGAGGAGGCCATCCGGCTGGGCAAGCAGTACGTCCACAATGACATCTGCTTCCCCGCCCAGGTGGTCATTGGCGAGGCCCTGGCCGCCCTGCGCAGCGGCAGATACGATTTGGACCACGTGGCCGTAGCCATGGCCAAGTACGTGGGCGACTGCCGCCTCACCCATTACAGCGCCCTGCTGCGCAAGGCCCTGGACGACGCCGGCTTTGCCCAGGTACCCATTCTCACCAATGATGACAAGGACAGCCACAATCAGCACCCGGGCTACCGCATGAGCCTGGCCGCCTCCCTGCGCATCGCCTTCTCCCTGCCCATGATCGACGTGCTGGAGGAGCTGTTGCGGAAGATCCGCCCCTATGAGACGGTTCCGGGCAGTGCGAACAAGGCCTTTGATCAGGCCATGGACCTGCTCATCGACGGGCTGGAGCGCCAGGGCATCCGGGGGGCCGAGAAGGGCTTCCGGAAGGCCATCCAGGTAATGAAAAATATCGGGTACGATCGCTCCAGGCCCCGGCCCACTGTGCTTATCGTGGGCGAGTATCTCCTGAATTTTCACCCCGGGGCAAACCACGAAATTGAAGCTTATTTGGAGCAGAACGGCTTTGAAATTATCGAGGCCCGCATGACCGATGTGATTCAGAAGCTTTATTTCAACAAGGACACGCAGATTAAAGAGTACCGCGTCCATAAACCGCTGCCGGAGAAGGGATGGTACGCCATAGCGGACACGGTCTTTGAGGCGGCCCACGCCATGACCGACCGCATCGCCGGGGAGCACCCCCTCTATCAGCGGGCCACCCGCCTGCCCGAGCTGGTCAGGGCCAGCGACCCCATTGTCCACCACACCTTTGACGCGGGCGAGGGCGTGCTCATTCCCGGGGAAATCCTCCACCACGCCGCCCACGGCTGCCGGGCCTTCGTCATTCTGCAGCCCTTCGGCTGCCTGCCCAACCACGTGGTAGGCCGGGGCGTGGCCAAGCGGCTGAAGGAGATGTACCCCGACGCCCAGATTCTGCCGTTGGACTATGACCCGGATGTGAGCTTCGCCAATCTGGAAAACCGCCTTCAGATGCTGGTCATGAATGCAAAAGGCGGGGAGCAGCGGGCGGCCGCACAGCCGGAGACCGACAGCACGCCGGAACATGCGTCCTGGCGGGAGCCCCGCAGTGTGGAAAGTCCCCTTTCGCGGCGCGGGCTGCCCAAGCACCGCGGACACCAGCTGAGCCGCCGAACCGAGTAGTAGTTCCGGGATTTTCCCTGCCCCACAACCGTCCGGGGAAAACAGCCGCCATGAGGGCTGCTGTTTTCCCCGGTTTTTATTCCGGTACACCCCGCCGCTTTTTACAAATTTCAGGGATATGCAGGATTTTAAATTGACATGCCGGACAAATTCCCCTACAATAAGGTCTGCTGAATCAGGCAAATAAAACGTGCGGAAAAGAAAAAGGAGAGAGTTTTATGGATTCTAAGGAGCGCCTGAACTCAGGCAATCCGGCGGCCCTGCTGCCCATCGGCGTATTTTTGGTGCTGTATCTGGGCCTGGGCATCATCTTTGAATATGTCCTGGACATCGATCAGGGCTTTTATCAGGTCCCCGCCATCGTTATTTTCCTCATCGCCCTGTTTGTGGCCTGCCTCCAAAACCGGAAGCTGGACTTCAATGCCAAGCTGAAGGTTATGGCCCACGGCATGGCTGACGAAAATATTCTGACCATGTGTCTGGTCTTCCTGGCGGCAGGGGCCTTTTCCGGCGCCGTCTCCGCTGCCGGCGGCGCGGTCAGCACGGTGAACCTGCTGCTCACCTTCCTGCCCATGCGGGTCGCGGTGGCCGGACTGTTTCTCATCTCCTGCTTTGTGTCCCTCTCTATGGGCACCTCCGTGGGCACCATCTCTGCGCTGGCCCCCTTCGCCCTGTCTCTGAGCCAGACCACCGGCTATGACGTGGTGCTGTGCATCGCCGCCGTGGCCTGCGGGGCCATGTTCGGGGACAACCTGTCCATGATCTCGGACACCACCATCGCCGCCGTCCGCACCCAGGGGTGCGAAATGAAGGACAAATTCCGCATGAATTTCTTCATCGTCCTGCCCGCGGCCATTCTGACCTTCCTGATCTTCCTTCTCCTTACCCCGTCCGGCAGCGGTTCCCTGGAAGTGGGCGGATACAACGTCTGGCAGGTGCTCCCTTATCTGGTGGTGCTGGTGGGGGCAGTTGCCGGCGTCAACGTATTTCTGATTCTGGTAATCGGCACGGTTCTGAGCGTAATCGTGGGCATCGCCACCCAGGCCTTTGTCTGGACCCAGATGTTCAGCGTGATGGGTACCGGCGTACAGAACATGTATGACATCACTGTCATCTCCATCATCGTGGCCTGTATCGGCGCGCTGGTCCGGGAATACGGCGGGATCCAGTGGCTGATCTCCTTTGTCCGCCGCCACACCCGCTCCAAGCGCGGGGCCCAGCTGGGCATCGCCGGCCTGGTCTCCGCCGTGGACGTGGCCACCGCCAACAACACCGTGGCCATTGTGATGACCGGCTCTATCGCCAAGGATATCAGCCAGGAATACAGTATCGATCCCCGGCGCACCGCATCCCTGCTGGATATTTTCGCCTCAGTGCTTCAGGGCATCCTCCCCTTCGGCGCCCAACTGCTGTACGCCTCGGCGGGGGTCCATGTCACCGCGGTACAGATTGTACCCTATATGTTTTATTGTTATCTGATGGCGGCCTGCGCCCTGATCTATATCCTGTTCTGGCCGGATCGAGGCAAAAAACAGGCGTAACACGCACCGGAGCTCCCAATGAACGGGGCGGGAATTTGCCGAATATGGCAAATTCCCGCCCGCTTTTTGCTTCTATGCCGGTATTTTCTCCAATCTTATGCGTTTTCCGAAAAAAGCTCAATTTTCAGGCCGACAAAAGAAGGAATTCGGCAGTAAAATTCGTATATTAAATTGGAAGGGATAAAGTATCCCCATTTCCGCTGAAAGGAGGTCAAGCCATGACACTGCGGGAAGAGACCCAGCAGCGGGAGGATGCATTCCTCTCCCCTCACGCCTGCCGCTCGGCCCAATCCCGGGGCCGGGCCCGTCCGGAGGCGGAGTGCCCCATCCGCACCTGCTTTCAGCGGGATGTGGATCGGATCGTGTACTCCAAGGCCTTCCGGCGGCTGAAGCATAAGACCCAGGTCTTTCTCCAGCCCGAGGGCGACCACTACCGCACCCGAATGACCCACACCCTGGAGGTCACCCGAATCGCCCGAACCATTGCCCGGGCGCTTTCCCTCAACGAGGACCTGACCGAGGCCATCGCCCTGGGACACGATCTGGGGCACACCCCGTTCGGACATGCCGGTGAGCGGGCCCTTAACCAGCTGATGCCCGGCGGCTTTGCTCACTATCAGCAGTCCCTGCGGGTGGTGGAGCGTCTGGAAAAAAACGGAGAGGGGCTGAACCTGACCTGGGAGGTGCGCAACGGCATCCTCTGCCACACCAAGGGGGAGCCCGCCGCCACGCTGGAGGGACAGGTGGTCCGGCTGGCCGACCACATCGCCTATATCAACCACGATATTGAGGATGCCCTGCGGGGCGGCATCATCTACCCCATTGATATTCCGCTGGAGGTGTCCAGCGTGCTGGGATTCACCCACGGGGCCCGCATTGACTGTCTGGTCGCCGACGCTATCCGCGCCAGCCAGGGACAGTCTTCCATCCGCCAGTCGCCCCAGGTGGGCGAGGCCATGCTGGCTCTGAAGGACTTTATGTTTGCCAACGTGTACACCAATCCTCTGGCCAAGGGTGAGGAGGGCAAGGCCCAGGACATGCTGCGCCGGCTGTTTGACTATTACCGCGCCAACCCGGATGAACTGCCCGAGGACTTTCAGTCCATCCGGGTGGAGGAAGGCGTGGACCGGGCGGTGTGCGACTACATCGCCGGCATGACCGATCCCTTTGCCGTGGAGCAATTTCAAAAGCTGTTTATTCCTAAGGGCTGGGCAATCAAATAACCGCCGGCGATGGGGGTCCCCGCCGCAGGCGGGGCGGCGCGATAAGCGCCGTAAATGCGCAGCAAAGCGGAGCATTTCCGCAGGGGCGAATTCACTTCGCCCCGAGGATTAAAATCAAAAGGGTCCCCATGGGGCTGGCCCCGCCTGCCCCATGGGAATCGGCATGACCGATCCCTTTGCCGTGGAGCAATTTCAAAAGCTGTTTATTCCTAAGGGCTGGGCAATCAAATAACCGCCGGCGATGGGGGTCCCCGCCGCAGGCGGGGCGGCGCGATAAGCGCCGTAAATGCGCAGCAAAGCGGAGCATTTCCGCAGGGGCGAATTCACTTCGCCCCGAGGATTAAAATCAAAAGGGTCCCCATGGGGCTGGCCCCGCCTGCCCCATGGGAATCGGCATGACCGATCCCTTTGCCGTAGAGCAGTTTCAAAAGCTGTTTATTCCCAAGGGCTGGACGGTAAAATAACCTTACAGCGGCCGGATAATCTCCGGGTAAAACGGCTAAAAATAGGATACCGCGCAGCGGAGAAAGGAGGAGAGATTTTGCCCATTCCCGAGCGTTTTCTGGATGAACTTGTCGCCCGCACCGACATTGTGGACCTGGTGTCCGAGTCGGTGCACCTCACCAAAAAGGGGAACAGCTATTGGGGCTGCTGCCCCTTTCACAGCGAAAAAACTCCCTCCTTCCACGTGGTGCCGGACCGGCAGATCTATAAATGCTTCGGCTGCGGCAAGGGCGGGGGCGCCATCAACTATGTGATGGAGCTGGAGAACCTCTCCTTCCGGGACGCAGTGGCTGTACTGGCCAAGCGGGCCGGGATGGAGGTCCCCCAGACCGCCGGCCTCTCCCCCGACGGCCGGGCCCGGCGGGAAAAGCTGCTGACCATCAACAAGCAGGCTGCCCGGGCCTTTCACCAGTGGCTCTATACCCCGGAGGGGGCCGAGGGGCTGGCCTACCTCAAACGGAGGGGGCTGTCCCAGCGCACCCTCACCTGCTTCGGGCTGGGCTTTGCGCCCAACCGCTGGGATGCCCTGATCACGCAGCTGGGAGAACAGGGCTATGACAAGCGGGATCTGCTGGATGCCGGTCTGGCGGTCAACAACAAGGACGGCCGCATCTATGACCGCTTCCGCAACCGGGTCATGTTCCCCATAATCGACGTGCGGGGGGATGTCATCGGCTTCGGCGGCCGGGTAATGGACGACTCCACCCCCAAATACCTCAACTCCCCGGACACCCCGGTGTACAACAAAAGCCGCAACCTCTTTGCCCTGAACATCGCCAAAAAGTCCAAGGCAGGGCGGGTGATCCTCACCGAGGGGTATATGGACACCATCTCCCTGCATCAGGCGGGCTTTGACAGCGCGGTGGCCTCTCTGGGCACCGCGCTGACGGAGGAACACGCACAGCTGCTCTCCCGATATTTTAAGGAGTCCGTCATCGCCTATGACGGGGACGGCCCCGGCGTGGCCGCCGCCCAGCGGGCCATTCCCCTGCTGGAGAAGGCGGGGCTGAAGGTGAAGGTGCTGAAGGTGCGGGGGGCCAAGGACCCGGACGAGTTTATCAAGTCCTATGGCCGGGATGCCTTTGCCCGCCTGCTGGACCAGAGTGAAAACCAGGTGGACTACCGCCTGGACCAGCTGCGGCAGAAATATGACCTTACGGACGACGGGCAGCGGGTAACCTTTCTGCAGGAGGCCGCCCAGCTGATCTCCGCCCTGCCCAGTGCCGTGGAGCGGGAAATTTATGGCGGCCACGCCGCCCAGACGGCGGGCGTGACGCCGGAGACCATGGCCCAGGAGGTGGGGCGTGCCCTGCGCGCCCGGCTGCGCAAGGCGCGCAGACAGCAGGAGCGCAGGGACCTGGCCCCCGCCGCTCAGCTCCAGCCCAGGGTCCGGGGGCTGCGCTATGAAAATATCCGTTCCGCCCGGGCGGAGGAGGGGCTGATCCGTCTCCTGCTGCTGGACCCGGGGCTGGCGGGCAGCATGGGCACGCTGGAGGGAAGGGAGTTCTCCTCCCCCCTGCTGGGCAGGGTCTTTGACAGCCTGCGCCAGCGGGCAGCCCAGGGGCTCAACACCCAGCTGGCCGCTCTGGCGGGGGATCTGACTGCCGAGGAGATGAATCACCTGGCTCAGGTGGCCGCCCAGCCTGAGTCTGTCGCCCACGCCGGACAGGCCATTCAGGACTACATATCCATCATCCGGGGCGAGGCCCTTCGGCGGGCGGATGATCAGGGGGACCAGCAGCTGCTGGCCCTGCAGAAACGGTTGCAAGAGAAAAAAGCATATATGGAGGAAAAACCATGAGCGTCAAGAAAACAGGAGTTGTACACACCATCACCGCCGAGCAGAAGGAAAAGATGGACAAACAGGCTGATATTCAAAGCCGGATGGAAGCGGGCAAGGTCGAGATCATGAAGGTGGTGGAGGGCGTCCAGGGCGCAGATAAGCTCAGCGAGCTGATCGAGCGCGGGAAGAAAAAGGGCAACCTCTCCTCCTCCGAGCTGCTGGACGTGCTGGAGGACATGGATCTGAGCGCCGAGCAGATGGACAAGATCTATGACACTCTGGAAAATCTGGGCATCGACACAGTGGGTGAGGACTATATTCCCGACCTGCCGGACGACCTGGAGCCCCCCCTGGAGTCCATGGAGGAGATCCCCGAGGAGGAAATCGTGGACCCCAACGCCATGGTGGATTCCTTCGGCACAGATGACCCGGTGCGCATGTATCTGAAGGAGATCGGCAAGGTCAACCTGCTCACCTCCGACGAGGAGATCCAGCTGGCCCAGGATATGGACGCGGGCAACGCGGCCAAGTCCCAGCTGGAGGAGCTGGAGCAGGCCGGCGAGGAGATTGATCCCCAGCTGAAGGCCGAGCTGGACAAGGCCGTTAAAAAGGGCGAGCGGGCCAAGCAGCGCCTGGCCGAGGCCAACCTGCGTCTGGTGGTTTCCATCGCCAAGCGGTATGTGGGCCGGGGCATGCAGTTTCTGGACCTGATTCAGGAGGGCAATCTGGGACTTATCAAGGCGGTGGAGAAGTTTGACTACACCAAGGGCTATAAGTTCTCCACCTATGCCACCTGGTGGATCCGCCAGGCCATCACCCGGGCCATCGCCGACCAGGCCCGCACCATCCGCATCCCGGTGCACATGGTGGAGACCATCAACAAGGTCA
>JAHYYS010000027.1 GCA_019424865.1 bacterium
CCGCGTGGGCAGCAACCTGGCCGATACTGTAATTAAGCGCGGCGTCATTGTGTGACATTCCTGACGCCCTGAGGTAAAGCAATGGATCGAACGGATTATCAAATTTTAAATATTCTGCAGCGGGACTCCCGTACCACCCTGAAGAGCATCGGTGACCAGGTGGGGCTCACCGCCCCTGCCGTCTCCGAGCGCACCCGCAGACTGGAAGAGCAGGGAATTCTCCGCGCCTATCGTGTGGACGTGGACCGCGAAAAGCTCAACTGCAACATGACGGGCTTTATCCTTGTGGCTCCGGAGCCCGATAAATACGCCAGCTTCTGTGATTTTTGTGAAAAGCACCCTGCCATTATCAGCCACTATCATGTTATCGGCGTATTTAACGCGCTGCTGCGCTTTGCCGTTCAGGGTACGCAGGAGCTGGATGAGCTGCTCTCCCACATCAAGCACTACGGCAATTCCCAGACCTCTGTTGCATTGAAAACCTATTTCGACACCAAGGACATCCCAGTTCCGCCGAAATAACCTATTTTTAGAAAGAAGCTGCCCTGTCCATCCGGGGGGATGCAGTTTCTTTTACACCTGAAAACGTGGCTTTCTCTCCTTGTTCCGGAGGAGGAAGCCACGTTTTCGCCGTTTATTTCAAATTTCCGTTCTATATATCAACCGCTTGCCGCGGATTGCCTTTGGTCTGCCGCCCTGGAGCTCGAAACCGTCAGGGCGGCAGTGGGACGCTCTGCCTCGCGTCGGGAGGCCGGTATCTGGCCCGTTTCAACAGGCCGGACAACTCGGTCTGAAACTGTGTGCAGTCTCAAACCGCGGAGAATGTTTCTGCCGTGCAGAGGGAAAAATTTGCTTGGATTTCAAATCCATTTATACCATACCACAACCGCTTGGACACTTTTTCAAAAAACATCAAACTTTTCGTGAATATTGTGTGAACCTTTCCCAATCCGCCGGCCTCACCGCCTTTGTCTACATATCGTGACCTTCCCGCTTCATACGCATCTCCACCGGGTCGGCCATGGGATTCTGGGCGTTGGAATCGGTGTCTGTGCGGTTCTGTCCGGCGATGGGCGCGGAGCCCCGCAGGTCTCTCCCCTGCTTTCTTCCATGCTTTTTCGATTTGCTCATCCAAAACAGCCTCCTTTTGTGGGATGCCCTTAGGATTCCCTCAATCGGTTTCTCTATTACAAAGGCTCTTGTCCGATTAAGCCGAAACCCGTGCGGAAGTATTCCGCACGGGTCAGCTTGTCAAAAAAGCCCTCCTGCAAGGAGTTCCGCCGTCCGCAGACGGCGGAATAAAATGAAATCCAGTCATTTCCAAGGACATGCGCCTGGGAAATGACACCTCTCACGAAATTTTGGGCGACAATTTCCCAAGAAATCGAGCCTGAAATTTCGTGCGGCCTACTCGAAAAAGTGGCTTGTCAATTTCTATCAATTGACAAGCCACTTTTTCGACAGTCTCACCCCGTGCGGAATACTTCCGCACGGGTTTCGTTTCTCAAATCAAATACCCAGCTCAATCCACAGGTCGTTATACAGCGTCAGCGTCTCGGCGGGCAGGTTCTCGTACATGGTGCACCGCTCCAGCACCTCGGGGGGCGCGGCCATGATCTCGTACAGCTCCATATCCAGGGGCTCGCCATACTGCTCCTCATACCACGCAGGGTACATCTCCAGCGCCTCGGTATTGGGGGAGGCATATCCGATATAATCCATGTTGGCCAGGTTGGACTCGGTGGAGGCAATAAAGTTGATCCACTCGTGGGCCTCGTCCACGTTCTGGGCGTCCTTCAGGATACACATGGCGTCCACGAACCAGTTGGAGCCCTCCTCCGGGATGGCAAAGGCCAGGTCGGGATTGGCGTCGTGCATGGTCAAAAAGTCGCCGGCATAGTAGGTGGCGATGGCCAGATTGCCGCCCTCCATGATCTGGAACACCTCGTCCATGCCCTGTCCGTCGTAGACACCCCGGGCCTTGGCGTCAGCCACCAGCTGATAGGCCTCCCGGATCTGGGCCTCGTCCGTGGTATTCACGTCATAGCCCAGGTAATAGAGGGCCATGCCGAAGGCGTCGCGGGAGTTGTCGATGAGGAGGATCTCTCCGGCGTACTGGTCGGAGAACATGACCTCCCAGCTGGTGATGGGCTCATCCACCATAGTGGTGTTGTAGATAATGCCCAGCGTGCCCCAGGTGTAGGGGACAGTATACTCGTTGTTGGGGTCGAAGGACAGGTTCTTATACTGATCGTCAATCTTCTCATAGTTGGGGATCTTGCTGTAATCCAGCTTCTGCAGCCGGTCCTCCTGAATCAGACGGGCGATCATATAGTCAGAGGGGACGATGACATCATAGTTGACCCCCCCCTGCTCCAGCAGGGAGTAAAGCTCCTCGTTGGAAGGGGCCGTATTGTAATTTACCGTGATGCCGGTCTCCAGCTCAAATTTCTCGATCAGGCTCTCGTCGATATACTCGCCCCAGCTGCACACGTTGACTTCCCGGTTTCCTGTGGCCGTGCCGCCGCTGCTGCTGTCCGCACCGCTGCCGGATCCGGCAGTAAAGCTCCCGGAGCCGCTGTCTTCCATCGCGCACCCGGACAGGAACAGGCCCATCGCCATGGCGCAGGCGAGGGTCAAGGCTACCATTTTTTTCAATTGATCATTCCTCCATTTTTGGTTTGATTTTATCTCCAGGCCCGCAGGCCGTGAGAGCTTTGAACTGCTTTTGCAGCCGGCCTGCCCCTAAAAGGCTCTGGCCTTCAGTTTCTTCTCCATTCTGGCTTCCCGCACATTGATGATGATCAGCAGCAGCAGCACCGTGACAAACAGCAGCGTGGACACGGCGTTGAGCTCCGGGCTCACCCGGCGGCGGACCATGCTGTAAATTTCAATGGACAGGGTGGAGCTGTTCCCGGCGGTGAAGTAGGAGATGACAAAGTCGTCGATGCTCATGGTGAAGGCGATCAGGGCGCCGGAGACGATGCCCGGCTTGATCTCGGGCACCACTACCTTCCAGAAAGCCCCCATCCAGGTACAGCCCAGATCCTGGGCCGCATCCACCAGACTGGAATCCATCTGCCGCAGCTTGGGCAGCACATTCAAAATCACATAGGGGATGTCAAAGGACAGATGGGCCAGCAGCAGGGTGGTAAAGCCCATCCGCATCTCCGCCATCCTGGGCAGGGTGCGGCGGAAGTTCTCCTCCAGGAAGGTGACGAAGCCGTTCCAGCCCCCCACCACCACGTCGTTCCACCCGCCGATGGCGGCCACAAAGAAGATGCACAGGGAGACGCCGGTGACAATGTCGGCGTTCATGATGGGGATATTATTCACCGACAAAATGGGCTCCCGCCAGCGCTTTTTCATGCCGTACAGGCCCACCGAGGTGAAGGTCCCCACCACGGTGGAGATCACCGTGGCCAGCACCGAGACCAGCAGGGTGGTGTAGATGGCGTTCATCATCTGCCGGTCCCGGAACAGCTCCTGGTACCAGCGCAGGGAGAACCCCTCCCAGACCATATTGCTTCCCCCGGCGTTGAAGGAGAAGACCACCAGCAGCAGAATGGGGGCGTACAGGAACAGGAACACCAGTCCCATGAACAGGCGGCTGCCCACGCGGTTTTGTTTTTTCATAGGATCACCGCCTGTTCCTCGCCCTCACCGAAGCGATTCATGATCCACATGCAGGCCACCACAATGATCATCATCACCACGGCGATGGCGCTGCCCAGGTGGGGGTTATAGGCCCCGCCCAGGAACTGGTTTTCAATCAGGTTGCCCAGCAGCATCTGGGTGTTGCCCCCCATCATCCGGGAGATGGCGAAGGTGGACACCGAGGGGACGAACACCATGGTCACCCCGGAGAGCACCCCGGGCAGGGACAGGGGGAAGATCACCTTTCGGAACACCAGGGCGGTATTGGCCCCCAGGTCCCGGGCCGCCTCCAGCAGGGAGTGATCCAGCTTGACAATCACCGAGTAGATGGGCAGCACCATAAAGGGCAGGTAGTTGTACACCATGCCCAGCACCACCGCCCCCTGGGTGCGGATCATGCGGAAGCGCTCAATGTCCGTGCCGAAAATATTGTTAATCAGATCAAACAGGCCGATGGCGTCAAAGAACTGGTTGAGCAGGCCGTTATTTTCCAGGATGGCCATCCAGGCATAGGTCCGCAGCAGAAAATTGACCCACATGGGCAGCATGATGATCACCATGGCGATCCGCTGGAATCCGGGGCCCTCCTTGGCCATCACATAGGCCAGAGGATAGCCGATCAGCAGGCAGATCACCGTGGCCACCAGGGCCAGCCGGAACGAGCGGACAAAGATCACCGTATAGGTGCCCATCCGGGCGAAGTTCTCCAGGGTGAACATCGAAAAAAATCCGGCCAGTCCACCCTCCAGTTCCGCCAGCTCCACAGAGTTGGCGGTGGTGAAGGCGTAGAACATCACCATGAAGATGGGGACAATGATGACCACCATCATCCACAGCACATAGGGAGCGGCCAGCCAGGAGAACTTACTCTTCATTCCGCTCCTCCTCTTCCTCCTCCGGCTCGATGGTTGCGTCGCTGATCTCGTCATACTCCTCGGAGTAAGAGGAATAGTCGCCGAACATGCCGGAGTACTGGCTCTTCTTCATGACGTGGATGCCGTCGGGATCAATCTTGATGCCGATGCGGCTGTCCACCGGGCAGAAGTCCGTGGTCTGAATCAGCCACTTGAAGCCGTAGAAGTCCACGATGGTGTCATAGTGGACCCCCTTGAAGGTGACGGAGGTGACGGTGCCCTTCAGCTGGCCCTGGTCCTCGGGGACGATATCCACGTCCTCGGGCCGGATGACCACGTCCACGGCCTCGTCCTTTTCAAAGCCCTTGTCCAGGCACTGGAAGCGGCGGTTGAAGATCTCCACCACCCCGTCGGCGCGCATAATGCCGTCCAGGATGTTGGACTCGCCGATGAAGTCGGCCACAAAGGCGTTCTTGGGCTCGTTATAGATGTCCTCGGGGGTGCCAATCTGCTGGATTCTGCCCGAATCCATAACCACCACGGTGTCGGACATGGCCAGGGCCTCCTCCTGGTCATGGGTGACATAGATAAAGGTGATGCCCATGGCCTGCTGGATGCGCTTGAGCTCGTTCTGCATGTCCTTGCGCAGCTTCAGATCCAGGGCCCCCAGCGGCTCGTCCAGCAGCAGCACCTTGGGCCGGTTGACCAGCGCCCGGGCGATGGCCACCCGCTGCTGCTGTCCGCCGGACAGCTGGGTGATGCGCCGCTTTTCAAAGCCCTTCAGGTTGACGATCTCCAGCATCTCCAGAACCCGCTGGTCGATCTCCTTTTCCGACAGCTTCACCTTCCGGCGGCTGATCACCTTTCCGTTCTCGTCCTTCTGCTCCTCCACCTTGGGGATACGCAGGCCAAAGGCCACGTTCTCATATACATTTAAATGAGGAAACAGGGCGTATTTCTGAAACACCGTGTTGATGGCCCGTTTATGGGGCGGGACAGAATTCATCCTCACGCCGTCGAAAAAGACATCTCCCGACGTGGGCGTTTGAAAACCACCGATGATTCTAAGTGTGGTTGTCTTGCCGCACCCACTGGGTCCGAGCAGCGTGAGGAACTCCTGATCGTTGATATACAGATTGAGATTGTCCAGTACGACCTCGTCCTCAAACTTCATGGTACAGTTGGACAGACGGATCAATTCCTTGGACATATGTCCTCCCCCCTTCTTTTTTGTTTGACCTTGTCAGCTCCCTCGATTTATTCGTCCGGGTCGGCGTCCGCACAGGCGGGACATCCGGGGGGCCGGACTTTCACGGATAGCGAGATACACTATATCTTCTCAGCCCCCAATTGTCAATCATTTTTGTCGAAATTTTTTCTGAATTTCACACACCCTTGAAATTGCAGTCATTTGGGCCCTTTTTCCGCCCCGGCGGCAGACGCACGGCGCGGGCCCGCGCGCAAGCAGTTTCCCGCTTCCGCCCAGGCCCGCGCCGCCTTTTTATCCGGTTTCATCCCCCTCCGGTGTCTCCCGCTGGTGGATAAGCGGCAGGCAGGTTATGGAAGGGAATCCACAATCACGTCCACCAGGGACAGGGGGCTCAGCTGTCCTCTGGTGCACCGCTCCGCCAGCCCCAGGACAAACTCTCTGTCGCAGGATACGTCAGGCACCAGCCCCACCTGTGTCCAGCCGTCTCCCTCCCGCTTTTCTGCCAGAATTCCATAGGAACGGTAACGTCCCAGCTCAGCTGAAACGCAGTTTGTTTCAACCGATTGAAATCGAAACATCTTCCTCACCTGCCTTCCCGGCCCTTTTCGACGGTATCAGTTTGAATTGCAGCCAATCCTACACGCGCCGCGCCTTTGCAACTTTTTATCCGTTCAGCGTCTTAAAATGTGACATCATTCGGGAAATTTTTTGCCTTTTTCCGCTCCTCTCCCCCTCTTTTGTCACTCCCGTGCTCCTTTTACCTGATTGTGCCTTGCAATTTGCAGCTCTATCCGTTACAATGTCAGGGTAAGAAGTATGGTAAAATCCAGAATTTGTATCCCGCGTATTTCCCAGAGGAAGGGCAGACTGTCCAGGCGGCTTCAGTTCTGCGCATTCCTGCGGCGCGGTCCCGTCACCAACGATTGCTTCCAGGAGGGACGTTCCATGACAAAAGAGCAGCATGATTTTATTAACCAGCTTGCGGAACGATACGGCGCCCACATGGCTCAGCTGTCCATCCGTCGGATCGGCGACCGGGATATCGCGCTGGATCTGGTGCAGGAGACCTTTCTGATTGCCTGCTGCAAGGCCGACACCGTCTGCACCCACGTGAAGCCGGCGGCCTGGCTGTATCAGACGCTGTCCAACCTGACCAAGCAGGAGTCGGAAAAGTTCAAGCGGGAGATACACTGGGACGACTTTGAGCGCATCTCCGGCTCGGAGGATCTGGATCCCTCCATGGAGCTGTACATACCCGACTCCCTGTCCGACTCTGACCGAGAGCTTTTATTGCTGCGCTTCCGGGACGAGCTGTCCCACCGGGAAATCGCACAGCGGCGCGGGATTTCCGAGCCCGCCTGCAGAAAACAGCTGTCCAGAGCCGTCCAGCGGTGCCGCGAGGCGCTGAAAAAAGAGATGGCTTAATTTTTTGTTTATTTTGGTGTCACAAAACCCCTTTCTAAACGGATAAATAGAAAGAAGGAGGTATTTCGATGTCTGGAAATCGGCCGGCCGAGCCAAATTTCAACCACAGCCGGAAGGAGCAGGGCGCAGGGAGCACCCACGCGGAAAAGACCAACGCTCAGCTTCTGGACGATCTGGAACGGCTTCTGGATTGCCAAGAGGCGGAGGACCTGGATGTAGATCAGCTGGAGGCCTGTCTGGACGCCCTTCAGGAGCGGGCCCCCGTGATGGAGGATTTTGATCCCGCCTCCATTATGGCGCGTCTTCAGGCGGAGCACCCCGCGCTTTTTGAATCGGAGGAAAAGGAAAACGAAGAAAAGGAGGCGATATCGTCACCCGATGCGTCACCGCGTCCCGTCCACCGCAGCGGCAGAGCACGCCGGATTCTCCGGCGCGTGGAAATTGCCGCCGCGCTGATTGTGGTACTGTGCATCGGCGCCAGCGCAGTGGGGCTCAACCCCTTTCAGGCGATTACCCAGTGGGCCTCGGAGGTGCTGCACATCGGCCGGAATCCCTCCGGCGTGATGGAGCTGCCCGAGGGGACCGCTTCGGAGTATCGCTCCCTGGAGGAGGCCCTGGCGGCCTATGGCGTGGACCCCAGCGGATGTCCCACCTGGGTACCGGAGGATTACGTTTTGGAAGACGTATCCGTTTTAGTGGCAGATGGCGGATTAAAATTTGTCGCCTCATATGCTTCTAAAAATGGCGAATTATATATAAGAGTTACACAGTTTAGAGATGGCGCATCCAGTACCCTCGAAAAAGAAGAGGGCGGGTATACCTATACCCACAACGGAATTGAGTTTGATATTATAGAAAATTTGGGGACTGCCAATGTCAATTGGCAAATTGGTTCCTATGCATATACAATTACCGGTTCTCTAGAGAGCGATGAAATTTTGAATATACTCGATTCTATCGTGTTTATACAGGAGGAATAGCAAGAGATGAAAAAACGCTTGCTTGCTTTATTAATCGCTGTTTTTATGATGACCAGTGCAGTATCTGCTCATGATACTGCTTACCAAGTTGAATCTTCCGATCTTCAAACGGTTTGGTCATCTGTTTCCCCTCATGCCAGCGCTTACCTAAGTGACTATTCAATCGCTTTTGGTGCTCGAGACAATTGCAGAATGGTCATCACTATGGATGTAAATGCACCTCGCACTATGGACAGAATTGGTTGCATGACACTCACTATTGAAAACAAGATTGATGGTAAGTGGTATGAATGTGATACTCTGGTAAGCGCTGATTATCCGGAGTTTATTACGACAAACACTGCCAGCTATTTTCATAGTATTAATTATTATGGGACTGCTGGGGTACAATATCGTGTCACAATGCTCGCCTATGCTCGAGACAGCTCCGGTTCCGATACCGGAAAGGTCACCTCCTATGTGGTGACCTGCCGGGAGTAATTCCTTTCCTTCCAGCTCCTTACTCCAGACTTTTGAGATACCATTTCTTACCCTCTCCCCCCTATCCAGCCAAGGCCAGCCGTCCCATGGGCGGCTGGCCTTGGCGCGTCTGTATCTGTTTTGCCTCTTCCCGCCTCCCAGCCGGCGCGCCTTTCCCGCCCCTCCCCCGCTTTTTCGTACGAGCCGATGTCCCGCCCGCCGACTCGCTCCCCCGTTTTTCGTAGGGGCGCACAGCGTGCGCCCGCCGGGTGCCGGTTCACGGTGATTCGTAGGGGCGGCTATCAGCCGCCCGTCCCTCCGTATTTCTACCCCTCCGTAGAGGCCGGTCCAAGACCGGCCCGCCGATGCATTTCTGAAAACGGCGTTTTGGGGATATTTCGCCGCTGCGGCGGCGAGTTCCTTTTGTCATGATACAAAAGGAACCAAAAAATCACCTAGGGGAAGGGGGATTCCGATTTCCCCCTTCCCCTAGGTACCCTTTCCCCTTCAAACGGCCAATCAGGGGGGCCGCGGCCCCCCTATTGGATGTACCCCCCGGTGGACGCACCCGCGCCGGTTTTTCATGCGGGCCGATATTCCGCCCGCCGGTTCGCCCCCCATTTTTCGTAGGGGCGCACAGCGTGCGCCCGCCGGGTGCCGGGTCACGGTAATTCGTAGGGGCGGATATCATCCGCCCGTCTCTCCAGTTCTCCGCCCCTCCCCCGGGGCAACGCGCTCCCCTGCCCCCAAAATCCCCGGTAAAACGCACAGCGGCAGGGGCATTATCTGCCCCTGCCGTCCAGCTGTACCGCTTCTCCAAAATATTCCCGCACAAAGTCCACGTCCTCCACCTGAAAGGTGCGGCCATTGAGGTGCTCCAGCGGCCCGGCATCCGTGGTAAAGTGAAAGGTGAGCTTATAGGAGTACAGCGCCTGTCCGTGCCGCCCGTACTTCCGGTTTTCCCGCTCGCTGCCATACTTCCCGTCCCCCAGCAGGGGGTGTCCGGCGGCGGCAAACTGGGCCCGGATCTGGTGGGTCCGGCCGGTGATCAGGTCGCACTCCACCAGAGACAGCCCGTTTTGCACCGCCAGGGTTTTATACAGCGTAACCGCCGTCTTGGCCCCCGGCTGGGGCCGGCTGCGGACGTAGACCTGCTTTTTCACCTCGTCCTTGAACAAAAAGCCCTCCAGCTTGCCCTCCCGCGGCTCCATCCGCCCCCGGACCACGCACAGATAGTACTTGCTCAGCTCCCGGTCCTTGATCTTCTGGTTCATCACCCGCAGGCCCTCCGCCGTCTTGGCGGCGATGACAATGCCCCCGGTATTCCGGTCGATGCGGTTGCACAGGGCGGGGGCAAAGGAGTTCTCCCAATAGGGGGACCACTCCTTCTTTTGATAGAGATAGGCCTGGATGTGGGTCAGCAGGGTGTTGACCCGCTCGCTCTCATCCGGGTGCACCACCATCCCCGGCCGTTTGTCCAGCAGCATGATGTGCTCGTCCTCATAGAGGATATTCAGCTTGGGCTGGTACAGGGAGAGAAAGGCATTCTCCTGGGTGGGCTTTTCAAAAAACTCGTCGTTGATGTATAATTGCAGCACATCGCCCACATTCAGGCGCACGTCCCGCTTGGACCCCCTGCCGTTCACCTTCACCCGCTTCAGGCGGATATACTTCTGGGCCAGGGGCGCGGGCAGCAGGGGCAGTGTCTTGGCCAGCCAGCGGTCCAGCCGCTGCCCGGCGTCGTTTTTTCCGATGACAAACTCCTTCACAGGGGTGCGCCGCCTCCTTTGTACAAAATGTGGGGTGCCTCCCAAATTTGACCACAAAAAATTTGATTTGTCAATGAGAAAAAAAGGTTTGACAATTGGGCCGGATTTCTTTATAATACTCTCCGTACCATTATGCGAACAGAGGGACAACCAGGGGGAGGATTGACGATGCGCCTGGATTTAAGAGACGTTGTCAACACTCCGGAAGCGCGCAAGCCCTTCCAGTTCCAGCTGGATCTGTCCGAAATCGAGCTCTATGGGCGGCGGCCCATTGCCAATCCCGTTCTGGTGGAGGGCTGCGTGACCAACCACGCCGGCGCTCTGGTGCTGGAGGGGACGGCCCGCTCCACGCTGGAGCTGGCCTGCGACCGCTGCGGCAGGGAGTTTTCCCGGGAAAAAATTGTCCGGCTGGAAAGCCTTGTGGCCCAGCAGCTGGAGGACGAGGAAAACGACGAGATTATCCTGCTGGACGGCTGGGAGCTGGATTTGGACCAGGTGGTAACCGAGACCTTTGTTCTCGCAATGGACACCAAAAATCTTTGCTCAGACGACTGCAAGGGGCTGTGCCCCAAGTGCGGCGCCAACCTCAACGAGGGGCCCTGCCGGTGCAAGCCCGAACCCGACCCCAGATGGGCGGCCCTGTCGCAGCTGCTGAACGATGCTGAGTGAGTTAGTCCAAGTGCCTTGGGCAGTATCTAAAAAATCATGCATGGCTGTCCGCCGTGCCGGATTTTTTAGATATTGCCTCAGCACGCAAACCGAAGGAGGTGTCACCCATGGCGGTTCCTAAGAGAAAAGTGTCCAAGGCCCGGCGCGATAAGCGGCGCAGCTCCGTGTGGAAGCTGGAGACTCCCGGTATCGTGACCTGCCCCAAGTGCGGGGCTTACCGGCTGCCCCACCGGATGTGCAAAAATTGTCTGACCTACAACGGCCGTACCTTCGGCCAGGTGGAGGCCCAGGCCCAGCAGCAGTAAAACCCAAGCCGCCGTGCTCCGGTACGGCGGCCTGAAACTGCCGAAAAGCGGCTTGTCACTTGACAAAGTGACAAGCCGCTTTTTCAAAGATTCGGGCCGGGGCTGCGGTTCCCCGAGCGGGCCGCTGCGGAGCATTTCCCGGCTCCGCGCCCCGGGCAGGCCGCCCGGCTGGAAAGTATTTCTCCCCCTTGCCTTGTAGAACAGGGGAAATTGTGTTAAAATGACCTTGTTTCACGATTTTTTGCGGAGAGGCGGAGATGGGATTGGAGAAGCTCGGCTGCGGTATGTTCTGGTCAGGCGGGATGGGCGGCGCCCTGGGCCTGGCCATGGCGGTGTGTCTGGGCGTCTCCCCCCTTCACGTTCTGGGGTCTATTCTGCTGGCCGCCCTGGGCGGGCTTCTTTTGTGTCTGGCCGCCTCCCGGCTGTGGGGGGCGCTTCCCCCCTTCGCTCCTCTGGAGTGGGGACTGCTGTGCCTGCCCGGCGTGGGGCTGGCGGGGGCTGTCTTGTACCTGCGCACCCTCACCGGCGCCATGCTCAGCCTGTTTTTCCTGTCCACGGCGGTCCTTCTGCTGCTTCTGCTGGGGCGCCATAAGCGGCTGAGCGGGGCGGGTCTTTTGACCGGCCTTGCGCTGTGCTGGTTTTGCTGCTGCTGCGCCATGTCCAACCTGTGCTTTTCCCCCGACTCCTACTCCTACTATGAGATGTCCAAAACCATCTTTTCCGACTTCGGCCGGGTAAATACCATCCGGCAGTATATTGTCCCCACCGACTACGGCATCTCCTTTCCCTATCTCTACCCCCTGCTGCTGGCCGTGGTGGACCGGCTGTCCGGCGTCGGCATGTACAGCGGGGTGCTGCTGAACGTCTATGTCAGCCTGCTGTCCGCCCTGCTGCTCCCCCCTGTCTCCCGCCGCCTGTGCAAACGGAGCTGGCCCGGCGCGGCGGCGGCCATCGCCCTGCTTACCACCCGGCAATATCTGGGGGAGGTGCTGTCCGGCCGGGCCATTCCCGCGGCTGTTTTGTGCGTTGTCCTGCTGCTTCTGGTCCTGGCGCGTCCCGGCGGGCTGAGCCGCCGGACCTATGCACTGGCCGGCTTTCTGGCTGGCGCGTCCATGGCCATGCGCTTTGACAACATGACGGTAGTGGCCTTTCTGGGGTTCTGCGTGCTGGTGTTCTCCGGGAAAAAGCGGTGGAGCAATACCCTGTGCTGCGCTGTGGGGGCGCTGGTCCCCCTGCTGCCCTGGATTGCCTACTCCCTGATTCACTTCGGCACGCCCTGGATTTCAGACAACGGGGGCACCATGACCATGGTGGAGATCTTCTCCCCCCAGCGGTTCTACCTGCCGGACGAGGAGGTCCTCACCCTGTTCAACGCCCCCCAGATCTGGCTGGAGGCGGTGGTGCAGCGCTCAGGCTCCATTCTGGTTCTGCTGCTGCTCACCTTTGTCTCCACCCAGGTCCTCTTCCCCGCCCTGATCACGGCGGCGGGAACCGCGGCGGGGCTGATCCGGGGGCGGCGTGCTTCCGGCCTCTCCCTCCGGCAGCGCCTGATTCCGGTGCTGCTGGTGATCTTTTACCTTTTAAAAACCGCCGCCTACTGCCTGGTGGGCTATGAAACCGCCCGCTATCACGCGGAGACGGCGGTGATGATCCTGCTGGCGCTGGGCTGTCTGGCCGCCCCCTATGTGTCCAGGCGGCTGGCGCTGGCCTGCACGGCTTTGTACCTGGTTCTGGCCCTGTGGGCCGGCTTTCTGTACAGCACACCCCTGAGTCAGACCGTCTCCCCCCTGTGCCGCCACCCGGACTATGCCCGCGTCCTGAGCATGGGCTTCCAGGCTCAGGACGCCGATTGGCAGGCCCTGTGGCAGCGGGTCAGCACGCAGCCCCTCCTGACCGAGGAGACGGCCCACATGCCCGCCTGGGCGGCCCAGCTGCATGCCATGGTGGGGCAGGAGGATGCCCGGGTATTTTTCATCAGCCCGCTGGGCGATCCTTATGCCTATGGGGCCTATACCGGGCAGACGACCTTCTCCACCCTGGCCAACGCCACCACGGAGCGGATTTTCTATCTGATCGATCACGATATCCGTCCCACCCATGTGGTGATTTCGGAAGGGGACAGCTTCCCCTGGGCGGAGCTGCTGGAGGAGCGGTACGGTCTGACCTATGTGGGACAGGCCGGCGGGAACCTGCTCTACCGGCTGGGATAAAACGACGCATAACGGATGGTGAAACCATGGAACGCTGGGACAAAATTATCATCGGGGCCGGACTGTACGGTCTGTATGCCGCCCTGTTCTGCGGAAAGCGGGGGGAGCGGGTGCTGGTGCTGGAGGGGGAGGACGCCCCCTTCCGCCGCGCCACCTATATCAACCAGGCCCGTGTGCACATGGGCTACCACTACCCCCGCTCCTATTCCACCGCGATAAAGTCCGCCGGCTATTTCGACCGCTTCAACCGGGACTACGGCTTTTGCGTCCACAGCTCCTTTGACCAGGTGTACGCCACCTCCGCCGCCTTCTCCTGGACGGACGGGGAACAGTTCCGCCGCTTCTGTCAGGCGGCGAACATCCGCTGCGACCCGGTGTCCCCCGAGACCTATTTCCGCCCCGGCATGTGCGACGGGGCCTTTCTCACCCAGGAGTACACCTATGACGCCCACATTCTGCGGGACTGGTATCTGGAACAGCTGAAGGACTACCCCCGGGTGTGCCTGCGCTGGGGCAGCCCCGCGGCCGCCATCAGCCTGGAGGATACCGTCTACCGGGTCACGACGGCGGACGGGGCGTGCTTTGAGAGCGCCTTCGTCCTCAACGCCACCTATGCCTCCACCAACCAGATTATCAATCAGGCCCGCGGGCTGGAGGAGGCCTTCAAAATCAAATATGAGCTGTGTGAAATCATCCTGTGCACAGTGGACGCCCCCCTGCGGGACACGGGGCTGACGGTGATGGACGGCCCCTTCTTCTCCATTATGCCCTTCGGCAAAACGGGGCTGCACTCCCTGACCTCGGTGACCTTCACCCCCCATATGGCCAGCTTCCAGTCCCTGCCCGCCTTCCCCTGCCAGCAGCGCAGCGGCGGCTTCTGCTCCCCGGAGCATCTGGGCAACTGTGACGACTGTCCGGCCCGGCCCGAGAGTGCCTGGAGCTATATGTCCAGCCTGGCCAAAAAATATATGCGGGAGGAGCTGGGCTTTCAATATGTGAAATCCCTGTTTTCCATGAAGCCCATTTTAAAGGCGTCGGAAATTGACGACTCCCGCCCCACTGTGATCCGGGTGCACAGCCGGGCGCCCGCCCTGGTGAGCGTGCTCTCCGGGAAAATCAACACGGTCTATGACCTGGATCCCATTTTGGAGGAAGGAGCGGCCGAACCATGAAGGAAAGCAATTTTATCTCTGCCGTTGTCTATGTCCATAATAACCAGGACACGGTGGGGGCGTTTCTGGCCTGCCTGCACGACCTGCTTCAGGAGCATTTTCAAAAGTTTGAGCTCATCTGCGTCAACGACGCCAGCACCGACGGCAGCGTAGAGGCCATCCGCACCTTTGCCGCCCGGGCGGAGGGCGCCATGGTGTCCATTTTGAACATGAGCTACTATCAGGGGCTGGAGGCCTCCATGAATGCGGGGGTGGATTTGTCCATCGGCGACTTTGTCTTTGAGTTTGACAGCGCCGCCATGGACTATCCCCCCGAGCTGATTTGGGAGGTATACCGCACCGCTCTGACCGGCTTTGACATTGTCAGCGCCTCCGCCGCCGGGGGCAGCCGGCTGACCTCCCGGCTGTTTTACTGGGTATTCAACCGCTTTGCCCATACCCAGTACCAGCTGGAGACCGAGTCCTTCCGGCTCCTCTCCCGCCGGGCCATCAACCGGGTCCACGCCATGAGCCGCACCATCCCCTACCGCAAGGCGCTCTATGCCAGCTGCGGGCTGAAGCTGCAGCGGGTGACCTATCAGCCCCTCCCCGGTGTGCGCCGGGGCGTCTCCGCCGCCCGGGAGCGGCCCCGCCTGGCCACGGACGCGCTGATTCTGTTCACCGAGGTGGCCTCCCGCTTGTCCCTGCTGCTGTCTCTGGTGATGATGGCAGCCACGGTGGCGGCCACCATCTATACGGTGGTCATCTATCTGTCGGGCAGCCCGGTGGCCGGCTGGACCACCACTATGCTGTTTTTGGGCTTTGGCTTCTTTGGGATGTTCGCCATTTTGACCCTGATTTTGAAATACCTGTCCATTCTGGTGGATTTGACCTTTAAGCGGCAGAAATACGTCTTTGAGTCCATTGAGAAAATTTCCAAATAGCGAGGTATGAGACACTGGCATGATCGCTTCATTTAAGAAAAACAAAAAGGGCATTCTGCTGATGCTGTGCGCCTCCCTGTGCGTATGCACCGGGCAGCTGTTCTGGAAGCTGTCCGATGCCCACGGCCTGCTCTTCCTGCTGCTGGGCTTTGGTCTTTACGGCCTGGGGGCCCTCATCACCCTCACCGCCTATCGCTACGGCAGCCTTTCCGTCCTTCAGCCGGTGCTCAGCATGAACTATGTGCTCACTGTTGTGCTGGCCGTGGCGGTGCTGAAGGAGGAAATCACGCTGCTCCGGGTGGCGGGTATTTTGTGCGTGATGGCGGGGGTTCTGCTCATCTGCGGCGGAGACAGCGGGGAGGCGCAGGACAAATGAATCTGCTTCTGGTCCTGGCCATGACCCTTCTGGGCTCGGTGGCCGCTCTGTTTTTAAAGCGCGCCTCGGGGGCCGGCGGGCTGCTGTCCGTGTTCCGCACCGGCTCGCTCTATGTGGGGGCCCTGCTCTATCTCCTTTCGGCGGTGCTCAACATCCTGCTGCTGCGGCGGCTGGACTACTCGGTGGTGCTGCCCCTGACCTCCCTGACCTATGTGTGGACCATGATTCTCTCCGCCCGGCTGCTGGGGGAGCGCATCACCGGCAGAAAAATCGCCGGCATGGCGGCCATCCTGGTGGGCGCGGTGCTGATTGCAATGTGACGAGGTGACAACGATGGAATATTTAGTGGGATATACCGGCTTTGTGGGCTCCAATCTGGCGGCCAGCCACACCTTTGACGGGCAGTTTAACTCCCGCAATATCCAGCAGGCCTTCGGCGGCCGGCCCGATCTGCTGGTATACGCGGGCGTTCGGGCCGAAATGTTCCTGGCCAACCACGACCCGGAGGCCGACCTGGCCAATCTGCGCCAGGCCGCGGACAACATCGCCCGCATCGCCCCCCGCCAGCTGGTGCTGATCTCCTCCATCAGCGTGTACGATGAACCCAATGGGGCCGACGAGGACACCCCCATCCACCCCGAGCGCCTGACGGCCTATGGGGCCAACCGCCGCTGGCTGGAGCAGTGGGTGGAGGAGCAGGTGCCCGGCCATCTCATCGTCCGTCTGCCTGCCCTGTACGGCCGGAATCTGAAGAAAAATTTTCTTTATGACTACCTCCACTTTCTCCCCCCCATGCTCACCCAGGCCAAGCGGGAGGAGCTGGGCGGGCAGGAGCCCCTGATCCTGGACTGCTATCAGCCCCTGGGAAACGGATTTTACAAGTGCCGGGAGCTGGAGGGGCCGGATCGTGAGGCGCTGAAGGCGGCCTTCCGCCGGGTTGGCTTCTCCGCCCTGAACTTTACCGACAGCCGCTCCCGCTATCAGTTTTATCATCTGGCCAAGCTGTGGGGCCACATCTGCCGGGGGCTGGAGCTGGGGCTGGACAAGCTGAATCTGGCCACCCAGCCCGTGTCCGCGGGGGAGGTCTATCACGCCCTTTGCGGCGGGGAATTTGTCAACCACCTGGACAAGCCCCCCTTTGACTATGACTTCCGTACCAAGCATGCCGCCGCCTTCGGCGGACAGCAGGGCTATCTGGAGGACCGGGAGCAGGTACTTGCCGGCATCCGGGCCTTTGTGGCCCGGGAGGAGGGACAGGCATGACCTTGGAATCTCCTCGCGTTCGCCGGATCAGATGGGCGGTGTGGGTGGTCATCCTGCTGGCCATTGGCGCGGCGGCGGGCGCACAGCGCATCTGGCTGTCCGACTTTGTAGCCATTAACGGGGACTTTCAGACCTATAACGTACTGCGCCGCTTTCTGGACGGCCAGGTGCCTTACCGCGACTTTTCCAACTATCTGGGCATGGGGGTTTTGTGGGTCAACTTCCCTTTCCTGCTGCTGCACAACACCTTCACCGCCAGCTTGTTTATCACCAACGCGGTCACCGCCGTGGCCTGCAGCGTCACCGTCTGGCTGCTGCTTTGGCTGACCACCCGCCGCCAGACCCTGTCCATGGCCATCGGGGCGCTGACCCCGCTGCTGTACCAGTGGGAGGTCACCCGGAATATTTTTATTCTCTTTGTTCCGGGCGCCTCCATGCGCATGGTGCGGGCCTTCCTGCCGGTGCTGCTGGCCGGGCTTTTGCTTTTTGCTTCCCACCGCAGCGGCTGGGACGGTCTGGACTGGTTCCACAGCCGCCGGTCCATGTGCCTTTGCGGCGGCGTGCTGGGCGCGGCGGCGGTGTGGGCCAATGACTTTGGCTACTCCGCCATCGGCGCGGGGATCTGCATCCTGTTCGTCCTCACCGTGTTCCGCAACCCCGGCCGCAGACCTTTGCAGAAGCTGGCAGACTACCTGTCCTTCCTGGGCTGCGCCGCTGCCGCCTTTCTGGTCATGGTGACGGTCGTCACGGCGAGCTCCCCCCAGAGCTTTTTCTCCCAGTCCGCCGGGGTGGCCAGCTGGCAGTTCTGGTACTACAACATGAACAAGTTCAAATTCTTCACCCTGGAGGAGCTGCTTCTGGGCAACCCCCAGATCTTCCGGCAGTTTGTGGCGGCAGCCGTGATCCTTCTGGTCTTTGTGGTCCTGTTTCTTCTGAACCGGCTCACCCTGCGGGGGGTGGCGGTGCTGTTTATCCAGCTTACCGGCTTTTTCGCCCAGCTGCTCTACGGCTATGGCTCGGGGCACTTCCTGTCCGGCTTCCTGCACATGACCAACGTGCTCATTGCCGCCGGCGCCCTGCTGCGTCTGCTTCTGCTGGCACTGGAGCGTCTCCCGCTCCCGCCGGACCGTCTGCCCCGGTGGCTCCCCGCCGCGGCCTCTGGGGCGGTTCTGCTGCCCCTGTGCGCTCTCAGTGTCCATGCGGCCTGGGAGGAGGCGGCGCCCCTGTACGGTCCCCGGGAGGGCACCTACGTGGCCCAGCTGGACGGCTGGTTCACCAACGGGGAGCAGCTGCTGGAGACCGCCCAGATTCTGGATGCCCCCTTCTTCTCTACTTACGCCTCCGCCCTGGAGACCATCCAGGGGGTCTTTCAGCCCTCCGGCACCGACTACATCATCCACGCCCTGGGGGATCGACAGCGGCAGGACTATCTGGACACCTTCCGCACCGGGGACTACCCCTATGCCGTCACCATCCGCAAGGAGTACAACCTGTGGGAGTGGTGGATCCAGCGAGCCAACTGGGACTTTTACCGGGAGCTGTTCTCCGGCTATGTCCCCGTCCATACCAGCGATTATGCCCTGATCTGGCAGCGGCAGGAGGACAGCGGCGCCGTGCTGGACAGCCAGGACGTGACCGTGGAGACCCGCCGGGTGAGCGAGGACGCCATTGAAATTCAGATTACGGCGGGGGAATCTCTGGCCGGCATGGAGCTGGTGGCCGATTTGGCCCTGTCCTATGAGACGGGGCATACCGACCCCTCCCTGCACTACGCCGCCATGATCCAGGACGGCACGCTGCCGGGCTATGACGGGGTATACTACCTGCGGGAGGGGGAGCAGTCCACCCACATCCCGGTTATCATCAAGGACGGCGTGGGGCAGGTCACCGTGGTCGCCCGTCCGGAGGAGCGCAGCCGACTGGTTTCTGTCTCCGCCGGGGTGGAGCGCCTGTTTGACCAGAGTGTTCTGCAAAACGCCTTTTTCGGATAAAGGAGAGAAAAATCATGAAGCTGTCTGTCTCCAATATCGCCTGGGGGCCGGAATCGGACGCGGCCATGTACCCGGTTCTGGCGGAAAAGGGGTATCAGGGCCTGGAGGCCGCCCCCACCCGCCTGTTCCCCCAGCGCCCCTATGACCACCTGGAACAGGCCGCCGCCTTTCGGGCGCGGCTGCAGGCGGATTATGGCCTGTGCATCCCCTCTATCCAGTCCATCTGGTATGGCCGCACCGAGGAGCTGTTCTCCGGAGCGGAGGCCCGCGCCGCCCTGCTGGACTACACCCAGGCGGCCATCCGCTTTGCCGCCGCCCTGGGCTGCGGCAATCTGGTGTTCGGCTCCCCCAAAAACCGGGCCAGAAACGGCCGGGGCAGCCCGGACGATATTCTGCCCTTTTTCCGCGCTGTGGGGGACTGCGCTGCCCAGCGGGGCACGGCCGTCTCCATGGAGGCCAATCCCCCCATCTATCACACCGACTTTATCAACACCACCGCCCAGGCCTTCCAGCTGGCGGAGACCGTGGCCAGCCCGGGCTTTCTGGTCAATCTGGATGTGGGCACTATGGTGTCCAACGGCGAGGATGTGGACAGCCTGGCCGGGCGGACCCCGCTGATCCGCCATGTGCACATCAGCGAGCCCCAGCTGGCTCCCATCCGGCAGCGCTCCCTCCACCAGGAGCTGGCCTGCCTGCTGCGTGAGGAGGGCTATCCGGGCTTTGTCTCCATTGAGATGGCCAACTGCGGCGAGCTGGGCCCGGTGCTGGAGGCCATGGACTATGTAAAGGAGCTGTTTGCGTGAAGGAGATCTCCGGCGTCGCCGGCGTGCCCCGCTTCGAGCTGGAGGAGTACGCCGGCAAGAGCAGTAAATACTGCCTGCTCATTCCCATTATCAACGAGGGGGAGCGCATCCGCCGGGAGCTGGAGCGGGCCCAGCGGGCGGGCATTCACCAGCTGGTGGACATCGCCATCTGCGACGGCGGCTCCACCGACGGCTGCACCGACAGCCAGAGGCTCCGGGCGCTGGGGGTCAACGCCCTGCTGGTCAAGCGGGATGCCGGAAAGCAGGGGGCCCAGCTGCGCATGGGCATCCACTGGGCTCTGGAGCGGGGCTACGACGGGATTTTGACCATCGACGGCAACGACAAGGACTCCATCGAGGATGTCCCCCGCTTTCTGCAAAAGCTGGAGGAGGGCTATGACCTAGTGCAGGGCTCCCGCTTTATCCGGGGTGGACACGCGGTGAACACCCCGAAGGTGCGGTATCTGGCCGTGCGGCTGGTTCACGCCCCGGTGATCTCCCTGACCGCCCGGCAGTGGTTCACCGACACCACCAACGCCTATCGGGCTTACTCCCGGCGGTATCTGACCCACCCCCAGGTCCAGCCGCTGCGGGACATTTTTCAAACCTATGAGCTGCTGGCCTACCTCTCCGTCCGGGCCACCCAGCTGGGCCTGAAGGCCTGTGAGGTGCCGGTCACCCGGGCCTACCCCAAAAATCAGCCCGCCCCCACCAAGATCAAGGGAATGCGGGGCAACCAGGAGCTGATGACCATTCTGCTGCGCAACCTGCGCGGAGCATATAACCCAAAGCAGGTCCCCGGCGCCGTATGAAGCGCGGGCGTCTCTGTCCCATCGGGCAGGGCGCCCGCTTCCTTTTTACCATAGGGAAAAGGCATTGCGCAGCATCCAAAAAAGGCATTTTACATTCCCTTCTCCCTCCGATACAATAAAGACATGCAGAGCAATCCGGGCGCGGCGGCAAGGCTCCCTTCTCCAGGGGGCTTTGCCGCTCTTCGCCCCAGGAAAACGGAGGATTTTTTATGGAATACCGCAAGCTTCCCCACGGGGAGGAACAAATCAGCGTTCTGGGACTGGGCACCAGCTCCATCGGCATGGCCGGAGAGAAGGAAATCGCGGCCACCGTGGAGCTGGCGCTGGAGCGCGGCGTCAACTTCTTTGACATGGCCTCGGCGGATGCGGCCCCCTTCCCGGCCTATGGCAAGGCCATGGCCGGCGTCCGGGACAAGGTCTATTTTCAAATCCACTTCGGCGCCAACTACCGGGGCGGAAAATATGGCTGGACCACCCATCTGGACACCATCAAGCGCTCCATTGACTGGCAGCTGAAGGCGCTTCAAACCGACTATATCGACTTCGGCTTTCTCCACTGCCTGGACGAGGAGTCCGATCTGAAGGCAGTGCTGGACGGGGGCGTCCTGGACTATATTCAGCAGCTTCAAAGGGAGGGAACCGTGCGGCACATCGGTCTGAGCTCCCACACCCCCCGGGTGGTGAACCAGGTGCTGGACCTGGGCGTGCTGGACCTGCTGATGTTCAGCATCAACCCCGGCTATGACTACCACCACGGGGACTATGCCATCGGCGGCGCGGCGGAGCGCATGGCGCTCTACCGCCGGTGCCAGGCCCAGGGGGTTGGCATCTCGGTGATGAAGGCCTTCAGCGGCGGACAGCTGCTGGACGCCCGCACCTCCCCCTTCGGGCAGGCGCTCACCGAATACCAGTGCATTCAGTACGCCCTGGATAAGCCCGGCGTTCTCACTGTGCTGCCCGGGGTGCGCGGCCGCGGCGACCTGGAGCGGATACTGGGGTTCCTGGACGCCCCTCCGGAGGAGCGGGACTACTCCATCCTGGGCACCTTCGCTCCCCGGGACGCCTCCGGCGTATGCGTCTACTGCAACCACTGCCAGCCCTGTCCGGCGGGGCTGGATGTGGGACTGATAAACAAGTACTACGATCTGGCCCGGGCGGGGGACAAGCTGGCCGGGAACCACTATGAAAAGCTGGAAAAGAAGGCGGGGGACTGTGTCCAGTGCGGACACTGTGACCGCCGCTGCCCCTTCCACGTGGTGCAGACCAAACGGATGGAGGAGATTCGGGCCTATTTCGGCCAGTGACCTCTATAGGCAGCTCCGCCGGCAGGTTCAGCAGAGGGCAGCCAAAAGCGGCGTATCACCGTTTAAAGGTGATACGCCGCTTTTTTCAGCAGGACCGCACAGCTGGCCGCTTGTTTTCCACAGCGGGCAGGTCGGAGCCAAATGCACGCTTACGGGGAGAACAGCTTCGCCAAGGCGGAGACGACCTCTTTTATCTCCGTGTTGGTGGTATTGATGCACAGATCATAGTGGATGCGGTCGCCCCACTTCTGGCCCGTATAGAAGCCATAGTATTTGGCCCGCCCCTGGTCCACCTCCTGGATGTGGCGCTTGAGTTCCTTATCGGTCATCGTCTCGCCCTCCCGGCCCTTCCGGCGGCACCGGGCTATTTTGCTGGCCATCTCCGCGTAAACGAAGATGCGGAACGGCTGCCTGTCCCGCAGAATGTAGTCCCCGCAGCGGCCCACGATTACACAGTTTCGCTTCTCTGACAGCTCGGAAAGCAGTCTGCACTGCTCCTGAAACAGGCGCTGGCCCTGGACCACCGAGGGATTGACGGCGGGATAGAGGGTGCGCCCCACATGGATTGGGAAGGACAAGACCGGCCTTTGTTCCACAATGCTTCGCACATACTGCTCGGACAGCTCTGTGCGGTTGGCAATCTCCGTCACAATTTCCTGATCGTAGTAGGCGCAGCCCAGCGTCTCCGCCAGGCGGCGGCCCAGCTCCCGGCCGCCGCTTCCAAACTCGCGTCCAATGGTGATAATCTGTTCCATCAAATCCCCGTCCTTTCTCTCGGCAGTTGACTTGTATAGTTTCTCATCATAATCACCACATAAACCGCTGCAATCAGCTCGGTCAGGGGCATGGCAAACCAGATTGCGCTTCCGCTGAAGACGGCGGGGAGCAGGAAAATCAAAATTCCGCTGATCACAGCCCCTCTGGATACCGAGACGACAAAGGAGGTAACCGGCTTCATCAGGGCCTGGAAATAATAGGTTGAGAAAATATTCAGCGGCAGCAGCAGGAACGACAGGCCATAGCTGCGGATAATCGCCGGCGCAATCGCCAGGATATGCTCCGTGGGCGACATGAAAATCCGGATAAACAGGTTGGGGGCCAGCTCTGCCAGCAGCAGCCAGATCAGTCCGAATACAGCCGCCGTCCCCAGAGCATACCGCAGCACCTGGCTGATCCGCTCCCCCTTCCCCGCGCCATAGTTGGTCGAGATAATGGGCTGGGAGGCCTGGCCGATGCTGTAGGCGCAGCACTGGACAAAGGTGCTGATGTTGATGATAATCCCATAGACAGACAGCTCGTCGGTGCCCAGATACCGCATAATCTGCCGGTTAAAGAGCATGGTGAGGATCCCCATGGCCACGTCGATGAAGAAGGTGGAAAATCCGGTCACGCTGATGGAGCGGAGCATGGGCAGCAGCCGCTCAGGCCGCTCCAGGCGGATGGTGTTCCGCTTGCTGCGGAAATGGGTGAGCATCATCAGCAGAGAGAACACCGAGCCCATGGCGGTGGCAAGACCTGCGCCCATGGCCCCCATGTCCAGCGTAAAGACGAAGAAGCAGTCTCCGAATACGTTGAAGATGCCGCCAAACAGAACCGCCTTTGTGGCCAGGCCCGGGTTGCCGTCGTTGCGCAGGAAGGCGGCCATCAGCTGGGTCAGCAAAAAGCTGGGCACCACAAACTTTACCGGAAACACATACGCCTGGGCCAGCGGCAGCAGAGTCTCCTCCGCGCCGAACAGCATCAGCAGCTCCCGGTCAAAAAAGGCGACAATAATCCAGGTAATGGCCGCCAGAATCCCTATCCCAATGAGCGCGGCGGTAAAATATTGGTTTGACTTCTTCCGGTTCTCCTCCGACTCCCCCCGCAGGGTGCTGAACAAAACCGATCCGCCGATGCCCATCAGCAGGCCCAGACTGTAAATAATATTCCAGATTGGGCTGACCACGGCCAGCGCCGCTGTGCCGTCCGGCCCCTGGTACTGGCCCACCATGGCCATGTCCACCACGCCGTAAATGGAGGAAATGAACGAACTGCCAAACGCGGCGCCCAGGTACTTAAAATACATGGGCCTGATTTTTCCGTTGAGAAAATCCATCTTGTATCCCCCTTCAAACAGAATGCCCGGCGAGCTCTGTCCCCGAGCGCACACGACATCTTCCCCGACTCCCCGGCCGCGGGTCCTCCGATGACGCACCGCTGCCCAAAACGCAAAAAGAGCCGGATAAGTCACAGGCATTTCAGCCTGGTGCCTTATCCGGCTCACCATTTCCTCTGAACGGTTTGCCCTCCGAGCAAGCAGTGTTTATTTTAGCAGAATGATCTTATTTGTCAAGTCATCTGACGGAGAAAATCCTGCTTGTTTTGAGGAAACGTTCCAAATCTTATTCCGTCTCTTCCTCCAGGGTCCGCAGGCCGGCAATGTCGCTGACCGGCAGGGAAAAGACCAGGGACTGCGCCTCGCTTTGAATCCCCGCCTTCGCCATAATCGCCTTCATAATGGGCTTTTTCGTCTCGGACCGGGTGAGGATAAAGATGATCTCATGCTCAGACGCGATGGACACGCCAAAAAACTTTTTCACCAGATCCGCCCCGGTGCCCTTGGCGTGAATCACGGTACCGCCCGTGGCGCCGGCCTGACGGGCCGCGTCCATCACCAGGTCTGTATACCCCTGGTTGGTAATGACCACAATCAGCTCATGGGTGGTCTGTTGTTCCATAGAAGCCTCTCCCTCCTGTTCATGCAGCAGATATTCTTTGGTGGTCGCGCCCCCGATGCCGTTCACCGGCACCGCCATCAGGACGCCCCGGCCCGGTATATCCAGCCACAGCTCTCTGGCCGCCTGCCGCACCAGCTTGGGCGACCGGGCCGCCACACAAAACAGCACAGCCTTCTCGGTGGCCTCCAGG
Organism: bacterium; assembly: GCA_019424865.1. Classification (GTDB taxonomy): domain Bacteria; phylum Bacillota; class Clostridia; order Oscillospirales; family Oscillospiraceae; genus Lawsonibacter. The sequence goes on from JAHYYS010000027.1 coordinate 25,090, forward strand.
CCCAGGCAGTCCAGCACCTCTGTGGATGCGGTGCCCTGCCCCAGCGCCGTCAGCACCAGGGTGATCCCCCGGGCCTGATACCAGTTTGCAAATTGCGCAGACCGGCTGCGGTCGGTAATGGTAATGATAAGGTCGACTCCACACATGGCAGTCTCTCCTCTCTGTTACATCATATGGAATACAGGCCTGTCACAGCTCGATAACATCTTCTTCCACTGCGGTCTCGGGCGTCTGCTCCCCGCCGCGTCTGAGCTTCCACTGATAGGCAAGGCCCAGCATCTGAATGGTCAGCAGGGGGGTCATCGCCACCATGGCCACCACGCCGAAGGCGTCGGTAATCACGTTGCCGCCCAGGGCCTCGCAGGCCCCCTGAGCAAAGGGCAGCAGGAAGGTGGCCGTCATGGGGCCGGAGGCCACGCCGCCGGAGTCAAAGGCGATGGCAGTAAAGATCTTCGGCACAAAAAAGGACATGACGATGGCCGCCAGATAGCCCGGCACAACCAGCCAGAAGATAGAAATTCCGGTCATGACCCGAATCATGGCCAGCCCCACCGAGATGGCCACGCCAACGGACAGGCTTAAGCTCATCGCCTTCCCCGGGATAGCGCCCGAGGTGATTTCCTCCACCTGTTTGTTCAAAACATGGACTGCCGGCTCCGCCTGGACAATGAACCAGCCAATCAGCATGCCGATGGGGATCAGAAGCCAGTTATAGGGCAGCGCAGCCAGCTGCCGGCTGAGATAGCTGCCCGCGGGCATGAAGCCCACATTCGCGCCCGTGAGGAACAGTACCAGACCCACATAAGTATACAGGATACCAACGACAATTTTCAATACCTTTTTCTTTTGCAGCTTCAAGGATATCACCTGGAAAACAGCAAAAAACACCGCAATGGGCGCCAGGCACACGGCCACCTCCCGAATATACTCCGGCAGCCCCTCCTGGAACAGGTCCCACATGGCCCGGCTGTCGGCCACGTTGGGGATCTCCACCGGGGTATAGGCGCCGGCGGAGGGATAGAGCAGGGAGAGCACCATCACCGCCAGAATGGGGCCGATGGAGCACAGGGCCACCAGGCCAAAGCTGTCCTGCGCCGCATTCTTGTCGCTTCGGATGGAGGCGACGCCCACGCCCAGCGCCATGATAAAGGGCACGGTCATGGGGCCCGTGGTCACGCCGCCGGAGTCAAAGGCGATGGCCAGAAAGTCCCGGGGCACAAAGTAGGACACGGCAAATACGATAATGTAAAAGAACACCAGCATCCGGTTCAGGGGGATGCGGAACAGAATGCGCAGCATGGCTATCACCAGAAAGATGCCCACGCCCACGGCCACCGTGCCAATCAGCACGGGATTGGGCACGCCGGGCACCTGGGTGGCCAGCACCTGCAAATCGGGCTCTGACATGGTGACGACCACACCAATGACAAAGCCCACAATCACCACGACCCACAGCTTTCTGGTCTTGGTCATGGCGGCGCCCACCCGCTCGCCAATGGGGGTCATGGCAGTATCCGCGCCCAGAGAAAACAGGCCGATGCCCAGAATAACCATCACCGCACCGATGAGAAAGGCCAGCAGCGTGGCGGTTGGGATCGGCGCCACAGTAAAGCTGAGAATCAGCACAATCACGGTGATGGGCAGGACAGAGGCCACCGCTTCCCGAAGTTTTTCTCCCAGAATGGTCCGGCTTTGCCCCAGCCGCTCCTTCCATAGTTCCCGCTTGATCCACGGCAATCTCATCACCCTTTCTGATTTTGATGCAATACGTTTCCCAAACTGCTGATTTCATTATACATGAAACACCGGGCCAAGGGCAACCGAATGGGGAAAATTTAAATTTTTTTGTGCGATTGATGCACATTTTCGCCTCTTTTTTCCATTTTTACACCAATTTTCATGAATCTGTCTGATGCCGCGCAGACTGCCTTCTTTACGCCTCCTCCACCAGAAGCTTTTTCAGGGACAGGCCGCGGAACACTGCGTAGGCCTCCGCCCGCTCCGCCAGGCGCTCCCGCTCCGCCCGCTCCAGCGGCTCCCACAGCATCACGGAGCACTCCATTCCGCTTTCCTGCGTCTTACCCTTCCAGATGCCGGCGGCCCGCCCTCCCAGCAGCACCACGCCGGGGTTGGCCACCGTCCGCCACACCGCCCGCTGCCGGGCTTTATCCTCCAGGATGACCTCCCGGTCCCGGATATCCAGATAGGGGTCGTGTGCGCCCAGCAGAAGGAGCCTGCGGTTCTCCTCTCCCGCCGGCAGTTCCTCCCTGTCCCGGCGGAGCAGCCAGCGGGTCTTTTTCCCCACCTGCACCGGCTCCATCTCCTCCCCGGCCGCCGCCCACAGCCGCCTGGCCTGCCGGGGCGAGCTGCCCAGCCACTGGGCAAAGCAGTCCGCCGAGGAGGGGCCGTAGCAGTGGAGAAACCGTCTGACCAACTCTTTTTCCCCCTCCGGGCAGGGCTCCGGCCCGCGGCCCACCCAGCTGCGGAAGGAGGCAAAGGTGGGGCTGCTCCCCTCCCGCTCTCCGAATACCACCAGCCCCTGAAAGGCGCAGGGACGCAGCAGAAAGGACACCACGGCCCCGCCCACCGTCTGCCGGTCCGGGCTGCCGTACATGGAGGGGGCGTTCCAGAGGGGCCGCTTCTCCTCGGGCAGGGTGTCTGTCACCCGGGCCGCCAGCACCCGGTCCAGCTCCTCCTTGCTTTTGACTGTGCGGCCCTCCAGCCAGCCCGCCGCTGTCCGGACCCGGGGGAGCAGCTCCTCGAAGGTCATGCCCAAAAACTCCAGCGCCCCCGGGATGCCCCGGGTATAGATCCAGGGCTCCTCCCCCTCCCGGGCCGCCAGCGGGGTCAGAAAGACGCCGCTGTCCCGGGTTGGGAACACCACCGGCGCCCCCCGGAAGCTCCAGGCCTGGAGCAGGCGCTTCTCCCGGTACAGGGCATCCTGAAGCGTCTGCAGGGTACACCCCTCCAGGCGCTGGAACATCGCCGTCTCCCAGGCTCCCGGCGGAGAGTTCTGCAGGCCGCAGGCCCCTGCCGCCTCCTCCAGCCGGGAGAGGGGGAGCTCCCGATCCAGGTGGTGGCTCCGCAGCCGGAATGCCCGAATCTGTTCCATGGTCAGTTCCATTGTTCTCAGCATCCTTTCCTGAACCTTGTGCCGCCGCCCGGCGGTGAAAATGGGCGGGGCCTTTGCCCCGCCCGCAGTCCGTTATTCCTTCCCCAGCACCTGCTCCAGCAGGTCCTTCACCTCCAGCAGGCTGCTGCGCCGGCACAGCAGCAGCGCCTCCAGCTCCGGGGTGGGCGGGATCATATCGGGGACCATGATCACCTGCATTCCGGCCCGGGAGGCGGAGAGAATGCCGTTGCGGGAGTCTTCCACCGCCAGGGTGTGTGCCGGCTCCGTCCCCAGCGCCCGACAGGCCCGCAGATAGATCTCCGGATCCGGCTTGCCGCGCTCCACCTGGTCCCCGGTGACAATGGCCGTGAAATACGGCCCCAGCCCGGTCAGCTCCATCCGCCGCTGGGTTCGCTCCCGGCCGGTGGAGGTGGCCAGGGCGGCGGGAATCCGCCGCGCCCGCAGAAAGTCCAGAATTTCCCGTACCCCGGGCTTCATGGGGACGCCCTCCCGCTCTATTTTTTCCTGGGCCCGGGCGGAGCAGGTCAACAGGAACGCCTCTCTTGGGAATTCTCCGCCATACATCCGGGTCATTTTTTCCCGGATCCCCGTCCGGTTCCGGCCCACAAACTCCAGATAGTCCGCCCCGACCTGGGGCCAGCCCATCTCCCGGCTGACCTCCACCCAGATCTGGTGGGCCAGGTGCTCGGTGTCAAACAGCACGCCGTCCACGTCGAACACGACGCCCTGAAGCTCCAGCCCGCTCATACCTTTCCGATATCCGTGCGGAAGTGCATGTCCTGGAAGGAAATGGGCTTACAGGCGGCGTAGGCCTTCCGGATGGCATCCTCCAGGTCGGCGCCCACGGCGGTGACCCCCAGGACGCGGCCGCCGGCGGTGAGGACAGCGCCGTCCTCCCCCAGCTTGGTGCCCGCGTGGAACACGGTAGCCAGCTTACCTGCCTCCTCCAGGCCGGAGATGGGGTAGCCGCTCTGGTACTGCACCGGGTAGCCCCCGGAGGCCAGCACAATGCAGCAGGCCGCGCCGGGCTTCCACCTGATTTCCAGCCGGTCCAGGGTGCCGTCCACACAGGCCTGGAAGATATCCATCAGATCGCAGTCCAGCATGGACAAGATGGGCTGGGTCTCCGGGTCGCCGAAGCGGGCGTTGTACTCCACCACCTTGGGGCCGTCCTGGGTGAGCATCAATCCGAAGTAGAGCACCCCCTTGAAGGGCCGCCCCTCCGCCTTCATGGCGGCCACGGTGGGCAGGAAGATCTTCTCCATACACTCCGCCGCAATCTCCGGGGTGTACTTGGGAGAGGGGCAGAAGGCGCCCATGCCGCCGGTGTTGGGGCCCTGGTTGCCGTCATAGG
>JAHYYS010000028.1 GCA_019424865.1 bacterium
CCGAGCGGTATATTTCCCAGGAATTAAAGGAGCTGGAGCACGCCATCCTCTCCGCCCAGGACACGGTGACCGCCCTGGAGTATCAGCTGTTCTGCCAGCTGAAGGAGCAGGTGTGCGCCCAGGTGGCCCGTATTCAGGCCTCCGCTGCCGCGGTGGCCCAGGTGGACGTGCTGTGCTCTTTCGCCGCGGTGGCCGCCGCCAACAACTACTGCATGCCCCAGGTGGACGCCTCCAGCGCCCTGACCATTGTGGAGGGCCGCCACCCGGTGGTGGAAAAAATGCTCTCGGGCGCCCCCTTTGTCCCCAACGACACCCATATGGACAGCGGAGAGGACCTGTGCGCCATTATCACCGGCCCCAACATGGCGGGCAAAAGCACCTATATGCGCCAGGTGGCCCTGATTGTACTGATGGCCCAGATGGGCTCCTTTGTCCCCGCCAAGTCCGCCCACATCGGGGTGGTGGACCGGGTATTCACCCGCATCGGCGCCAGCGACGACCTGGCGGCGGGGCAGTCCACCTTTATGGTGGAGATGACCGAGGTGGCCGCCCTGCTGAAAAACGCCACCAAAAAATCCCTGCTCATCCTGGACGAGATCGGCCGGGGCACCAGCACCTATGACGGCATGGCCATCGCCCGGGCGGTGCTGGAGTACTGCGCCGACCCCAGGCGGCTGGGGGCCAAGACCCTCTTTGCCACCCACTACCACGAGCTCACCGCCCTGGAGGGGCAGATCGCCGGGGTGAAAAACTATAACATCGCCGCCAAAAAGCGGGGCTCCGACGTGATTTTTCTGCGGAAGATTGTCCGGGGCGGGGCCGACCAGAGCTATGGCATCGAGGTGGCCAAGCTGGCCGGGGTGCCCGACCGGGTGGTGAAGCGGGCCAGGGAGATTCTGGCCGAGCTGGAGCAGGGGCAGGGGGGAATGCAAAATGCAGAATGCAGAATGCAGAATGAGCCCCAGGCGCAGGTGTCCCTTATGGATCTGGGGGGCCAGACGGTGCTGAAAAAGCTGCGCATGACCGATGTGAATATCCTGTCCCCCATCGAGGCCCTCAACCTGCTGGCCGAGCTGAAGCAGGATCTGAACGGCTGAGGGCCGCGCGGCCCCGTTTTCCAAAATTTTAATTGTTGATAGGAGAGGAACCGCTATGAAACATCCCCGCTATGTCAGTCAAGTGTGCGCCAATGTTCTGTTTGCCCTGGGCGTCATCTTCCTGGTGCTGGAGGTCCTGCTCCCCCGGGATGTCGTGCTGGTGTACACCGGCGCGGGCAATCTCACCCTGTGGCTGGGGGGCCTTCTGCTGATTCTTGCGGGCGCCGGCTTCGCCCTGAAGGCCTGGCGCCGCTATCGCCGCGACAAGACCCTTTTGGCGCAGGGAAGCGCTGTCCCGGGCACGGTGCTGGACACCAGGCGCTATCCCCTTTTGTCCTGGAACTCCCGGTCCTATGTCCCCGGCTCCCGGTCCCGCTCCCCCTGGTGTGCCACCTGTGAGTACACGGTGGACGGGCAGACCTATCAGGTCAAGACCGGCCTTTTGTGGTTCCGCCCGGAGTCGGGGGGCTCCGTCACCGTCCATGTGGATCCCCAGCGGCCCCACCTGGCCGCGGTGAAGCAGGACACCCTCCACCGCGCCTATGCCGAGCCCACCCTCTTGGAGAAAAGCCGGTCCAAGTGGTTTTAATTTCTTTTAATATTACAAATTGTAGAGGTAATTCATGCCAAACATTCAAGTTTTATCCCCCCATGTGGCCGATCTGATTGCCGCCGGCGAGGTGGTGGAGCGGCCTGCGTCCGTGGCCAAGGAGCTGATGGAGAACGCCATTGACGCCGGCGCCTCCAAGGTGACGGTGGAAATCAGCCACGGCGGGCTGACCTTTCTCCGGGTCACCGACGACGGCTGCGGCATCCCGGCGGAGCAGCTGAAGACCGCCTTCCTCCGCCACGCCACCAGCAAGCTGCACACGGAATACGACCTGGAGGCCATCGGCACCCTGGGCTTCCGGGGGGAGGCTCTGGCGGCCATCGCCGCCGTCTCCCGGGTGGACGTGATGACCCGCACGCCGGACAGCCAGCTGGGGTCCTCCCTGTCTCTGGAGGGGGGCGTCCCCGGGGCGGTGGAGGAGGCGGGCTGTCCCCTGGGCACCACCATGGTGGTGCGGGACCTGTTTTTCAACACCCCCGCCCGGCTGAAATTTATGAAGAAGGACGCCGCCGAGGGGGCCACCGTCTTTGCCGTGGTGCAGCGCACCGCCCTGTCCCACCCGGAGGTGTCGGTCAAATTCATCCGGGACGGCAAGCAGGAGCTGCTCACCCCCGGGGACGGCCAGCTCCAGTCCGCGGTGTACGCCGTGCTGGGCCGGGAGCTGGCCCTGGGCTTCCGGCCGGTGAAGGCCAGCGGCGAGGAGATGACGGTCACCGGCTTTGTTTCCCTGCCCGCCTGCTGCCGGGCCAGCCGGAACTGGCAGTACTTCTTTGTCAACGGCCGGCAGGTAAAAAGCCCCCTGATGACCGCCGCCTTGGAGGAGGCCTATCAGAACCAGAAGATGGTGGGGAAATTCCCCGGCTGCGTCCTCCATCTTGAAACCAAGCTCAACGCGGTGGATGTCAACGTCCACCCGGCCAAGACCGAGGTCAAATTCGGGAACGAGCGGCAGGTGTTCTCCGCCGTGTACCACGCGGTGCGCTCCGCCCTGGAGGCGGACCGGAGCCACCCCCAGGTGGAGCTGAAAACCGCCTCCATCCCCGGCGTCCGCAGCCAGGGCCAGGACACGGTGACCCCCAATCAGACCCGGATTGCCGTCTCGCCCACTGTGCGGGTCCACGACAGCACCTACCGCGCCCCCGCCCAGGCCCCGGTCTCTCCCGCGCCGGTTCCGCCCCGGGCACAGCTCGTCCCGGCGCCCACACCATCCGCCCCCCGGGAAGCTCCGGCGGAGCGCGCCCCTGTGACAGGCGCCGGGCGCACCCTTTCCCCCGCCGCCCCGTCTGCTGCGCCCGCCCCGGAGGTCCCCCGCCGGTCTGAGCCGCCCCAGAGCGTTCTGCCGCCCAAGCCCCCCGCCCCCCCGGCGGAGCGAGTGCCGGACCGCCCCGCTCCGCCGCCCGCCGAAAAGCCGGAAGAGCCGGGAAAGGCGGAGGAGCCGGCCCAGGCATCTCCCGCTCCGGAGGAGCTCCCCTGGCGGCTGGCCGGTGAGGTGCTGAACACCTACATCATTGTGGAGCAGGGGGACAACGTCTATTTCATCGACAAGCACGCCGCCCACGAGCGGATGAACTTTGACCGCATGAAGGCCCAGGGGTATGACCCCATGGCCCAGACTCTGCTCACCCCGGTGGTGTGCCGCCTGCCCGCCCAGGAGCAGGAGGCCCTGCTGTCCCACCTGTCCCTGCTGGAGGAATTCGGCTTTGACGTGGACGAGCTGGGGGGCTCCCTGGCGGTGCGGCAGGCCCCCTTTGACGTGGACCCCGGGGACATCGAGGCCACGCTGTCCGAGCTGGGGCAGAAGCTGCTCTCCACCGGCACCGCCGACCCCGCCGCCGCCCGGGACGAGCTGCTGCACACCATGGCCTGCAAGGCGGCCATCAAGGGGGGCTGGAAGACCAGCGGCCCCGAGCTGGAGCGGGTGGCCCGGGCTGTGATGGAAGGCCGGGTAAAATATTGCCCCCACGGTCGGCCTGTGGCAATTCAGCTCACCCGAAAGGAATTGGAGAAGCAGTTTAAACGGGCTTGAGCGGGCAATGTTTTACTGGCGCAGCCGCAGGGCAGAACGTATCCGCACGGCCCGCGGTGTTCCGTCCCCCGTAGGGGCCGGTCCCAGACCGGCCCGCCGGGCTCGGCTCCTCTTCACGGCAGCCCCCCGTAGGGGCGGCCCTCGCGGCCGCCCGTCCGGCACAACCCGCGCCCCCTTGGGATGTGCCCCCGGGCGGGGTATGGCCCCAATGCTTCCGCGTCAGAGGAGTCGCGGACAAGCGCGGAACCGCGGGCGCACACTGTGCGCCCCTACGAAAAACGTTATCGGGTGCGGCGGGCGGATGATATCCGCCCCCACCCAACATGTGGTTCCAATACCGCGGGCGGATAATATCCGCCCCTACGAAAAGCGGGAATCCGGTGTGGGGAACGGTGCATGTCCGCCCCATGAAAAACGAAAACCCGATATCGTGGGAGGAGCCTATCCGCACGGCCCGCGGCGTTTTGCCCCCCCCGTAGGGGCCGGTCCCAGACCGGCCCGCCGGGTTCGGCTCCTCTTCACGGCAGCCCCCCGTAGGGGCGGCCCTCGCGGCCGCCCGCCTCAGCACACCCCTCGGCCTCTTGGGATGTGCCCCCGGACGGGGTGTGGCCCAACGCTTCCACATCGAAGGAGACGTGGACAATCGCGGAACTGCAGGCGCACACTGTGCGCCCCTACAAAAAACGTTATCGGGTGCGGCGGGCGGATGATATCCGCCCCCACCCAACATGTGGTTCCAATACCGCGGGCGGATAATATCCGCCCCTACGAAAAGCGGGAATCCGGTGTGGGGAACGGTGCATGTCCGCCCCATGAAAAACGAAAACCCGATATCGTGGGAGGAGCCTATCCGCACGGCCCGCGGCGTTTTGCCCCCCCCGTAGGGGCCGGTCCCAGACCGGCCCGCCGGGTTCGGCTCCTCTTCACGGCAGCCCCCCCGTAGGGGCGGCCCTCGCGGCCGCCCGTCCCGGCACGGCCTGCAGCCTCTTGAGATGTGCCCTCGGACGGGGTGTGACCCCAACGCTTCCGCGTCGGAGGAAACGCGGACAATCGTGGAACTGCGGGCGCACAGTGTGCGCCCCTACAAAAAATGTTATCCGGTGCGGCGGGCGGATGATATCCGCCCCTACAAAAAGCGGGCATCCGACTGCGGGCGGGCGCACACTGTGCGCCCCTACGAAAAATGTTATCCGGTGCGGCGGACGGCGGACAGCTGCCTCCAAAGCCAAATCCCCTTCGTTCCGCACCCTTTTGAGAGGAGGTCCCCCATGGCCCCGAAAAAAATTCTTGTCATCACCGGCCCCACCGCCTCGGGCAAGACCGCCCTGGCGGTGGAGCTGGCCCTGCGCTGCGGCGGCGAGGTGGTGTCCGCCGACTCCATGCAGATCTACCGCCGCATGGACATCGGCACCGCCAAGCCCACGCGGGAGGAGATGCGGGGGGTGCCCCACCACATGATCGACGTGGCCGACCCGGCGGAGGACTTCTCGGTGGCCCGGTATGTGGAGATGGCCGCCCGCTGCGCGGACGACATCCTCGCCCGGGGGAAGCTGCCCATTGTGGCGGGTGGAACGGGGCTGTATGTGGACTCCCTGCTCTCGGGCCGCACCTTTGCCGCCTTCTCCCCGGACAGCCCCCTGCGGGGGGAGCTGGAGGCGCAGCTGCGCCGGGAGGGGGGCGCCGCCCTGCTGGCCCGGCTGGCCCAGGTGGACCCGGAGTCCGCCGCCCGCCTCCACCCCAACGACGGCAAGCGCATCGTCCGGGCGCTGGAGGTCTATCTCTCCACCGGCCGGACCATCACCCAGCACAACGCCGAGACCCGGGCCATCCCGCCCCGGTACGACGCCCTCACCCTCACCCTGGCTTTCCGCCGGCGGGAGGACATGTGGGCGCGCATTGACCGCCGGGTGGACCGGATGATGGCGGACGGGCTGGTGGAGGAGGTGCGCGCCCTGCTGGACTCCGGCGTGCCGGAGCAGTGCACCGCCATGCAGGCCATCGGCTACAAGGAGATGGCCGCCGCTCTGCGCTCCGGGGACTCCCCGGCGGCCGCGGCGGAGGAAATCAAGCTGCGCTCCCGCCAGTACGCCAAGCGCCAGCTCACCTGGTTCCGGCGCAATCCGGCGGCCAAGTGGCTTTTCTGGGAAGAGGTCCCGGATTTTGCGAGGGCCTGCCAGGCTTCGACAGAATATATGGAAGAATTTGGTATAGTATAGAGGCACTCAGGCCCGCGGGCAGCCGCCCGGCGGAGCCGTAAAGAAAAAAGGAGTGCTACATATGCAGAAAACCAACAACCTTCAGGAGATCTTCCTCACCCAGGTGCGCCGGGACCGCCGGCCCGTCACCATGTTCCTGATGAACGGCTTTCAAATGCGGGGCTATGTCACCGGCTTTGACGCCTTCACCGTGGTGCTCACCAGCGACGGCAAACAGCAGATTGTCTACAAGCACGCCATTTCCACCATTGTCCCCGAGCGGCCCGTACCCCTGTGCGAGCCGGGGGGCGGGGCGTAATTTCCCCGCCCGCAATTGACGGCGGGGGCAAGACGTGGTACAGTTGTTCTGACCGGGGCGCGCCCGGGACAAGCTCCCCCCGCCCCACACGCCCGCAGACAAGAAAGAGAGACCCGACATGAAGCAAGGAAAACCCGTCATCACCTTTGTTATCCTGGTTCTGGCGGCCGCGCTGGCCGTCTATCTGGGGTTTTATGCCTTCGGCGCGCTGAACGAGCCCTTCACCACCACCCTGGCCTATCAGTACACCGCCCGGGACAGCGCCGAGGCCAGCGGCCTGCTGGTGCGGGAGGAGCAGGTGCTCACCGCCCAGTCCGGCATTGTGGACGTCACCCGCAGCGAGGGGGAAAAGGTGGGCGTGGGCCAGACGGTGGCCCTGATCTACCGGGACAGCCAGGCCCAGGCGGACCAGGCCCAGCTGGAGGCCCTCTCCGCTGAGATTGAGCTTTTGGAGTACGCGGTGTCCCAGAGCGGCGACGTGGCCTCCGCCGCCCGCCTGGACGAGGACATCCTGCAGGCCGTGTCCGATCTGCGGGCCAGCGCCGCCCTGGGGGACTTCTCCCGGCTGGAGGACCAGGTGATGGAGGTCAAGAGCAGCGTGCTCAAGCGCAGCTATACCTATGACGACGGGAGCACCGCCTCCGACCTGTCCGCTCAGCTGTCCACCCTGCGGGAGCAGCGCTCCGCCCTGACCCAGCAGACCGCCTCGGCCACCACCCGGGTCACCGCCGGGCAGTCCGGCGTCTTTTCCAGCCTGGTGGACGGGTACGAGAGCCTTATCACCCCCGCCTCCCTGCCCCAGCTGACCCCCTCCGCCCTCCAGACCCTGCTGGACGGCGGGGGCGGGGCGGCGGACAGCTCCGCCATCGGCAAGCTGATCACCTCTGACCGCTGGTATTTTGCCGCCCTGCTCCCCGCCGAGACGGCGGACAGGCTCCGGGCGGGCGAGACGGCCACCCTCCGCTTCACCGGCGACTTTACCCAGGATGTGGAGATGACGGTGGAATCCCTCAGCGCCCCGGAGAACGGCCAGGTGGCCGCCGTCTTCTCCACCGACCGGTATCTGGCCCGCACCACGCTGCTGCGCCAGCAGACGGCGGAGCTCATCTTTGAGGAGTACTCCGGCCTGCGCCTGCCCAAGCAGGCCCTGCGCATGGAGACCCGGAGCTATGAGGACGAGGAGACCGGCGAGACGGTGGAGGAGCAGGTGCTGGGCGTCTACGCCCTGGTCAGCGGCCGGGCCGAATTCAAGCGGGTGGAGGTCGTTGTGGAGGGGGAGGACTACTACGTAGTCCGGGCCGCCTCCAGCGGCCGCACCGCCCTGCGGGCGGGGGACGAGATCATCGTCCAGGCCACCGGCCTGTATGACGGCCAGCTTTTGGAATTCTAGCGGGAGGCGGCCCGTTCCCACCCCCCGGACAGAGAGAAGGTTTTTGTATGGATTCCGTTTTATTGTCGCAGCATATCCGGTCCGTCCAGGACCGCATCGCCCATGCCGCCCGCGCGGCGGGGCGGGCGCCGGAGGAGATCACCCTGTGCGCCGCCACCAAGGTACAGACCGACGACACCATCCGCGCCGCGGTGGCCGCCGGCATCCAAGTGTGCGGGGAGAACCGGGTGCAGGAGCTCACCGCCCATCTGGCCGCCGGCGCCTATCAGGGCGCCCGGGTCCACTTTATCGGCCACCTGCAGACCAACAAGGTCAAGCAGGTGGTGGGAAAGGCGGAGCTGATCCACTCGGTGGACTCTGAGCACCTGCTGCGGGTGGTGGACGCCCAGGCCGACCGCCTGGGCCTGGTGCAGGACATCCTGCTGGAGGTAAATATTGCCGGCGAGGCGAGCAAGGGGGGCTGCACCCCGGAAGAGGTCCAGTGTCTGGTCCAACTGGCCCAGGCCTTGGGCCACGTGCGTGTGCGGGGTTTGATGGCGATCCCCCCCATTGCCGCCGCCCCCGGCGCCAATCGCCCTTATTTTTCCGCCATGCGCCAGCTTTTTGTTGACATAAGGGGCAAAATGTCGGATAATCAATATGATATGGATTGTCTGTCCATGGGTATGAGCGCCGACTTTGAGGACGCCATTGCCGAGGGGGCCACTCTGGTCCGGGTGGGAACCGCCATATTCGGGCCCCGCCCCTATCCGGCGGTTAAACCCGCCTGAGCCGCCGTCTGGCCATCGGGTGTGTATTGCCCGGGGCTTTTCACGCACCCTGCACATGATAACCATCAAAGAAAAGAGGATCTGCCATGGGATTTTTAGACGAGATCAAGCGCCTGGCCCACCCCTATGAGGACGAGGACGTGGATGACTTCGACGAGGATTTCGACGTCTCCCCCCGTCCGGTAGAGCGCCGGGAACGGGACCGGGATCGGGAGCGGGAGCGCGCCCGGGACACGCTGTACGGGAGCGCCGCCAACGAGGAGAACGAGCGCCGCAGCAACAAGGTGGTCAACATCCGGGCCGCCACCCAGCTGCAGGTGGTGCTGGTAAAGCCGGAGAAGTTCGAGGACGCCTCCGCCATCGCAGACCACCTGCGGGAGAAGCGCACGGTGGTGCTCAATCTGGAGTCCACCAACAAGGAGATTGCCCGCCGCCTGCTGGACTTCCTGTCCGGCGTGGCCTATGCCAACGAGGGCAAAATCAAAAAGGTGGCAATTTCCACCTATATCATCACCCCCTATAATGTGGACATCCTGGGGGATCTCATCGATGAACTGGAGAACAACGGTTTATATTTCTGACGGCGGCCGCAGGGCGCCCCAAAACCGCAGCCCAGCGCAGCGGGTGCGGTTTTGAGAGGAGGCGCAAGGGAGCGGCTGCGGAATGCCTGACAGGGGATTCCGCAAACAGCGGACTTTGCGCCGACGACGAGCTGGAAAACAACGGATTATATTTCTAAGGCCAGCCGCCGGCTCCGGCCGGGAGAGAGAAACGGGTGCGGGCCAAGGCCGCGCACCGGGCGGCCGCGCCGGGCGGGCCGCCGTTTGACATGGAATTTTGGGAGGGAACAAAGCTATGCTTACGCCGCAGGAGGTATCCGAGCGCGCCTTTCAGAAGGCGTCTTTCGGGGGGTATAACATGTCCCAGGTGGACGAGTTTTTGGACATTCTGACCTCGGACTACTCCACGCTGTACAGTGAAAACGCGGTGCTGAAAAGCAAGATGAAGGTGCTGGTGGACAAGGTGGAGGAGTATCGCTCCACCGAGGAGGCCATGCGCAAGGCCCTGATGGCCGCCCAGCGGATGGCCGAGGATCTGGTGAAGGAGGCCGAGCAGAAGAAGGCCGAAATCCTCAAGGACGTGGAGGGGGAGGCCCAGCGCCGCAAGGAGGAGCTGGAGCGGGAGACCCAGGCCGAGGAGTACCGCCTTCAGCAGGCCCAGCGGGCCACCGCCGCTTTTGTGGAGCGGGTGCGCGCCCTTCACGCCGACCAGGAGACCCTCCTGTCCAAGCTGCAGGACCTCTATCCCCCCGAGGCGGCTCAGGCCGCCCCCGACCCGGTGGACGAGACGGTTTCTGAAATTGACGACAACGTCCAGCGCCTGCTGGCCCAGGCCATGCAGGACGCCACCGCCGAAAACCTGAAGTCCAAGCAGGCCGAGGAGGAGGAAGAGGAGGATCTGGACGACACCGCCGAGTTTGGCCCCGTCCCCCGCGAGAAGGAGCACCGCAGCCGCGGCGCCCGCGAGGCGGTTGAGGAGGAGCCGGAGGACGACGAGGAGGACGAAGATGAGGATCCCCCCGTCTCCCGGGGCAGCCGCATCGACTTTGGCCGGCTGCAGTTTGGCCGGGACTACGAGATTAAGTGAGAACAACACGCCCCAGGGCGGTTTTGCGGTCCGCAGCGGCGGGAAATTCGGGAACATGGGACGCAGTGCGCCAGGCCGGGCCAAACCCCCGGCGCTCCGCTCTGCCGAACCGGTTCTCCCATTTCCCCCCGCTGCGGACCCTTTGTCTTCTCCGGTACCGGGGGACTTTCTCTCCCCCGACGGCTTTGCACACAGCAGGAAAAACAGCGCGGCCCTCTCAGCCGGGATAATGCTGAGGGGCCGCGCTGATATGTTATTTCTTCTTCTCCGGCTCCGGCGGAGCGGGCAGCAGGGTGAAAATGCGCTCAGACTGGGGCGGCGCGCCGCCCGCGGCCAGCCAGCCGGCGGAAAAGGCCAGGCGCACCATGGAAAACAGGTAGTTTTCCGCCTCGTCATACTCGTGGCGGTCCAAAAACGCGGAAAAGGCAGCTTCAAAGTCGTTGGAATACATATGAATACCTCCTAACTTAAGACTAAGTTACACGATTAAACACTATTTGTCAATGTGTTACAGGAAATAATAGTATTATCTCAATATGAGGTGATACCATGAAGCCGATTAAAACATCCGTCAGCATTACCCTTGACGATCCAATTTTAAACAGAGTGAAGCAGTTAGCTGAGCAGGAGGATCGCTCCCTGTCCAGCTATATCAATCTGGTGCTGAAGGCGCACTTGGAGGCGCTGGACAAGAAAAATGGCTCCTGATGCCCAAAGGAGCCTGAAATTCCGGCCCTGCCCCTTGACAAGGCGGAAAATCTGTCATACAATACGTCTCACAGCGTAGACAAGGGAACAGTACCCCGCGGCCGGGACGGCAGAGAGAGGATGGTCGGTGCAAATCCTCCGATGGCGCGGCGGGAAGGCACCCTGGAGCGCGGGCAGGAAATGGCCCGCCGCCCTCCCGGCGTTATCGGGCACGAGTGTGCGCCTCCGGCGCAAATTCAGGTGGAACCGCGGATTGTTATTCGCCCTGAGCCAAATGTTGGCTCGGGGCGTTTTTTGTTCCAGCGCCCGAGGCCGTGAGCAGGGGCGATAACGCCGGAGCGCAGGGCAGAGCCCAAGCCCGCCGGCGGCGGGCTGGATCTGCACGGAGTCGGAGAAGGTATCGACCCGTCCGCGCGCGTACCGAGGCGTGAGGGCATTTCCAGCGTCCGAGGCCGCAAGCAGGGGCGATAACGCCGGAGCGCAGGGCAAAGCCCAGGCCCGCCGCTGGCGGGCTGGATCTGCACGGAGTCGGAGAAGGTATCGACCCGTCCGCGCGCGTGCCGAGGCGTGAGACTGATTGCTTTGAGCCAAACTATTCTGCCAATAAAGGAGTACAGAACATGAAGAACACGGAAAAAACCATGGAAAAAATCGTAAACCTGTGCAAGGGCCGGGGCTTTATCTTCTCCGGCAGCGAGATTTACGGCGGCCTTGCCAACACCTGGGACTACGGCCCCCTGGGCGTGGAGCTGAAGAACAATGTGAAGAAGGCCTGGTGGAAGAAGTTCGTCCAGGAGAACCCCTATAACGTGGGTCTGGACGCGGCCATCCTGATGAACCCCCAGGTGTGGGTGGCCTCCGGCCACGTGGGCGGCTTCTCCGACCCGCTGATGGACTGCAAGGAGTGCAAGGAGCGCTTCCGCGCCGACAAGGTCATCGAGGACTGGTGCGCCGAGAACAACTTCGACCTGGGCCACAGCGTGGACGCCATGTCCCAGGCCCAGATGAAGGAGTTTGTGGAGGAGCACAACATCCCCTGCCCCTCCTGCGGCAAGCACAACTGGACCGACATCCGCCAGTTCAACCTGATGTTCAAGACCTTCCAGGGGGTCACCGAGGACGCCAAGAACACCGTCTACCTGCGCCCCGAGACCGCCCAGGGCATCTTCGTCAACTTCCAGAACGTCCAGCGCACCACCCGGCGGAAGCTGCCCTTCGGCGTGTGCCAGATCGGCAAGTCCTTCCGCAACGAGATCACCCCGGGCAACTTCACCTTCCGCACCCGGGAGTTTGAGCAGATGGAGCTGGAGTTCTTCTGCCAGCCGGGCACCGAGCTGGACTGGTTCGCCTACTGGAAGGACTTCTGCCACAAGTGGCTGCTGAATCTGGGCATGAAGGACGAGAACCTGCGGCTGCGCGACCACGAGCCTGAGGAGCTGTCCCACTACTCCAACGCCACCACCGACTTCGAGTTCGTCTTCCCCTTCGGCTGGGGCGAGCTGTGGGGCGTGGCCAGCCGGACCAACTTTGACCTGACCGCCCACCAGAACACCTCCGGCAAGGATATGACCTATTACGACCAGGAGAAAAACGAACACTATATCCCCTATGTTATCGAGCCCTCCCTGGGCGCCGACCGGGTGACCCTGGCCTTCCTGGTGGACGCCTATGACGAGGAGGTTGTGGACGCCGAGAAGAACGACGTGCGCACCGTCCTGCGCCTGCACCCCGCCCTGGCCCCCTACAAGTGCGCCGTGCTGCCCCTGTCCAAGAAGCTGGGGGACAAGGCCCGGGAGATCCAGACCGAGCTGAGCAAGTACTTCATGGTGGACTATGACGACGCCGGCTCCATCGGCAAGCGCTACCGCCGCCAGGACGAGGTGGGCACCCCCTACTGCATCACCGTGGACTTCGCGACCGTGGGCGACGACAAGACCCCCGCGGACAACGCCGTCACCATCCGGGACCGGGATACCATGGAGCAGGTCCGGGTGCCTATCGACCAGCTGAAGAGCTGGCTGGACGAGAAGCTGGCCTATTAAGCGTGTCAAAAAAGCGGTGTGCGGCTTTGCAAAAAGCTGCACACCGCTTCCACAGCGCCCCCGGTTTTCCTGCCGGGGGCGCTGTTTTTTCTGCTTTTTCCAAACGTCCGGACTGGGGTTTCTTTTTCCGCGGCGTTATGTTATAATTTTGTGAACTCTGTGGAAAATTGACGTAAAGAAGGGCTTTTATGAAAACGCTGCTGCAAATCATGCGCCTGCCCGCCGGCACGCAGGCGCGATACGGCACTGCGCACACGATTTGGATGGCTGCCGCACTCACCGGTCTGGGCTGCTGTGTGGGCGGGCTGTCCCTGTTTTTTGCCGCCACCGCCTACACCAAGCTGAACAGCATGGCTCTTCTATACTCGTACCTTTACAATCCCCTGATTTTGTTCCTCAACCTGCTGCCCGCCGTGCTGCTGATCTGGCTGTTCTACTTTCTCACCGGGCGGGCCTGGGGCGGCTTTCTGGGCAGCTTTCTGCCCGTCATCGGCGTATCCCTGGTGAACTACTTCAAAATCCGCCTGCGCGGGGATCCCCTGCTGGGCACCGACGTGCGCCTGGCTGCCGAGGCGGGGGGCATTGTGGGGCACTACACCCTGGATCTCACCTGGCTGGTCTGGTTTGCCGTGGGCTGCTTTGCGGCCGGGCTGCTCTTCTCCATTTTCCTGATGCCCCGGGGCGTCAGAGGCTGGCGGGAGCGGGCATTCGGCGTCCTGTCCTGCCTGTCCCTGGCGGCGGTCTCCTTCCCCGCCCTGTATTTCAACCCCCAAATCTATCAGCAGACCGCCAACAACGACTACATCAACCCCTGGTCCGACGTGGAGGTCTTTGTCTCCAAGGGCTGCGTCTATCCCTTTCTGCACAGCTTTCAGGACATGTTCCCCACGCCCCCCGAGGGCTATGAGAAGGCGGAGTCCGCCGCCCTGCTGGAGCAGTATCAGGACGCCGACATCCCGGCGGACCGGCAGGTGTCGGTGATGAGCGTCATGCTGGAGGCCTTCTGCGATTTGACGGACTTCCCCCTGCTGGCCCAGCAGGAGGCGGTGGCCCAGGTATATGCCCCCTGGCACGCCCTGGAGGCGCAGTCCGTCTCCGGCGACCTGCTGACCAACATCTTCGCCGGGGGCACGGTGGACAGCGAGTGGGCCTTCCTCACCGGCTATACCGCCCACGAGGACTTCCGGAAGAACACCGACTCCTATGTGTGGTACCTGCGGGACCAGGGCTATCAGACCTTCGGCAGCCACCCGGGCTACGGCTGGTTCTATAACCGGCAGAACGTGAACTCCTATCTGGGCTTTGAGGAGTACTGGTTCACGGAAAATCACTATGGCGAGCTGGTGGACCCCCTCACGGCGGTGTGGCGCTCCGACCAGATTCTGGCCCGGGAGCTGCTGGACCAGCTGGAGGAGCGGTCGGAGGACGGCCCCTGCTTCTCCTTCTCCGTCTCCTATCAGAATCACGGGCCATACAGCGCCGAGCCGGCGGAATTTGCCTATCTCACCCCGGAGGACTCCGGCCTGAACCAGGAGACCTGCAACATCTGGAACAACTATCTCCAGGGGGTGGCGGACACCATTGACGCCATGACCGGCCTGGCCGCCGGCCTGGAGGCGCTGGAGGAGCCGGTGGTGCTGGTGCTCTTCGGCGACCACAAGCCCTGGGGCGGCAACGGCAACTCCGCCTATTGGACGCTGGGCACCGATTTCAATGTGGCCACCACCCAGGGCTTTTACGACTACTACTCCACCCCCTATCTCATCTGGGCCAACTCCGCCGCCCGGGCGGTGCTGGACAACGACTTTGTGGGGGACGGCGGCGACTTCTCCCCCTGCTTTTTGATGGAGGAGGTCTTTGACCAGTGCGGCTGGGAGGGGCCGGGCTTTATGCAGCTCTCCCGCCAGCTGCGGGAGATTACCCCCCTGGTCCACACCCAGGGCCTGTACTGGCAGGACGGCGGGCTCACCGACGCCCTGCCCCCGGAGGAGGACGCCTTCTATCAGGACTTCCTGTGCGCCCAGTACTACCGGGAAAACGAGGTTGTTCCGGCCGCCGCGCCGTAACCCCACGGAAAATTTTTCAACATCTGCACAGGTCCGGGGGCCTCAGCTCGTCGAAAAAGCCCTCCCGCAGGGAGGTCCGTCGTCCGCAGACGACGGAATAAAATGAAATCTTGTCATTTCCGGCGGCGTGTACGTCGGAAATGACACCTCTCACGAAGTTTTTGCCGACAATTTCGCAAGAAATCGAGGCAGAAATTTCGTGCATCTCTTCTCGAAAAAGAGGCTTGTCAATTTCTATCAATTGACAAGCCTCTTTTTCGACAGTCACAGGCCCCCGGCGCGGAAGCGCCGGGGGCCTGTGACTTATCCTTCTTCCTTCATGTCCAGCAGGGTGCGGGCCACGTTGTCCGCCCACAGGCGGGCCCCCGCAATGGCCTCGGTGAGGGTGTTGCCGTGTCCCCCCACCTCCACCAGCAGGGAGCCGGGCAGAAGCTGCTGGTTATACCGGCTGCTGCGCAGCACGATGGGCCGGGCCAGGCTGTCATAGCCAGTGACCAGATTCTTCTGCAGCCGGACGGCAAAGGCCAGGTTATCCGTCCACCGGGGGTGCTCCAGGCCGGTGTCGTTGCTGCCCACCACCAGCATCACCTGGGCCACCTTCTCCCCCGCCTCCTGAGAGACCAGCTTATACACCTCCCCGTCGCTGCCCACCAGGGCGTCCCGGTGGACGTCCAGCACGATGCTGATGGTGGGATAGTCCGCCAGCCACTGCTTCACCGCCGCGAGCGAGCGGTCATAGGCCCCGTTGTAGGCCGGGTAATCATACAGGTTGGTGTCGTGAAGCACCTGAAAGCCATAGGCCCGGAAGACGGTGGCGATCTCCTCCCCCACCTTGACCACGTTGTGGGTGCAGTCGGTGGTGCGGTAGGGGTCGCTCTCCTCGTAGGTGTCCCCGTCGCTCTGGGAATAGGCCTCGCTGCCGTGGGTGTGCACAATCAGGATTTGGGGCCCCTCCCCCAGGGGGACATCCACCGTCCCCTGGGACAGGATGGATGCGTCCAGCTCCTTGCCGGTGCGGTTATAGAGGTAGACGCCGTCCTGATACAGGTACTGTCCCCCGGTCTTGCCCCGGCCGGTCATCTCCACAATCTGGTCCTCCCCCGACTGGGGCCCCAGCTCGGGCTCCTCCTGGTCGTCGTCGTCCACCACCCCGTCTGTCTCCTCCTCCCGCTGGATCTGTTCCGCCCGGTATGCAAGCACCGGCTCCTCCCCCGCCCGCATCAGGGCCGAGCTGTCCAGCAGCAGCCTGCCCCAGCCCGTCAGGGCCCTGTCCTGGCCGGGCAGCTCCCCCATCTGCGCCGTGAGCAGGGACACCGCCAGGCCCGGCCGGGCGCCCAGGGCGGACAGCCGCTCCCCCAGAGCCCCAAAATCCGCCGTCAGGCTGATGCCCCAGACCGCCACCAGCGCCAGGCCCAGACCTATGCCCCGGCGCAGCGCCCGCCCCAGGCGGCCCCTCTCTTTGTCCCCCATTGCGCTCACCCCTTATCCGTCTCGTGTGAAAGCTGTCCCTGCATGATATGCTTTCGGCAATGGTTTTATGTCAGCCTCTCCCGTTTGGTGCAGCGGGCTGTATGGGCAGAAAAAAAGACCGCCTCCCCTTCAAAGGACGAGACGGTCTTACTTCTCTTCTCCCAGCAGTTCTCCGACACTGATGTGAAAAATCTCGGCTAATGCTAAAATTTCCTTGTCGGTCACTTTTCGATTCTGACCCTCCAGGTCGGATAATGCCGACTGGCCCAGATCCAAATTGTGTATCTGAAGCCGGGCAAGCAGTTCCTTTTGCGACATGCCTCTTTCTTTTCGTAAGGCCACCACTTTCTGCCCAATCAAATTCTCCGACCCTATCTGCTTCCGCTTCGGCATATACTCCCCCACGCTTATCTGTTTATCAGATTATATTTGCGCAGGGGCTTGATTTTATCTCCTTTTCCGATAAAATAGAAATATGTAAAATTTTCGGAGAGGATGATTTCTGTGGATCAAGAACATTTTGAGAATCTGATCTATCGCCACGCTTTTGCCTGCATTACCGACCTAATCAACCACAGCAAGGATATTCAAGAGGAACTGGAGGACCTTTACCTGAATGTACAGGATTTGGAAGATCTTCCGCCCGAGGACCGTGATGTAAAATTATCTATCTTGGAACAACGGCTGCTGGATCGTCAGTATCGCCGAAGAAATCGTTACCTTTACCTGTACACGCCAGAGGAACCCGAGTCGTAAAGGGCCGCTTTCGTAGGGGCGCACATTGTGCGCCCCTACGAAAAAGGGGTACCAAACCGATGAGCCAATACGAAAAACGGCGCGGGGTGCGTCCTCCCGGGGGGTACATCCAATAGGGGGGCCGCAGCCCCCCTGATTGGCCGTTTTAAGGGGAAGGGGTACTTAGGGGAAGGGGGAAATCGGAATCCCCCTTCCCCTAAGTGATCTTTTAGTTCCTTTTGTATCATGACAAAAGGAACTCGCCGCCGCAGCGGCGAAATATCCCCAGGCCACCGTTTCCGGACATGCACCGACGGGGTGGAAATCCATGGCGACGGGCGGATAATATCCGCCCCTACGGAATAACCGTAGCCCGGCACCCCGCGGGCGCACAATGTGCGCCCCTACGGAAAGACAGAAAACCAGGGCGGCGGGCGCACGATGTGCGCCCCTACAGACGTACGGGGAAGTCGATACGCGCAGCGGGGCGGCGCGATTCTGCCCGCACAGGAAGAAACAAGGAGACCGCCTGCGGCGGTCTCCTTGTTTCATTACGATATGCGGCAGTGCGCTTTAACGCTCCTCCCGGAAGTAGTTCAGGCCCAGCGCCGCCGGACGCCCGCTTCCCTCCCGCTTGCGCACGGAGGTGGCCACCAGCACGACGGCGGTAATCAGGAAGGGCAGCGCCTGATACAGCTGGGAGGGCACGCCGGCCAGCCAGCCCAGGGTCTCCGGGAAGGCGGCGGCCAGGCTGCCGCCCGACACCCGCAGGGTGTTGAAAAATCCGAAGACAAAGGTGCCCAGGATAGCCAGGGCGGGGTTCCAGTTGGCGAAGATGACCAGGGCCACCGCAATCCAGCCGTAGCCGTTGATCCAGCAGCTGCTGTTGAAGGAGCCGGACATATTCAGCCCCATATAATAGCCGCCGATGCCCATAATGCCGCAGCCGATGCAGATGTGGATATACTTGCACCGCTTCACGTTGACGCCCACCGAATCGGCGGCCCCGGGGTTCTCCCCCACCGCCCGCAGGCGCAGGCCCGGGGTGGTGCGGTTGAGGTACCACCACATGACCAGGGCGATTGCCACCCCCAGATAGACCAGGATATTGTGGTTGAACAGCCCATGTCCCACCACAGGCAGCTGGGACAGGCCGGGGATGGCCAGGTCGGCGAAGCCGTTTTTGATGTTGGCATAGTCGTTCATGGCCGGCCAGCTCACGGCCCGGATGCCGGTGCCCACAAAGAAGTAGACGCCCAGGCCGAAGGTGGTCAGGGTCAGGCCGGTGATATTCTGGTTGGCCTGGAGGGAGACGGTGAGCACGGCGAAAATCAGCCCGCACAGGGCCCCGGCCAGAAAGGCGGTGAGGATGCCCACCCCCAGGCTGTTGGCATAGCAGCCCACAATGTAGCCGAAAATGGCCCCCACGGCCATGATGCCCTCCACGCCCAGGTTCAGGCTGCCCGACTTTTCCACCATAATCTCCCCTGCGGTGCCATAGAGCAGCGGGATGTTATAGACCACAATGTTGTGCAGAAAGGTCGTGACGACCCCCAGCTTATCCATTTCCATTGTCCTTGCCCCCTTTCGCGGCGGGTACCACCCGGAACCGGATACAGAAATCAGCGGCCAGCACCAGGAACAGAATGGCGCCCTGGAGCATGTCGGCAAAGCTGGAGTCCACCTGGGAGAAGGTGGCGGCCGCCGCCGTGGAGCCGTAGTGCAGCATGCTGATCAGGGCGGACACCAGGAAGATGGCCCCCGTGTTCAGCTGGGCCAGCCAAGCCACAATGATGCCCGTCCAGCCCACATCGTCGGTGATGGCGGTGGACAAAATGCCGGCGGTCCCCACCTTAAAGGCGGCGGCCAGGCCGATGAGACAGGCGGACAGGAACACGGTGCGCAGCACGATGCGCCCCACCTTCATCCCGGCGTACCGGGCGGTGCCCACGCTGTCCCCAACCACGGCAATCTCGTACCCGTGCTTGGTATATTTCAGGTAGATATAGACCAGCGCCCCGATGGCGAAGGTCAGGATGACGCAGATGTTCAGCCCGAATTTCCCAATCATAATGCTGGGGAAGGACACCAGCTTGGAAAAGCTGGTGAAGATGGGCCGGGCGGACGTCTCGTCCAGGAAGAAGTTCCACGGGGCCTTGGTCTCCCCCAGGAAGGTGAGGAAATACAAGGCCACATAGTTGAGCATCAGGGTCAGCAGGGTCTCGTTGGTGCCGAACTTCACCTTCAGGGCGGCGGCCAGCACCCCGTACAGGCCCGCGGCCAGCATGGCGGCGATGCACATCAGCAGCAGGGTCAGGGGCTGGGGCAGCACCGGGCCCGCCTGAAAGGCCACGGCGGCGGCGGCCACCGCGCCCAGGATGAACTGTCCCTCGCCGCCGATGTTCCAGAACTTCATCTTGAAGGCCAGGGACAGGGCCACCGCCGTCAGGGCCAGCGGCACAAAGACCTTCAGATAGTTTTCAAAGGCCCGGTAGGCGATCCGGTTGCCCACCATGCCCATGGTGAACATCCGCCCATAGTAGGCGATGGGGTCCACCCCCATGGCCAGCAGCAGCAGCCCGCCCAGCACCAGGGCGGCCAGCACCGCCAGGACATAGAAGGCGATCCGTTTCCACACCGGACAGCCCTCCCGCTTGATCACATGAAAGCGCATGCCGTCTCACCCCTCCTTTCCCTCGTCCCCGGTCTCCTCGGGGGCAAAATTGGTGTCCCGGGCGATGCCGGCGGGCTTGTCCTCGTACTTCATGGTCAGGTCCAGCGCGCCGGTCATCATCAGGCCCAGCTCCTCCTTGGTGGTCTTGTGGGCGTGCACCACGCCCATCACCCGCCCGTGGCACAAGACCAGAATCTTGTCGCACAGGGCCATCATCACGTCCAGGTCTTCACCCACGAAGAGAATCCCCACGCCGTCCTTCTTCTGCTGGTTGAGGATGTTGTAGATGGCGTAGGAGGAGTTGATGTCCAGCCCCCGCACCGGGTAGGCGGTGATGATGACGTTGGGGCCGGCCTTGATTTCCCGGCCCAGCAGCACCTTCTGCACATTGCCCCCGGACAGCCGGCGCACCGGCGTCTCGGCGGAGGGGGTGACCACCTCCAGCTCCTCAATGACCCGCTGGGCGTCCGCCCGGCCCGCCTTCCGGTCCACAAGGGGACCCTTGTGGGAGGCGTAGTTCTTCAAAATCATGTTGTCCGTAATGGACAGGGACGGGGCCAGGCCCATGCCCAGCCGGTCCTCGGGGATGAAGGACATGGAGATGCCCTTGTCCAGGATAGCCTTGGGGCTCAGGCCCACGATGTTGTCCCCCTTGTGGATCATCTGGCCCGACTGGATGGGGCGCAGGCCGGCGATGGCCTCGCACAGCTCCCGCTGGCCGCAGCCGGCGATGCCGGCCACACCCAGAATCTCGCCGCCCCGGATATAGAAGTTCACGTGGTCGATGGCGGTGGCGCCCTCGTCGTTCAAAATGGTCAAGTCCCGGATCTCCAGCAGGGGCCGGGTCTTTTCCACCACCGGGCGCTGGATATTCAGATCCACCTTGCGGCCCACCATATACTCGGTGAGCTCCTGCTCGTTGGTGGAGGCGGTGTCCACGGTGGTGATGTACTCCCCCTTCCGGAGGATGGCCACCCGGTCGGAGATCTCCATCACCTCGTTGAGCTTGTGGGTGATGATGATGATGGAGTGGCCCTCCGCCTTCATCCGGCGCAGCACGCGGAAGAGCTTTTCAATCTCCTGCACGGTGAGCACGGCGGTGGGCTCGTCCAGAATGATGACCCTGGCCCCGTAGCACAGCACCTTGATAATCTCCAGCGTCTGCTTCTCCGACACCGCCATGTTCTGCACCTTTTTCTTCGGGTCCAGCTCAAAGCCGAATTTTTTCGCCGTCTCGGAGATGACATCGTACCGGCTGCGGCGGAGCAGGAAGCCCGCCTTCTCCTGCCCCATCCAGATGTTGTCGGCGGCGGAAAACACATCCACCAGCTTAAAGTGCTGGTGGACCATGCCGATCCCCAGCCGCTTGGCGTCCTCGGGGGAGGCAATGGAAGCCGGCTTTCCGTCCACCAGAATTTCCCCCTGGTCCGGGGCATAGATCCCGGAGAGCATGTTCATCAGCGTGGTCTTGCCCGAGCCGTTCTCCCCCAGCAGGGAGAGGATCTCCCCCCGGCGCAGGGTCAGATTGACGTCCCGGTTTGCCACCACGCTGCCAAAAGCCTTGGTAATGCCCCGCATTTCAATGGCATAGGGCTGTTCCGCCATTGGCCTCACTCCTTTTCCTGTACGTTGATAATGGATGGGCGGATCAGATCCGCCCCTGCTCCAACACCTGCTGCTGTGCAGGGGCGCATATCATGCGCCCACGGGCGGCTGATAGCCGCCCCTGCGAAAGGGCAGTGCGGAGGCTGGCCCCGATTCGGCAGCTCCTTCGCGAAAAGGAAAACCTGCCGCGTCCCTGCCAGATGGGAATATCCGCGTGCTGTGCCGCCACGTGCACCGCCTTCCCTGCGCCCGGCCCCTCTCGCCGCACCGCAGACGGGCGGATGGTATCCGCCCCTGCGCCACATTTCTGCCGTGCAGGGGCGCATAGCATGCGCCCGAATCTCTGTCTGATGGCCCTTGCGTCCCGGTTCCTCCCCAACCTCAGGGGCAAAAGACGCCGGGCCGGCCGGTTTCCGGCCGGATTATGCCGCCGTTACCATTCCCGCCTTCCGGCGGGAAGGTCCGCGCTTTGCGCGCCCTGCGCCTTCGGCTTCGGGGGCGGCTGGATCTCATGCGAGGCGGGCTGCGCCCCCTCGCGCTCCCCCGCGCTCTCCTGCTGCCGTTTTCTTCTAAATTCCAGGCGTAAAAGACGCCGGGCCGGCCGGTTTCCGGCCGGATTATGCCGCCGTTACCATTCCCGCCTTCCGGCGGGAAGGTCCGCGCTTTGCGCGCCCTGCGCCTTCGGCTTCGGGGGCGGCTGGATCTCATGCGAGGCGGGCTGCGCCCCCTCGCGCTCCCCCGCGCTCTCCTGCTGCCGTTTTCTTCTAAATTCCAGGCGTAAAAGACGCCGGGCCGGCCGGTTTCCGGCCGGCCCGGTGCATTCCGTAACGGGTCTTGGCTGGGGAGACTTAGGCGTCCTCCACGCCCTCCACAAAGTAATTCATGCTGCCGGTGATGACGGAGTCCTCCACGGACGCGCCGCCCGCGGCCACAACCACGGGATCCCGCTCTACCAGAGCGCCGTCCACCAGCTCCTGGCCGTCGCAGCGCAGGTCGGCCTCCTCCTGGGTCACGGCGGCGGTGCCGTCCTCGTTGATCGTGATGTGCAGCTTCACGCCGGAGAACACATCCCACTCGTCGGAGACAATCAGCTCGGTCACCGCGTCAATGGCCGCCTGGGTGCCGGGGGCCACAGTGGCCTCGTTCAGGGGGGAGACGCCCACAAAGCCCTCGGCCAGGCCGCCGTAGTAAGCGGAGCCGCCCATGGCCTCCACATAGTTCTCGGCGCCGCCGCAGGTCATGGCGGTCTCGATGGCCTTGTGATAGTAGACGTTCCAGTGCCAGATGGCGGCGGTCAGGTGGGCGTCGGGGGCGTCGGCGGTCATGTCGGAGTTATAGCCGCAGCCGAACACGCCGGCGTCCTGGGCCGCGATCTGGGGCTGAGCGGAGTCGCAGTGCTGGGAGATCACGCCGCAGTTATAGGACTGGATCAGCTCACGGGCGAAGGCCGCCTCGTTGACCTCGTCGGCCCAGGCGCCCAGCTCCTTCACATACACGGTGGCGTCGGGGTTGACCGCCTGCACACCCAGGGCAAAGCCGTTGATGCCGGAGGCCGTCTCGGCGTACTGGCGGCCGTAGGCGGCCACATAGCCGATGTTGTTGTTGCCGGTCTCCAGGCTCTTCAGTCCGGCGGCGATGCCGGCCAGATAGCGGGCCTGATAGGCGCGGCCGAAGTAGTTGTTAAAGTTGGTCTCGTTGGCGGAGTAGCCGGTGGCGTGGGAGAAGATCACGTCGGGGTACTCCTCGGCCTTGTCGGCCAGGGCCTGCATATAGCCGAAGGAAATGCCGAAGATGATGCTGCAGTTCTCGCTCACCAGGGTATCCACGGCGGTGGCCACCTGGTCATAGTCCTCGGCCACGTTGTCCACAATGGCCAGCTGGGTATCGGGGTCCAGGCCCAGCTCCTCCATGGCGGTGGTGATGCCGTTGTGGTGGGCATAGGTATAGCCCGCCGTGTCGCTGCGGCTGTTGATATAGATGGCGCCCACCTTAAAGTCGCTGGTATCCGCCGCGCTGGCGTCGCCGCCGGATCCGGACTGGGAGCCGGAGACAGAACCGCTGCCAGATCCGCTGCCGCCGCAGGCCGTCAGAGACAGGCTCATTACCACGGCCAGAGCCATCGCAAGAATCTTTTTCATGATTTGGTTGTCCTCCTTTGGTGTCGTTCGTTTCATTCCATTGAATGGATCTATTAAAACCGGAACAGGCCGGTTTTAACCGTTGTTGGGGGATTTTCCGCCGCGGACGGCGGTCTCCCCTTCTATGTTATATGGGCCGATGCCCGCATCGGCCCGCCGGGGCCTTTCCGCAGGGCGGCTCGTCTGGAGATATTCCGCAGCCCCGGTTCAGTCCTCAAACTCCACGCCGGTCTCCTCCGACATAGACTTTACCTTCGCCAGGGACCTCCCGCAAAATCAAAGATTTTGCGGGTTCCCTTCCTTTTCGTCCTCGGCGGAAGTCAATTCCGCCTGCGGTAATTCTCCGGTCCTTCGGACCTGCGAATATTCGGCCTGCCGGCCGCCCCATCCAAGATGGGGCCCCGTGGAGTCCCTGGCCGGCACGGCCCAGGGCGCCGGTTCAGTCCTCAAACTCCACGCCGGTCTCCTCCGACATAGACTTTACCTTCGCCAAAGACTCCACGCGGATCCCCTTGGCGCGGATGCGGGCGCCGCCGGGCTGGAAGGCCTTTTCAATGACGATACCCGCCCCCACCAGCTCGGCCCCCGCCTGATTCACCAGGTCGATCAGCCCCTCCAGAGCGGCGCCGTTGGCCAGGAAGTCATCAATGATCAGCACCCGGTCTCCCGGGCCCAAAAACTGCTTGGCCACGATGACGTCATAGACCCGGCCGTGGGTGAAGGACTCCACCTTGGTGTTATACACCTTGCCGGCAATGTTCTTGGTCTGGCTCTTTTTGGCGAAAATAACCGGGCAGTGAAAAAACTGCGCCGTGACACAAGCGATCCCGATGCCCGAGGCCTCGATGGTCAAAATCTTGTTCACGCCGCAGTCGCAGAACCGGCGCTGGAATTCCCGGCCGATCTCCTCAAATAGCGCGACGTCCATCTGGTGGTTCAAAAAGCTGTCCACCTTCAGCACGTCGGTCCCTTTTACCACTCCATCCTGCCGGATGCGCTGTTTCAATAGCTCCATGTGTCCCTCTGCCCTCCCGCGAAAATGACAGTGGCCCGAACACACGGGCCACGCAAATGATGTCGATACAGGTTCATTTTACTAGAAATTCCCCACTCCTGCAATCCCTTTTTCAAAAAAATTTTTGTTTTCCCCTTTCGGGGCGGCTTTGGCCCCTCCGGTGCAGTTTTTCCTGCAAAAGGCGGGTGCTCTGCGCCCTTTTCTGCCGCCTTTTGTTCCTTTTCCTCCGGATCTTATATATTTTTTGTCCGCTGCCCGAATTCGACCGTTTTTATACCAAAATATGGTAAACTTAAATCAGAAGTATTTCAGAACCTTGCTTGAGTGCGGAAAGGCGGAATTTTTATGCGGTTGCTGCCCAAAAAGGGGATCTATGACAGCGGGCGCGTCCTTTTCCTGCCCGTAGATGCCATCCAGCCCAATCCCAACCAGCCCCGAACGGTCTTCTCCCCCGCCGAGCTCCATGAGCTGGCGGACTCCATCCGATCCCTGGGGGTGCTTCAGCCCCTGACCGTGCGCCGCCGGGACGGCAGCTGGGAGCTGGTGGCCGGCGAGCGGCGGCTTCGGGCCGCCAAGCTGGCCGGGCTGGAGGAGGTCCCCTGTCTGTCCATTCAGGCCGACAGCCAGTCCTCCTCCCTGCTGGCGCTGGTGGAGAACCTTCAGCGAAAGGATCTGGACTTTTGGGAGGAGGCCCTGGCCCTGCGCCGGCTGATTGATGACTTTCACCTCTCCCAGGAGGAGGCGGCCCGCCGCATCGGAAAAAGCCAGTCCTCGGTGGCCAACAAGCTGCGCCTGCTGCGCCTGCCGCCCCAGGTGCTCTCCCTGCTGCGGGAGGGCGGCTGCTCCGAGCGCCACGCCCGGGCGCTGCTCCGCCTGGAGGACGGGGACCGCCAGCTGGCGCTGGCCCAGCGCGTGGTGCGGGAGGGCATGACGGTGGCCCAGACCGAGGCGGCGGTGGAGGCCGCCCTCTCCGCGCCGCCCCCCAAAAAGCAGCAGCGCCGGCCCACCTTTGTGGTAAAGGATGTGCGCCTCTTTCTCAATACCATCACCCGCAGCCTGGACCTGATGCGCTCGGCTGGGGTGGATGCCCAGTGCCGCCGGGAGGACACGGAGGAGGAAATCCTTCTCACCATCCATATTCCCCGCCGGAGCCGACCCTAGGGCTCACTCCCTCATGGGCCGCCGCAGGACCTCTGCGGCGGCTTTTCTTTTTTCCGTGTTTCACGTGAAACATTTTTCTGCCGCTCCCCTCTGCGCCAGGGGCCCCATCGGGATTTTCCGCGAAAAAACCTGGGAAAACGGTTGAAATGCCCTGCGGTGATTGATATAATGGAACTCGCGCAATCCGCTGAACTTCTTTCCGCGGCACAGGCGGCATTTCTGTTCCCATTCTCTCCGGACGGCTGAGGCACACAGGGCCGAGGGCCCTGTATTTCTCCCGCGGAGATCCCGACAACCGCTGCAAGGAGGTGCCTATGGCCAGAATTATTGCTGTTGTCAATCAAAAAGGCGGAGTGGGAAAAACCACCACCACAGTCAATCTGACAGCCGCGCTCCATGAGCTGGGCAAGCGCGTGCTGCTGTGTGACTTTGACCCCCAGGCAAACGCCACCTCCGGGATGGGGGTGGACAAAAACACCGCATCCCCCAACATCTATGACGTGGTCATCAACGGCGCCGAGCCGGCGCGGGCGGTGGCCGCCACCAAATTCGGCGACGTGCTGCCCTCCAACAAGGCGCTGGCCGGGGCCGGCATTGAGATGATCGGCATTGACAACCGGGAGGCGCTGCTGAAACAGGCGCTGGACGCCCTGTCTCCGCAGTACGACTACATCCTCATCGACTGCCCCCCCTCCCTGGAGCTGCTTACGGTCAACGCCCTGTGCGCGGCCCAGTCCCTGCTGGTGCCGGTGCAGTGTGAGTACTATGCCCTGGAGGGGCTGAGCGACCTTCTGGCCACGGTCCGCCTGGTCAAGCGGGGGCTGAACCCCAAGCTGAACCTGGAGGGCGTGCTGCTGACCATGTTTGACGGCCGGACCAACCTGTCCCTTCAGGTGGCGGAGGAGGTCAAGCGCCATTTCCCCGGTCAGGTCTACGCCACTGTGATTCCCCGCAATGTGCGCCTGAGCGAGGCCCCCAGCCACGGCAAGCCTGTGCTGGCCTATGACCCCTGGTCCCGGGGCACCGAGGCCTATCGGGCGCTGGCCCAGGAGATGACCGCAAAGCACCATCTGTCCAAATAGGCATAGGGAATCAGGGGCGTGGAGGCACTCCTACCTTTAAATATAGGATTTGGCCCGGCGCGGCCGGGCCGCAGCACTCCCTCACCTCCCGTCCCTGATTCAACAGAGAAGGAGTTTATATGGCAAAACGAAAGACAGAGCTGGGGCTGGGGCGGGGCCTGAACGCCCTGCTGGGGGACCCGGACCTGCAGCCCCAGGGCGAGGGCTCCGTTACCCTCCCCATCTCCCAGGTGGAGCCGGGGCTGAACCAGCCCCGCAAGCGCTTTGACCAGGAGGCCCTGGCCGACCTGGCCGAATCCATCCGGATCCACGGCATCATTCAGCCCCTGACAGTCCGACGGCTCTCCACCGGGTACTATCAGATTATTGCCGGCGAGCGGCGCTGGCGGGCCGCCAAGCTGGCCGGCCTCACGGAGGTGCCCGCCGTAATTATGGAGGCCGATGACCGGAAGGTCATGGAGCTGGGTCTGATTGAAAACCTCCAGCGGGAGGATCTGAACCCCGCCGAAGAGGCCCGGGGTTATCAGACCCTGATGGAGGAATACGGCCTGACCCAGGAGCAGGTGGCCCAGCAGATGGGCAAATCCCGCCCGGCCATTGCCAACACCCTGCGGCTGCTGGCCCTGCCGGAGGACATTATGAAGCTGGTGGAGGAGGGACAGCTCTCCGCCGGCCACGCCCGGGCCATTTTGGGGGCCCCCACCCCCGCCATGCAGCGGCAGGCGGCCAAAAAAGTGGTGGAGGGGCAGCTCTCCGTGCGGCAGACCGAAGCCCTGATTAAGGCCCTGCAGAAGCAGGCCCAGGAGAAGCCCAAGCCGGCCGGGGAGGATCTCTCCCTCTATCTGGGCGAGCTGGAAAAGGACCTGTCCGGCCGCCTGGGCCGAAAGGTCAAGATTGCCCACCGGGGCAAGCGGGGCAAAATTGAGCTGGAATACTATGACAGCCAGGACCTGGAGGGGCTGCTTGCCCTGCTCCAGAGCCTGAACGAAG
The DNA here is from genome assembly GCA_019424865.1 of bacterium. Taxonomy (GTDB): domain Bacteria; phylum Bacillota; class Clostridia; order Oscillospirales; family Oscillospiraceae; genus Lawsonibacter. The sequence goes on from JAHYYS010000028.1 coordinate 27,741, forward strand.
GAGGTGCCGGTCTGAATGGATGAGAAGGAACAGGAGCAGCAGCCCCTCTCCCCCGCCCCCAAGGAGGAGGCGCAGCCGTCCGGCGCCGGAGCGGCGCAGGAGAGCGGGGACGCCAAGGAGTCCCGTCAGCACCGCATCTCCCACGGCCAGCAGAAGCGCCGCCAGCGGTCGGTGTTTCAGTATATCGCCATTTTGTTTGCCGCGGCCTTTGTGCTGCTGTTCATCACCTATAGGATGGACCGCCGGCAGTATGAGCTGATGCAGGAACAAAACGAGGGGCAGATCAGCGACCTTCAGCAGACCATCTCCGCCTTCCAGTCCCTCCAGGGCCTGCAGGAGGAGAACGCCGCGCTGAAGGAGAAGGTTTCCGAGCTGGAGGAGCAGGCCGCCCAGCAGGAGAGCCAGATGGACGAGCTGCAGCAGAACAACACCCAGCTGCAGGACACCCTGTCCAAGACCAGCTCCGCCCTGGACTGGTTCTGGCAGATTGACGAGGCCTACGTCCGCGGCCGCTACAGCCTGTGCCGCCAGCTGATCACCAGCCTGGAGGAGGCCGGCCTGGTGGAGTACCTGCCCAAGGAGAGCGTGACCGACAACGGCCGCTTCTCCCCCTACGACCGCTATCAGGAGATTTATGAGGCCCTGTATTAACCCCAGGGCCGGGAAAGAACCCTTTGGCGGGCCGCGGCGCCCTTTGTTTCACGTGAAACAAAGAATACCGCGCCGGGTCCCGCCCGGAACAGAAAACACCACTGAATCAAAGGAGAAAACAAGCCATGCTGGATATCAGATTTGTCCGGGAGAACCCCGAAGCTGTTAAGGAGAATATCAAAAAGAAGTTTCAGGACGCCAAGCTGCCCCTGGTGGACCAGGTTATCGCCCTGGATGAGGAGAACCGGGCCGCCATGACCGAGGCCAACGAGCTGCGGGCCAGCCGCAACGCCCTGTCCAAGCAGATCGGCATGCTCATGGGCCAGGCCAAAAAGGACCCCTCCAAGCTTCAGGAGGCGGAGGCCGTCAAGGCCCAGGTGAAGGCCAACGCCGACCGGCTGGCCGAGCTGGAGCAGAAGGAGACCGAGCTGGCCGCCCAAATCCGGCACATCATGCTGCAGATCCCCAACATCATTGACCCCTCCGTGCCCATCGGACCCGACGACAGCTGCAACGTGGAGGTCCAGCGCTTCGGCGAGCCCAAGGTGCCCGACTTCCCCATCCCCTATCACACGGAGATTATGGAGTCCTTCCACGGCATCGACATGGACTCCGCCGGCCGGGTGTCCGGCAACGGCTTCTACTATCTGATGGGGGACATCGCCCGCCTCCACGAGGCGGTGCTGGCCTATGCCCGGGACTTTATGATCAGCAAGGGCTTCACCTTCTGCATCCCGCCCTTTATGATCCACGGCAATGTGGTGGAGGGCGTCATGTCCCAGACCGACATGGAGTCCATGATGTACAAAATCGAGGGCGAGGACCTCTACCTCATCGGCACCAGCGAGCA